>NZ_POXP01000002.1:0-300000 GCF_003044935.1 Neisseria subflava | reverse complement strand
CACCGGACTTGGTTGAATGGCTTTGCATAGCTTTCAAATGGCCATCGGCCAGATCAACAACATGGATATAATCGCGCACACCTGTGCCATCAGGGGTAGGGTAGTCGTTTCCGAATACTGACAACTCTGTCAGTTTACCCAAAGCGACTTGGCAGATATACGGTAAGAGGTTATTTGGAATACCATTTGGGTATTCTCCGATTAAACCACTTTTGTGTGCGCCTACAGGATTGAAATAGCGTAGCAGAATCACGCTCCAGCGTGGGTCGGCTTTTTGAATATCAGTCAAAATACGTTCGACTATATATTTTGATGTGCCGTAAGGATTGGTTGTACCTCCTACTGGCATATCTTCGGTAATTGGCGTACGTGCAGGGTCACCATATACTGTAGCAGATGAGCTAAATACAATACTAAATACTCCTGCCTTAGCCATTTCTTCTGCCAAAATCAAGCTACCCGATACGTTGTAATTGTAATATTTCATAGGTAGTGTATTGCTTTCGCCTACCGCTTTCAAACCGGCAAAGTGCATCACAGTTTGGATTTTATGTTCGGCAAAAATCTTTTGCAGCATAGCGCGATCTCGGATATCTCCTTGATAAAAAGGAATATCTTTGCCAGTGATTTTTTTTAGACGTGGCAGAATGTTGATACTGGAATTGCACAGATTGTCAAGAATTACGACATTGTAGCCCGCTTCAATCAGCGAAATAGCGGTATGCGAGCCGATAAAACCGGTACCGCCGGTGATAAGAATAGTCATTGGTTTTCCTTAATTAAAATTGTGTTTGGAAGTCGTGAAACCGGTTGGCTGAAAATACAAACGCTTTCAGATGGCTTGGTGTAAGTGTTGTCAAAGAGGGATTGCTTTATTTGGTTATTGTATATTTAGTTACCTGAAAAGTAAAAAAATATGGGATAATCACAATGTTATGCACAGGGTGCAAAGCGTTATCATTTCAATTTTAATAAAAGGATCTTACCATGTCAGTATCTAACGAAGTTTTGGCGTTGATTTCACAAGTTGCACAAAAACAAGTGTCAGCAAATGAAGAATTGTTGTCTACGGGACTTATTGATTCTGTGAGCGCAATGGATTTGGTTATGGCCATCAAACAAAAATTTGATGTTGATTTGCCGTTTGAGCAACTGGTTGATATTTTGGCAAACTCAGCCAATATCATTCAATATGTTGAAAATAATTACAAAGGCTAAATCATGAAACAATTAAATGAATTCCAAAATCTTGATGATTTTTTGGAATACCGTTTCAGCCAAACTTCGGGAAAAGCGTTAGTTAATGATACTCAGGAATGTTCTTGGGAAGAGTTGCGCGTAAAAATAGCCGCATTTATCGAGGCTTACAAAAGCATAGCAGATATTACCAAAAACATTCCTTTGGTGTTGCACGGCCATAAAGAAATTGATTTTGCAGTGGCAATTTATGCCTGCTTATTAAACAAAATCCCTTTTATTCCGGTGGATAGTATTTATCCTGAAAGCCGTTTGAACAATATCTGCCAACTGTCGAAAGCACGTTTTGTGTACCGTTCGGCAACGCAAACTTTTGAAAAGCAGACTGATGAAGAAGTAGAGTTGGCTGAAAAAGATTTGGCTTACATCATGTTTACTTCAGGAACAACCGGCGCACCTAAGGGGGTGCAAATCGGTCGTGAAGCTGTATTCAACCTGATGAAATGGATGAAAGAGCAGCTTAATTTAGCCGCACCTAATGTGTTTATGAATCAGGCTCCGTTTGCGTTTGATTTGTCAATGTACGAAATCTTTGGCAACTTGGCTTACGGTGGTTGCATTGTCATGAACAGTCGTGATGCTATTTCTAATCCTGCCACCTGGATTGATTTTTTGGTCAAACAACAAATTACTACTTGGGTTTCCACGCCTTCTTTTGCCATGCAGCAGCTGCTCAACCCTAAATGTAGTCAGGCTACTTTACCGAGTTTGAAGGAATTTTTGTTCTGTGGCGAAAAACTTGGCAAACCTGTAGTAAATATGATTTTTCAAAAATTTCCCGGTGTCCGTGTTATCAATACCTATGGTCCGACTGAGGCTACTGTAGCAACAACTTACGTTGATATTACGCCTGATATGCTGGCGGCAGAAGAAGAGTTGCCTGTAGGCATTGCCGTGCTTAATTCCAAATTAGAGATTGTTGACGAAGAGATTTGGATTAGTGGTAATCATGTGATGCGTGGCTATCTGAACAACGAAACTGAAAATGCCAAACGCTTGGTAGTACACAGTGCAGATAACCGCACTTATAAAACAGGTGACTACGGTTTTGAAAGAAATGGATTGTTCTATGTACAAGGCCGTAAAGACGAGCAGATTAAGCTCAATGGCTACCGTATCGAACTTTCAGAAATTGAAGAAAAAATCCTTAACCTTAAGGAATTTGCCTTTGATAATGTGGCAGTAGTGGCGTTGAAGCGCAACACAGGCGCAGTATTGCGTTTGGTGTGTTTCTATACAGCCAAGCAAAGTGCAGATACTCAGGCGATCAAAGACGCATTAGTACAAAATTTACCGTCTTACATGATGCCGTCTGAATTTATTCACATTGATGAAATTCCAGTCAGCACCAACCACAAAACCGACAAAAAAGCATTGTTGGAAAAATATCAACAGGGTTTATAAAATGGATTTATATAAAATTCAGCAAAACATCTTACGAAAAGCCAAGATTGATCCTCAAAAGGTTAACGCTTGGATTTATAACAATCAAAGTATAGTGTTTGATTTTCTGTTGAACGACTATTTTGTCAGCGTCAGTTATACGGTAGTAGGACAAACCTTTAACTTTATTGAGCGTAATAAGAGCAAGGTTTCTCAAATTTCTGGTTTTCCAAAATTTTTGAAATATATTTCAGAAGTCTATGGAAGTTACCCGCAATCGGTTAATCAAGAAAAGACAGTATTGTCTTTTAAATTTGCTGAAGCCGATTGGGCAAAAATTGAGGATAAATTTAGTGAGATTTTAGAAGTTACTTCCATTTATCTTGGCAGCGAACTGTGCTACATCCTGAATGTTGAAAAAAATAAAGGCATTAATTTAGCCGAGTACTTGGATAAGCCGGAAGTTGAATACATTGGTGTTAAAGGCGACAGTAATGAGTTTTTCCTAAGCTATGCTCGGAATCATGGTCTAAGTGATTATGTCTATGAGCTAAATAATAGAGGCTTTTTAGCTGTTGAACACAAAATGGGTGTAAGTGTGTTCCGTCGTGTGAACAAGCACAGTTATAAAGATCTTTTGGCTTATTTCCCAGACTCTTTCCATGAGTTGGAAAATGTTATTTATACTGTTGAAGCACCGAAAGTATTGAGTGCCAACAAGAAAAATCTATTGGTGTTGTTCTCTTATACCAATAAGAGCAATGAGAATATGGTTGACCGTTATTATAGCCACCCATTTCCATTTATCAGCAACAGCATTATGCCAAATACTTATATCATCCGTATGGCTGATGTATCAGACGCGTTTGGCAGTCACGGGTTGAATACAAAGTTTGATGAAAATATCGAAGACAATATCCAGCGTTTCATTAAGAGCCTGATGAATATTTATGGCGTAGATAAGAAAAACGTAGTCATTTGCGGTGCATCATCAGGCGGTACAGGAGCGGTATATCACGGCTTAATTGGTGGGTACAAAACCTTTGCAATCGACCCATTTTTGGGCAACCATAAATACTATGGTGGCAAAGATCCATTGTATCTGCACTCTATCCGTACGCCGATTTTGGAGACTTTCAAAAAGCTACCGGATGTAATTGATCATAACCTTGAAAATCAAGTGGTCATTTCATCGGCTAAGGTATCAGAGTTTTATCCGGATATTAAAGAGCTGAAAGAAGCATTGCCTACAGTTGTATTATGTGAATTTGACTTTGAAAAAATTCAAAAGCACATAGATTTTTCAGGCAACACAGTATTCTTGTCCAATACCATTATCAATAATTTGCTGTTGGACATCCATATCACTGATTCGGACATTAATCTGAACTAAATGCGAAGTAAATAGACAGTAAGTTTAAAATTTACTGTCTATTTTTTTAATATTTGAACCATATTTATCATGTTTGGGGAATGTAATGATAGATAAAACGACTGAAGAATTTCAGCAAGAAATTCTTAAAAATATCAAATTAAAAAATACGTCTGTTGATATTTATTATCAGCAGAATGTGTACTGCAATTTCAAATCTGACCGTGAAACACCATTTTCTGTCAGTTTAAATTTAGTTTGGCAGAAGATTTTCCTGTTTTATCGTAATAAAAGTGAGATAGATAATATCGGAGAAATGTTTCCAAACTTCAGTTTATCTAAGCAGGATGGGGATAATGTATACATTTATGATGTCAGTGCTTTGGATTTTGCCCAAACCTGTGCAGTCTTTATCAAATTGGCCGAACGTGCGGAACAATATTTTTCTGAACGGCCAGTAGTTAACAGCCGTAAAAAAGAAGTGATGTCAGGCAATTATATTGATACTTCCGGAAATAAAATTACTGCACCTGATAATCTGCGAAACTGTCATTTCCAATTTCTAGGAGGAGGTGGGAATGAAGTTGTTATCCACCCTAATGCAAACTTGCGTAATGTGTTTTTGGAATTTTTAGGCAAGGACAGCAAAGTCTATATTGGCGAGAATGTTTCTATGCAAGGCCAATGGTGTTTGGGAGTAGGCTGTACGATTAACATCGGCAGTAAAACTACCAGTACCAATCCGGTTTATATTACTGTTGCCGAACATACAACCTTGTCCATTGGTGAAGATTGTATGTTTGCCACGAATAATCAAATCCGTACTGATGATGCACACCCGATTTATAATGTTCATACTGGCAAACGTTTAAATGTTTCTAAAGACGTTACCATTGGAGACAGAGTGTGGGTAGCCTATGGCGCAACAATTTGGGGTGGTACAAAGATTGGTAGCGGTAGTATTGTTGGTGCATTTTCGGTAGTGAAAAAACATTTTCCTAATAACTGTGTTATTGCAGGCGTGCCGGCTAAAGTCATACGCAAAGATGTATTTTGGGAACGCAATAATGTTTTATACACAGATATAGATGAAGGTAAGGATTTGGCAGAAATGAATCATGTTACCTATATCAATTCAACAGTAGAACTTGATTAGTGCATCTAATAGTAAAGGCCGTCTGAAAACATAAAAGTTTTCAGACGGCCTTTTTTAAGATAAGACAGAGATTACTCTAAACAAGCCAATTGTTTTTTCAGACACTCAGCCTGTAATGCCTTGTCACCTTTCGCTTCGGCTATTTCAGCTGCCAGTTTCCAATATGCTGCTGTGTCTTGTAGAGAGAGACTGTCAAAATAACGTTGTGCTGTTTGATGGTTTTTCAGACGGCATAAAGCAGTTGTATAAAGATACATCGTTTCCGGTGAGGTTTGTGCAAAATCAGCCAATATTTTGGTGACAGACTCCCAATCTTGGTTTTGGGCTAGTTTTTCAGCTTCATACAAGGCCAAAGACGGATTCTCAGGATATTTTTGGCGCAGTTGAGCCAATAGATATCCTTCGCCGTCAGTGTTGCCGGTAGCGTACATTTTTTTCAGATAATCGACTGTTAAATCTTCAGGAATGAAGAGCAGATTTTCTTCAAAGGCACGGTTAAGCTGGGTAAATAGTTTTTCAGAATCACCGCGTAATTTTGCCAGTCTTGCAATGGCGATACGGCAACTTGGATCATTCTGAGTATGGTTTTCAAAAGAAACCAAATACTGATGCGCGCCTTGTAAGTTACCAAGTTTCATGCAGAGGTAAGAAGCCAATAGCTCGGGTTTTAGATAACCTTTTGTGCGATCGTCCAAGCTATCAATATACGTTTTCAGTAAAGCCAATGCTACAAAATAATTCTGCTCCGATAGCTTTTGTGCTACGGTCAACAAAGGTTGATATGAGTCGGATAAGTCTGTACCTATCCGGGCAAACAGTTTTTCAGACAGCCTTTTTGCTTGATGAAACGAGGCTGCAAGTAATGCTATAAGTAAATCATTTTGCGTTCCTATATGCTCGTTTTCAGCAAAAAATTCCGCCCCTTTAACGGCATTACCGATATATAAGTCCATTTTCGCATTCCAGTAACCTGCGGTATCGGGATAATCAGGTAACAGGTTTTGCAAAGTATCAAACTGTTTGCTCTCAAATAAAGCGTTCAGATAACGATGGCGATAATCAGCTGTTTCTTCCGCATTCAGACGGCCTGTATCAAGCAGAGTTTGAATACGGCTTGCAGCCAAATCCCATGCCTGATGATTTTCTGCTTGCTCAATCATATCGACCAGAATCGGTAGGTTGTCGACAGTTTCGGCATGATCAAGGGCGATAATAGCTTGATACACACGTTCGCAGTTACCACCTTTTTGAAATGGGAAGGTAGCACGGATACGTTCAAGATATTTTGGTTTTAAACCCGTTTTGAGAATATTTTCTAGTTCATTAAATGTTTCTTGTTCAGTTAACGTGACTGGCCCAAAGCCAGAACTTTCATAGTCAAACCATCCCCTTTGAAGGGTATGGGCTCCAGAGAAAAATTCTTTTTGATCAAATTGATAATAGATAATAGATTTATTCAGATATGCCATATCAAAGGCTACAGAGGAATAGTCAGTAATTAAAATTGATGATTGGCCAAATAAGGTTTGTATACTTTCTATAGCACTTGATCCTTTCCAAACCTGAATGTAATTAGGAATATCAAAGAAGTCTAAATAAGGCTCAATATTCGGGTGTGGAGCAAATATAACTTCATAGTTAAACTTTTCTGCTAATTGTCTTAAATTTATAGAGTGCAAAAAATTAAACCAATGTTGCGCATAGGAAGTTTTCATAAAATCACTATTTAACGCACGTGTGTTGCTACCGCGACCAATATTTTGTCCTACAATATTGTTTCTCCAAGTAGGCATAATTAGGATTTTTCTACTTTGATCAATATTTTTTGATACTAAACTATCATAACGAGGAAAGCCTGCTAACACTGTTTCTTTTTTTGTTAGCTTATAGCGGCTAGGGTTAGCTATGATTGTTTGATATTCAGGGGTGGCAGTAGTAATAAAACAATGTAGATTAGTTTTAGTATTGAACCATGCAGAAAGGTCGTTTTGGGTGACTCCATGTTGAAGGAAGACGAATTTTTTGCTGTGTTCGTACAAATCACCAAAATAATTGTTAATGTGTTTTTCTAGATGGCTGGAAATGATTTTTTCAGCTTTACGCAAACGTTGTTCGTATTCTCTACCACCAAATTCTACAAGTTTAAAGCCTTCTTGTTCGAGACGGTTCCAGTCAGAGGCGGTTCTGTTGAGTGCGAAATAACAAGTTTGTTCAGGGTGGTTCTGCATCATATAACGATAAAAATGCTCAGCGTTGTCGTCAGCTTTGGTTTCCCTGTCCATCAAGAGCCAACTGCCGTCTGAAAGGTATTTTTCAGACGGCGTAAATAAACCGATAAGTTCATTTAATGCGATGCCGTGCATAAAGGTTTTACCTTTAATCGAAATTCGCATTGCTTTTTTGTTAAGTAGAATATTAATTTTGGCGTTGTCTGCAACATCCCCATAGGGAACCCACAAACGTTTTTCGTAAACAAATAATTGTTCATTTAGCTTATTAACTACGCTTTTTACATAGACAGGAATAAGATCATGCCCATCAGCCTGCACAGAATATGGCTGGTCGAAATAGGTAAAATAGCTGATAAGGAACTGTTTGCGTTCACGATCAATGTTTTCAATATAGGCGATTTGGAATGGTGGCTCGCTCTGTTTGAACATTCCAAGCATACCAACTTTATGGAATAGCCATACTCCCGCTAAGCCAAATTCCATAATATTTTTTTGATCAATATAATTAAAAACCTGCTGCATTAGATCATAAAAATGTGATTTTTGTTTGGCATCCAACAAATCTAGACGTTCAGGTCTATTAAGCAATTTTTGGATATACCAAGCCATATCATATAATGCGGTTTTTTGTATTGAGGAGGGTACATGCCCTAAGCGGTTTTTATAGTTTTGAAGCATAGGCAAGAAGCCATACTCAAAAACATTAGAAAACTTTTCTACTTTTTGCCAAGAAGTATCTAAAGTGGATGTGCCACTTTCACGTTTGCGATAGAAATAGACGGCATCTCTGTCAAACACAGCTTTTGCATCCTGCAAATCTAATAAATAGTCTGCAATAAATTTGCCATCTTCAAAGTTTGGCTTAACATTGTGGTCAAACACCAAATTCTGTTTTTTAATATGGCTGACTCTGAAAAAGGTGGAGGCAGCTGACATATTGATAAATTTATCGAGCTTAGCAACATCAATAACGTGGGTTTTATCAAAACGGAATTTTAAAGGATGATTATCTTTTATAATATTTTGATTTTCAAAGAAAAAAATCATATTGGTAGCTACGGTTACTGCCGACGGATGTTGGCTAATTTGAGTATCTACTGATTTGAAGTAGTCAGGGTGAAGATAATCGTCAGGGTCAGTAAATACTACCCATTCCGTTTGTGTATGTTGTAAACCTAGATTGCGTGCCGAGGCCTGGCCGCCATTTTCTTTGTAAAAATAATGGATATTTTTAGGAAATTTGGCTTGCCATCGTTTGATGATTTCTGCTGAATGGTCGGTTGACCCATCATCTACTAGAATGATTTGAATGTGTTTTTTGAAATTCAAGCTTTGTTTGACGATACTGTCAAAGTATTCATCAAGGTATTTTTCGACGTTATAAACGGCTGAAACGATTGTAAATTGATTATTACCTTCGTATTTTAAGGGAAGGTATTTTTTGAGTTTCATTACGCGTTTGGCGTACATGTCGCGGAAAAAGAGTTTAGGGTCTCGTAAGAGCTTCCGAAATTTTTTATTGTTCATTTTTTTGACCTTTTATTTTTATTTGGTTTTGAAGTAATTTTCCAGCATTTGAATCAGTTTGTCCTGGTAGTTTTCAATCTGTTGCTGGCTGTGAAAATCGTTGGCACAAAAAGAGTGTGGCTGCCGCCCATTTTTTTTATTTTCTAAGAGCTTGATATATTGGGCAGGCGCTTTGTTGGAGCGGATATTAAAATAATAACATATTTCATTACCTACTGTAGATTTCCTGTTTAAAAACATCAGCCAAGGTACGAGGAAGGTGGCAAGGTTGAGATCGTGGTTAGAACGGAAACGGTTGGATAAAAAGGCTTCAATCTCAGTACGGTAGTGCTGCCAAGCAAATTGAAAGCTGCTTTTATGCAGTGGGATATAGGTGTGTACTAACGGACGGTCGATGTGGCAGTCGTAGTGCTGTTGTAATAGTGCGATACAGTTTTTTGAGGCGGAAAGAGTGGGTGTGTCGGTTCCTCTTTCGGACATTTGTTTTAGGCTTTTGTCTGCAATAAAAAGTGAAGCAATCCCGTTGGCGTGAAAAAAATGTTCCTTCGGTAATGGTCGGGCAACAAATACATCATCGTTAAAATAGATGAAGTGCTCATTTAGATTGGGAATGTTGTGCAAGTGTGCTTCGATTACATGCGAATTGAAGGTGGGCAGGTATTGCGGGTCAATGATTTGACTGTGATCTATTATGCTGACATTGGGATAGTCGGCAGGGTTGAGCCAATCGGGGCGTTGGTTGTCGGTAATGATGTAGATATGGTTAACCCACGGCAGGAAGGTACGCACGCTGTGAAGTGAATAGTAAAGTTCGTTGTGGTTGCTGAAACGAGCTTCGTCATTATTGTGAAGTGCGTTTTTTTCGGCAGTAGGGCTATATTGGCGGCGGTGTTGCTGCCATTTGGGATCTTGGTTATTTACCCATGTGAAAACGACATCAACTTTAATAGGGGGAAGGTCGATACTATTTTCAATTTCGGCTAAATACAGGCTGTTGTCGATAATGACCGGTTCGTCAGACTCTGTTGTACGCTGTTCGGCGTTTCGGACAGGGTATCTTTTGTTGAGATAGTCGCGGAAGAATACACCTGGTTGTCGAATCAGTTTTTTAAGTTTTCTCATGACGGTATTCGCTGTAATGTGATGTCTTTTGATGCTTATGTCAGGTTTTCAGACGGCCTAATATTTCATCAGGTGTTATAATGGCTGTGCGTAATTAAAAGTATAGTGAGATTTAATCAATGTTGAAAGCAGAATGTCTTACCCGCAGGGGCATGTTATTGTTGTGTGTCAGTCTGTTGGCTGCATGCTCTTCTCTTCCTACTTCCGGCCCAAGTACACGAAATGTTGTTGCTTTGGGGCAACAGCAGGCTACAGCCGAAGTACCGGAGGTGGAATTGATTGATGTGAATGGTGCGGTAGCTCAGTCGCTATATCAAGCGCAAGTTAATCAGTCATTTGCTCAGTTGGGCGATGGTACGTCATCAATAGGGGCTATCAATATAGGTGATGTGCTGGACATTACGATTTGGGAAGCTCCTCCGGCTGTGTTGTTCGGCGGAGCTTTGTCGTCTACCGGTTCGGGTAATGCGCAGCAAACGAAGCTGCCTGAACAGATGGTCAGCTCTTCAGGCACGATTTCTGTGCCGTTTATCGGCGATGTGTCTGTCCTTGGTAAAACACCGGTTCAGGTGCAAAACATTATTAAAGGCCGTCTGAAAAAAATGGCGAACCAGCCGCAGGTAATGGTGCGCATGGTGCAAAATAATGCGGCGAATGTATCGGTTATCCGTGCGGGCAACAGTGTGCGTATGCCTTTGACGGCTGCAGGCGAGCGTGTGTTGGATGCGGTGGCTGCGGTGGGCGGTTCGACTGCGAATGTTCAGGATACGAACGTACAGCTGACACGCGGTAATGTTGTCAGAACGATTGCTCTGGAAGATTTGGTGGCGCATCCGCGTCAAAATATTTTGTTGCGTCGCGGTGACGTGATCACGATGATTACAAATCCGAGCACGTTTACGTCTATGGGTGCGGTTGGTCATACGCAGCAGATTGGTTTCTCTGTGAAGGGCTTGTCTTTGGCTGAGGCTGTGGGACGTATGGGCGGTTTGCAGGATTATCGTGCAGATGCGCGCGGTGTATTTGTATTCCGTTATGCGCCTTTATCCGAGCTGCCTCCTGAGAAACAATCTAAATGGGTTGAAAAGGGTTATGGCGATCGTGCGGAGATTCCTGTGGTCTACCGTTTGAACCTGGCAGATGCGAATTCTATGTTTTGGATGCAGCGTTTCCCTGTGAAGGATAAGGACGTGGTGTACGTATCGAATGCGCCGATGGCTGAAGTACGCAAGTTCTTGTCATTTGTGTTCTCACCTGTGGTGAGCAGTGCGAACAGTATTAATAATTTAGTGAACTAATGGGGAAAATAATGTCTGAGCAAGTTTCTGCAAATGTGGATGTGAAACCGGAACAACCGGCTCCCGAAAAGAAAAAGGCCAAAAAGTCTTGGTTACGTAAGATTAATCCGTTGCTTTGGGTAACGGTTATCGTGCCGACTTTGTGTTCCGGTGTGTATTACGGAATATTTGCTTCCGATCAGTTCACATCCCAGTCCAGCTTTGTGGTGCGCTCTCCTAAGAGCCAATCGTCTTTGAACGGCTTGGGTGCCATTTTGCAGGGGTCTGGTTTCTCTCGTGCGCAAGACGATATTTATACCGTGCAGGAATATATGCAGTCGCGTTCAGCTTTGGACGCGTTGCGTAAGAAAATGCCCGTTCGTGATTTTTATGAAAAAGAAGGCGACATCTTCAGCCGTTTTAATGGTTTTGGCCTGCGTGGCGAGGATGAAGCGTTTTATCAATACTACCGCGATAAGGTATCCATCCATTTTGACTCTGTCTCAGGCATTTCCAATTTGAGCGTTATATCGTTCAATGCCGGTGAATCTCAAAAGATCAATGATGCTTTGCTCAAACAGGGCGAGGTATTGATCAACCAGCTGAACGAACGTGCTCGTCAGGATACGATTCGTTATGCTCAAGAAGTGGTCAATTCGGCTGAGGAGAAAGTTAAAGAAGCTTCTGCCCAATTGACAAAATTCCGTGTTTCCAACGGTATTTTCGACTTGAAGGCGCAATCCGATGTGCAAATGGGTTTGGTATCCAAATTGCAGGATGAGTTGATTGTCATTCAAACCCAGCTTGACCAGGTAAAAGCTGTTACGCCTGAAAACCCGCAAATTCCAGGTTTGATTGCGCGTGAGAAGAGCTTGCGTAAAGAAATCTCGCAACAAATGAAAGCGATTTCCGGCGGTGGCGAGGGATCATTGTCCAATCAGGCGGCGGAATATCAGCGCGTGTATTTGGAAAACGAATTGGCTGAGAAACAATTGGCTGCGGCGATGACTTCTTTGGAAAGTGCAAAAGCGGAAGCAGATCGTCAGCAATTGTATTTGGAAGTGATTTCCCAGCCGAACAAACCTGACTTGGCACATGAGCCAAACCGTTTGTACAACATCGTGGCAACGTTTGTCATCGGTTTGATTGTCTATGGCATAGCCGTGTTGCTGACGGCAAGTATCCGTGAGCATAAAAACTGATGAAAGAGCTACATAAAACATCGTTTTTGGAGTCGCTGCTTATTCAAAAAAGGGTAATCGGCGCACTCTTAATGCGTGAAATTATTACTCGCTACGGTCGTAATAACATTGGTTTTTTGTGGTTGTTTGTCGAACCTTTGCTGCTGACTTTGGTTATGGTGTTGATGTGGAAATTTTTCCGCATGCACAACGTGTCAGCTTTGAATATCGTTGCATTCACGCTGACAGGCTATCCGATGATGATGATGTGGCGTAATGCTTCTAATCGTGCCATCGGTTCGATTTCGGCCAATACAAGCTTGCTGTATCACCGAAATGTACGCGTTTTGGATACCATTTTTGCGCGTATGTTGTTGGAGATTGCCGGCGCCACCATTGCGCAGGTCGTGATTATGTTCGCATTGGTCATCATCGGTTGGATTGATGTACCGGCAGATATTTTCTATATGTTGTTGGCTTGGCTTTTGATGGCAATGTTTGCCGTTGGATTGGGGCTGGTCATTTGTTCGGTGGCGTTTCACTTTGAACCGTTTGGTAAGGTTTGGAGTACCATCAGTTTTGTGATGATGCCTTTATCCGGCGTGTTTTTCTTCGTACACAACCTGCCTCAGCAGTTACAACACTATGTGCTGATGATTCCGATGGTGCATGGTACAGAAATGTTCCGTGCCGGATATTTTGGCGACAGCGTCACGACTTACGAAAATCCTTGGTATATTTTGTTGTGTAACTTGGTTTTGCTGCTGCTTGGTTTGGCGATGGTGGCGAGATTCAGCAAAGGGGTTGAGCCGCAATGATTTCAGTTGAACACGTTTCCAAACGGTATCTGACCCGCCAAGGTTGGCGGACAGTCTTGCACGATATCAACTTCAAAATGGAGAAGGGCGAGAAAATCGGTATTCTTGGCCGCAACGGTGCAGGTAAATCGACGCTCATCCGTTTGATTAGTGGCGTTGAACCGCCGACCACGGGAGAAATCAAACGTACGATGAGTATTTCTTGGCCTTTGGCATTCTCCGGTGCGTTTCAAGGCAGTCTGACCGGTATGGACAATTTGCGTTTCATCTGTCGGATTTACAACGTCGACATCGATTATGTGAAGAACTTTACCGAAGAGTTTTCCGAGCTGGGTCAATATCTTTATGAGCCGGTCAAGCGTTATTCTTCAGGTATGAAGGCACGTTTGGCATTTGCTTTGTCGTTGGCGGTAGAGTTTGACTGCTATCTGATTGACGAAGTGATTGCAGTTGGCGACTCGCGCTTTGCCGATAAATGTAAGTACGAGTTGTTTGAAAAGCGCAAAGACCGTTCCATCATCTTGGTATCGCATAGCCACAGCGCCATGAAGCAATATTGTGATAATGCGATGGTGCTGGAAAAAGGGCATATGTACCAGTTTGAAGACATGGACAAAGCCTACGAATATTATAATTCGCTGCCTTAAAGCGATTGTTTTTAAATCAGGCCGTCTGAAATTTCAGACGGCCTGTCCGTTGGAATTCTATTGATGAACATTACTCAAATTCTTTCCCAAGAACTCTCCGCCACTGCCGCGCAAATCAGTGCCGCCATTGAGCTTTTAGATGATGGCGCGACCGTCCCCTTTATCGCGCGTTACCGTAAAGAAGCCACGGGCGGGTTGGACGATACGCAGTTGCGCCAGCTTGCCGAGCGGCTGCAATACCTGCGCGAATTGGAAGAGCGCAAAGCCGTTGTGTTAAAAAGTATTGAAGAGCAAGGCAAGCTTTCAGACGACCTCAGGGCGCAAATCGAAGCCGCCGACAACAAAACCGCGCTGGAAGACCTGTATCTGCCCTACAAACCCAAACGCCGCACCAAAGCACAAATCGCACGCGAACACGGTTTGCAGCCGCTGGCGGATGCGTTGCTTGCCGAGCAGCCGCAGGACGTGGAAGCCGCCGCGCAGGGCTACCTGAACGAAAATGTCCCCGACGCCAAAGCCGCGCTGGACGGTGCGCGCACGATTCTGATGGAACAGTTTGCTGAAGACGCGGAACTCATCGGTACGCTGCGTGACAAGCTGTGGAATGAAGCCGAAATCCACGCGCAAGTCGTTGAAGGCAAAGAAACAGAAGGCGAAAAATTCAGCGATTATTTCGACCATCGCGAACCCATCCGCACTATGCCCAGCCACCGCGCGCTGGCGGTATTGCGCGGCCGCAACGAAGGCATTTTGAATATCGCGCTCAAATACCAGCCCGATGACACGCCGATTACGCAGCAAAGCGAATACGAGCAAATCATCGCCCGCCGCTTCAAGGTTTCAGACGGCCACAAATGGCTACGCGACACCGTTCGCCTGACTTGGCGCGCAAAAATCTTTTTGTCGTTGGAACTTGAAGCCCTAAATCGTTTGAAAGAAGCCGCCGATACCGATGCGATTACCGTGTTCGCCCGCAATCTCAAAGACTTACTGCTCGCCGCGCCCGCCGGACGGCTGACGACTTTGGGTCTCGACCCCGGTTACAAGAACGGCGTGAAATGCGCCGTGGTGGACGACACAGGCAAGCTGCTGGATACCGTCATCGTCTATTTGCATCAAGAAAACAACATGTTGGCAACGCTGTCGCGCCTGATTAAACAGCACGGCGTGAAGCTCATCGCCATCGGCAACGGCACCGCCAGCCGTGAAACCGACAAAATCGCGGGCGAATTGGTGCGCGGAATGCCAGAAATGGGGCTGCACAAAATCGTCGTTTCCGAAGCCGGCGCGTCGATTTATTCCGCGTCCGAACTGGCGGCGCGCGAGTTCCCCGACTTGGACGTTTCCCTGCGCGGCGCAGTGTCTATCGCTCGCAGGCTGCAAGACCCGCTCGCCGAGTTGGTCAAAATCGACCCCAAATCCATCGGCGTGGGGCAGTATCAGCACGACGTGAACCAAAGCCAGCTCGCCAAATCGCTGGACGCGGTGGTCGAAGACTGCGTGAACGCCGTCGGCGTGGACGTGAACACCGCGTCCGCCCCGCTCTTGGCGCGGATTTCCGGTTTGAATCAAACCCTTGCCCAAAACATCGTCGCCTACCGCGATGAAAACGGCGCGTTCGACAGCCGCAAAAAATTGCTGAAAGTGCCGCGTTTGGGTGAAAAAACCTTCGAGCAGGCGGCGGGATTTTTGCGGATTAACGGCGGCAAAGAGCCGCTGGACGCGAGCGCCGTCCACCCCGAAGCCTATCCCGTCGTCGCCAAAATGCTGGCGCAACAAGGCATTACCGCCGCCGAACTCATCGGCAACCGCGAGCGCGTGAAGCAAATCAAAGCGTCCGATTTCACCGACGAGCGCTTCGGCCTGCCGACTATTCTGGACATCCTGTCTGAGTTGGAAAAACCCGGCCGCGACCCGCGCGGTGAGTTTCAGACGGCCTCCTTCGCCGAAGGCATCCACGAAATCAGCGACTTGCAAGTCGGCATGATACTCGAAGGCGTGGTCTCCAACGTCGCCAACTTCGGCGCGTTCGTAGACATCGGCGTCCATCAGGACGGCTTGGTGCACATCTCCGCGTTGTCCAATCGTTTCGTCCAAGACCCGCGCGAAGTGGTGAAAGCCGGCGACGTGGTGAAAGTGAGAGTGCTGGAAGTCGATGCCGCGCGTAAACGCATCGCGCTGACTATGCGGCTGGATGACGAAGCGGGCGGCGCAACCAAAGGCAACAGGCCGTCTGAAACCCGACATCAGGAACGCCGCGACCGAAAAACCCAACGCAACGACCGCGCCCTGACCAATTCGGCGATGGCGGATGCGTTTGCGAAGTTGAAGCGGTAAGGTAGAAAACCAATTGAAGGCCGTCTGAAAAGTGATGTTCAGACGGCCTTTATCATATGGGGCGAATTAGATAATTGGTGGAATGGATATAGTGATGCGTCTATTGAATCTTACCGATACATTTTGTAGTAGGTATATGCAAACAAGCGTATAGTTCCAAATATTACAAACCCATCATCACAACCTTAGGAGTTCAAACCATGAAACCTGTTTTGTTTGCCGCGCTGATTTCCTGTTTCTCCGTTGCGGCCTATGCTGCCTGTACCGACAGCCAGCAGCAGTGCGTGATTTATAAAAACGGCAATGTTGCGACAGAAGGCGGCTGTACAGTCAATAAGTGTCAGAATGCTGATGCGCAAGTGTTGAAATGGAAGTTGAAAAACGGTAAAGGCGTAACCGTTGAAATCGGTAAAAACGGTAAGGTTTTGGTGAACAAAAAAACGGGTGCGAAAGCGAACAACAGCAATGCGTCAGGCATGGGTTTGACATGCTATGCCGCTGATGCGGACAAACGCGAACAGTTCTGCTCGACCAATTATTGATTGGATTGTTGCTTTGATTAAAGGCCGTCTGAAAAGTGTTTCAGACGGCCTTGATGTTTATCCTTCCGATATTTTTTCATTGAGAAAGTCGATAAAGCTGCGCACTTTCGCGCTGAGAAAGGCCCTGTCGACATAGGTGGCATTCAGTTGGTCTGTCCAGATGGTGTAATCGGGCAGGAGTTGGACCAATGTGCCGTCCTTCAATTCCTGCTGGACCGCCCAAAGGGGCTGATAGCCTATGCCTGCGCCTGCTTTAATCAGCTCGCGTATCATCAGCGTGTTGTCGCTGCGGATAACGGGGGAGAGGTGGAGAATGGCTTTTTCTCCGGTGTGGCGGTGGGTAATTTCCCAGTTTTGTTGACTGGTATAGGAAGGCAGGATGGCTTGGTGCCGCATGACGGCTTCGGGCGTATCGGGTGTGCCGTGCCGGGCAAGATAGTCGGGTGCAGCAAGCAGGACGAATTCGATTTTGGCCAGTGGTTTGACGATCAGTGAAGGGGAGGGGGTTTTGGAAACGCGCAGGGCGAGGTCGAAACCTTCGGCGATGAGGTCGATATGGCGGTTGTCGAGGACGAGGTCGAGCGTAACTTTGGGATAACGCTGGCGGTATTCGGCCAACCATGCGCTCATGTTGCCGCCTGCAAACCACAGAGGCATGGTAACGCGCAACATACCTTGCGGCGTGTCAGTACCGCCTGCCGCTTTTTGGGCGGCGGTGTCCAAGGTATCCAGCGCGTAGCTGCATTGGCGGTAGTATTCTTCGCCTGATTCGGTCAGGTGGAGATTACGGCTGTTGCGGTGTAAGAGCTTGGCTTGAATGGTGTTTTCCAGATGGCTGACGTGTTTGCTGGCCATGGCGGTGGAGATGTCGAGCTGATCGGCGGCACGGGTAAAACTGCCGCTTTGCACAACTTGGCGGAAAACTTTCAGGCTGAATAGGGTGTCCATGATTTCTTATTAGGAAACGTTATATCAATAATTCGAGTATATATCTCTTACTGGGAATTATCTATACTGCACTTATTGAAATTGCTCCCTACCTCTTTCAGGTAGCCATTTAAGATAAGGATTATTAAGATGTCAGCCCTCAAATCATTCCAACCTGTTGTATTGTCTGTCTTGCGCATTGTGACGGCGTATCTGTTTTTGCTGCATGGCACGGCCAAGTTTTTCAGTTTTCCGATGTCCATGGGCGGCGCGCCCGAAGGCTTGATGCTGGTGGCCGGTATTTTGGAAATTGTCGGCGGTATCTTATTGATATTGGGCCTGTTTACGCGTCCGGCCGCGTTTGTTTTGTCCGGTCAGATGGCAGTTGCCTACTTTATGGCGCACGCGTCTTCTGGTAATGTATTGTTTCCATTGGCCAATCAGGGGGAATCTGCCGTTTTGTTCTGCTTCGTGTTTTTGTACCTGGCAGTAGCCGGCGGCGGAGCATGGGCTTTGGATAACGTTTTTGGTAAAGATAAAGATTAATTTAAGGAAAAGATCATGACTTATTCTGTTTTGCAACAAGCTGCTGAAACCCGTCGTTCTATCTATGCATTGAACAACACCCTGCCTCTGTCCAATGAGGAAGTAACCAAAATTATCGAACACGCCGTTTTGCATACGCCGTCTTCTTTCAATTCGCAATCTGCCCGAGTGGTCGTATTGTTTGGCGAAGAACATGCCAAAGTGTGGCATTTTGTCGAAGAAGCTTTGCGTGCAATTGTCCCTGCCGAGCAGTTTGAAGCTACTGCGCAAAAACTGAACTTGTTTAAAGCAGGCGCGGCGACAGTTTTGTTCTTTGAAGATCAGGATGTTGTTAAAGGCTTGCAAGAGCAGTTCCCATCTTATGCGGCCAACTTCCCGATCTGGGCGGATCAGGCAAATGCCATGGTTCAATATGCCGTGTGGACAACATTGGCGGCTGCCGGTATCGGCGCCAATCTGCAACACTACAATCCGCTGCCTGATGCGGCCATTGCCAAAGAATGGAATCTGCCGGAAAGCTGGTTGTTGCGTGCGCAAATGGTGATTGGCGGTATCGCGACTTCAGCCGGTGAAAAAGCCTTCCAACCAATCGAAGGCCGTCTGAAAGTATTTGGCGCATAAATGAAATGATGTTTTAAACAAAGGGCGCGATGTTTGCGCCCTTTTTGAAATACCAAAATTAAAAAGGCTGTCTGAAAAACAGTTTCAGACGGCCTTTCATCTATGCCATGAAATCAACCACGGCGCCAAGTCGTACCGCCAGCGTTGTCTTCCAGAATGATTTTGTGTTCGTTCAGAAGGTCGCGGATACGGTCGGATTCCGCCCAGTTTTTATCCGCGCGTGCCTGTTTGCGTCGGGCGATCAAATCGTCGATTTCCTCGTTGGACAGGCCGTCTGAAACAGCACCGCCTTGCAGGAATTCAATCGGGTCGCGTTGCAGCAGGCCAATGATGCCGCCCAAGGCTTTCAGGCAGCCGGCGAGGTGTGCATCATTGGTTTTGTTCACTTCGCCTGCCAGTTCAAACAACACAGCAACCGCTTCGACCGTACCGAAATCATCGTTCATGGCGGCGTAGAAGCGGCGGGTGTAGTCGTTGGCGTTTTCAGATAAATCAAACTCAGCCGCTGGTGTGTTTTTCAATGTAGTGTACAGACGGGTCAGCGCACCTTTTGCGTCGTCCAAATGTGCGTCGGAGTAGTTCAACGGGCTGCGGTAGTGGGCGCGCAGGATGAAGAAGCGCACGACTTCCGGGTCATATTGTTTCAACACTTCGCGGATGGTGAAGAAGTTGCCCAGCGATTTGGACATTTTTTCGCCATCGACACGGATAAAGCCGTTGTGCAGCCAGTATTTGACGTGGCTGGCAATGCTTTGACCGTGGTGGGTTTGCGCGTGGTCGTGGCCGCAGGTATGCCCCGTCGCGCCGACGCTTTGGGCAATTTCGTTTTCATGGTGCGGGAACTGCAAATCCGCGCCGCCGCCGTGGATGTCGAAAGTATCGCCGAACAGGTTTTCGCTCATGGCAGAGCATTCGATGTGCCAACCCGGACGGCCGTTGCCCCACGGGCTTTCCCATGCAGGTTCGCCTGCTTTGGCGGATTTCCACAACACAAAATCCAGCGGGTCACGTTTGAAACCGTCCACTTCCACACGTTCGCCTGCGCGCAGGTCGTCCAACGATTTTCCCGACAATTGACCGTAAGCAGAAAACTCGCGCACGGCGTAGTAAACGTCGCCGTTTGCGGCAGGATATGCCTTGCCGTTTTGAATCAGGGTTTCAATCATGGCAATCATTTGCGGAATATTTTCCGTTGCCTTCGGCTCGATGTCGGGACGCAACACACCCAAAGCATCGGCATCTTCGTGCATAGCCTGAATGAAACGCGCGGTCAGTTCGCTGATGGTTTCGCCGTTTTCAGCCGCACGGGCGATGATTTTGTCGTCGATGTCGGTGATGTTGCGCACATAAGTGAGCGGATAACCGCACTCGCGCAGCCAGCGGGCAATCATGTCGAATACCACCATCACTCGGGCATGGCCTAAGTGGCAATAGTCGTAAACAGTCATACCGCAAACGTACATGCGCACGTTTTTAGGGTCGATGGGGGTAAAGGGTTCTTTTTGGCGGGTAAGGGTGTTGTAGATGGTGGTCATGGTGTTTGGTATTGGATAAAAAAGTTATGCATTAGGGCATTAGAAGTATGCTTTATTGAAATGGGAAAAACAGATAATTTATTGTTTCTTTGTTGGTAATGTGATTTTTTCAGTCGGCACAT
Source organism: Neisseria subflava (assembly GCF_003044935.1). NCBI lineage: Bacteria > Pseudomonadati > Pseudomonadota > Betaproteobacteria > Neisseriales > Neisseriaceae > Neisseria > Neisseria subflava. Next base: position 279,399 of record NZ_POXP01000002.1, on the reverse strand, counting down.
TATGCTTTTGTGCATATTCGCACGCAATAGCATGTGATTTTTTTTTCAATGATAATGGTAGTTTAGATTCTGTTAGCGTAGAGGTACCTCTGAGTAAAGGTTGCTCATATTGCGTAGCTAATCCTCCTAAAGAGGTTAGCTGTGGTTGTTGGCAATCTTCGATAATCATATGGGAAGATAAAGAATGGATTTTTCCTCCCTCATTAAAATGCGTAATAACTATTCCACTTAAATAAACAACTGTTTTATTGTTTGGTAGAGTGAGTACGGATTTTTCTAGGCTTTCCGAGAGTAAATATGCAGGTAGATTGTCATGTGTATCAATCAGTATCCAGTTTTTGGGCGTTACAAAAGTATCGCCGTTGGCTTGATATGAATTTGTTTGTAAGATAGTTGAGCAAGCAGTTAATAAGCTTATCGGAATAAAAATAGAAATTTTTTTTAACATAGTTTTCCTTTGTTAAATGGCTTGGGCTGTTATACCTCATTAAGTAATATTTTTGTATCTTGATCTGCATGGTAGGTTTACACCCACACGATACGGTTGATATGTTTTCAGACGACCTTTCTATCCAATAGACCGTCTGAAATTTTTACTCCGGCTTAAACACGCCAGTATCTGTTTTAGGCTGCTGCTCGGCAATTTCGGCTTTTGCCGCTACCTGTTCTGCTTCGGTTTTCTCGGCTTCGATGCGTTTTTTCTCGGTCAGGTATTGGTTGATTTGGTGTACCAATTCCTGTGTACCTTGGTGGGTCAGGGCGCTGATTTGGAAGAGGCGCGGGGTTTCCATGTCAAATTGGAAGCAGTCGTCTGGTTTCGGATAGTCCCAGCCGATGGCTTCGAGGAAGGCGGTGGTGCGTTCTTGGGCTTCTTCTTCATCGAGCATGTCGAGTTTGTTCAGCACCAGCCAGCGCGGTTTGTCGTAGAGTTCTTCGTCGTATTTGCGTAATTCGTTGATGATGGCGAGTGCTTCTTCGGCGGGGTTGACGGTTTCGTCAAAAGGAGCCAAATCGACGACGTGCAACAGCAGGCCGGTGCGCGATAAGTGTTTGAGGAAGCGGTGGCCAAGGCCTGAGCCTTCTGCTGCGCCTTCAATCAGGCCGGGGATGTCGGCCATGACGAAGCTGTGGTTTTCGTCGATGCGCACGACGCCCAAGTTTGGATGCAGAGTGGTGAAGGGGTAGTTGGCGATTTTGGGACGTGCGGCGGATACGGCGGTAATCAGGGTGGATTTACCGGCGTTGGGCATGCCTAACAAGCCGACATCGGCGAGGACTTTAAGCTCGAGTTGCAGGGAGCGGGTCTCGCCTTCTTCGCCGGGGGTGGATTGTTTGGGCGCGCGGTTGACGGACGATTTGAAGTGGATGTTGCCCAAGCCGCCTTTGCCGCCTTTGGCGAGGCAGACGCGCTGGCCGTGATAAGTGAGGTCAGCGACGATTTCGTCGGTGTCGAGGTCGCGGATAAGGGTGCCGACGGGCATTTTGAGGACGATGTCGTCCGCACCTGCGCCGTAGCGGTCGGAGCCGTGGCCTTTTTCGCCGTTTTTGGCTTGGTAGCGTTTGACGAAGCGGTATTCGACGAGGGTGTTGGTGTTTTCGTCGGCTTCTGCCCAAACGCTGCCGCCTTTGCCACCGTCGCCGCCGTCAGGGCCGCCGCGGGGCACGAATTTTTCGCGGCGGAAACTGGTTGCGCCATTACCGCCTTTGCCTGCGGCGACTTCGATTTTTGCTTCGTCGATAAATTTCATGATGTTCTCTTATGGGTATTCGGTTGTTTCAGACGGCCTTTGTTAATAGAGGAGCTTGGTGTCTGAACGGATAAAATGTTGCTTATTATAAAGGATATTTCGGTTTTAGGCCGTCTGAAATGTGGTTTCAGACGGCCTTGGATTTATTGGGCGAGGGCTTGGTCGATTTCTTGATAGAGTTGGGTGAAATTGGGTTCGCCAACGTAGGTTTTGAGGATGTTTCCGTTTTTGTCGATCAGGACGGAAGTCGGGTAAACCTGTGTGCCAAAGGCTTTTGCGGCAGTTTTGTCGGCATCGTACATGACGGTGAAAGGAAGGCCGTATTCTTTGACGTACTGATGGACGCTCTCAATAGGGTCGATGGGCTGGGCAATGCCGAGGACTTGGAAATTTTTGCCTTGATAATCTTGGGCGGTTTTGATGATTTTAGGCATCTCGCTCACGCAGCCGGGGCAGGAGGGAAACCAGAAGTTAATGAGGGTAACTTTGTCTTTTAAATCGGCGTTGGTAATGGTTTTGCCTTGCAGGTCGGGCAGGGCGAAATCAGGGGTGGCTTTGTTGCTGGGGATAAGGACAAAGGCAAGAAGCGCGCCAATTGTGGCAACGATGAGGAGTGTGAGTATTTTTTTCATGATTCGAGGTTTTGAATGACGTGTGCTAAGGTTTTGGGAACGCTGATGCTGCGGCCGCTTTCGCTGCTGACGGGCATAAGGGTCACTTCGGCTTCGATAGCGGCTTTGCCGTTGGGCAGGGTCGCGGTTTGGCTGAGGATGATGTGGCGTGTGCCGATGTCTTTCAGACGGCCTGTGAAGGTTAAAACATCGCCTTCAAGCGACGGGCGGCGATAGCGGATGTCAACGCGTGCAACAACGAGCATGATGCCTTTGAGTTCGGACAGAAGGTCATGCTCTTGAAAAAACGTCCAGCGCGCTTCTTCGAGAAATTCGAGATAGCGTGCATTGTTGACGTGGCCGTAGCCGTCAAGGTGGTAGTTGCGGACGGTCAGTTTCATCAGTTGAGATTGATGGGTTGGAACTCTTCGCGTGCGATTGGTTCGTGTTCGAGGTCGGTAATCACGGTGGAGAGTTGGATATCGAACCATTCGTTGAAAATGTCGGCATCCAAATCCGGCCATTCGCTTTCGTCTTCGCACCAGTCGGCCAATTCGGCAGCAAAAATATCTTCAAAACGCGCTTCGATTTCGTCCCATACTTCGTCGGCAGTTTCGCATGGGCGAACGAGGTAGGAATTGGCATCGGCTTGAATGTCTTCCAGTGTCAGGCCGTCTAGGTGATTGCCGGGCAGGGATTTCAGCCAGTTCCAAAATGGATCGAGGGGGATAAGCAGGAAGACGCTGCGGTTGACTTCGTACATGGTGTTTTCCTTGGTTTCTGTATAGTTGAATGATATAGCAAAGGTGGTGGACTGGCTATCTTTTGGGGGATAAAGGCCGTCTGAATTTCAGACGGCCTTTATTTTTGGGAACAATCAGAGGTTTTCTGATGGTGTTTGATACAGGGTTTGGGGATTGGCTGTATCGGGAATTTCTGCCGGAGCGGTTTGAGGGGCTGTTACCGGTTCGGAAGTGGCATTGCTGTCCACTAAGTCATCAATGTCGATGTTGTCGTCTTCGCTTTGAGGGAGCGTGCCGCCGGTTTGTTGGGTGCGGACTTTCATGTAAAGGTCGCGTGTGTAGCTGTATTTGTCGATGGCTGCGCCTTCGAGGCTGTCGGTCAGGTCGAGCAGTTCTTCACGGGTGTTGATGGCTTGCAGGCCGATTGTGCCCCAGCGTCCTGCTCTGGTGTGGAAGACGGCGTTTTTAACCGGATAGACGGTGGTGACGGCGTTGCCGACGGTATCGCGTACGGTAGACGGGCCGAGTAGGGGGACGACGAAGTAGTTGCTGTTTTTCCAGCCCCATGAGGCGAAGGTATCGCCGAGGGTGTTTTTATTGCTGGGCACACCGCCTGCACCGGCTACGTCGATTAAACCGCCAAGGCCGAAGGTGGTGTTGATGCCGACGCGGACGAGGTCTTCGCTGGCGCGTTTGACGTCAAGGCGCAGAACGTTGCTGCCGAAGCTGACGACATCGCGCAGGTTGTTGAAGAAGTTGATCACGCCGGTACGCACCGGTTTGGGCGTTATTTTGCGATAACCGCGTGCGACAGGGGAAAGGACGTATTTGTCTGCTTTGTCGTTGAACTTGGAAACGGTACGGTTGTAGCCTTCGTAAGGGTCGGCTGGATTGCGTTCGGCAAGTGCGGGAGCGGAGGCTATGCTGATGAGGAGGCAGAGTGAAGCGGTGGTTTTTTTCATGATTGCAACCAGTCTTTGATTTCGTAAAGTTCGGCCAGTGCGCGGACGGAATCGGGAATGTTTTGAATGGTCGGTTTTTTGTCTGTCCGGCGTAGAGCGTTGAGCAGTAGGGAAACGCAGGCGGAATCTGCTTTGTCTACTTGGCTGAAGTCTATGCTGTCTGTTTCTTTCAGACGGCATTGTTGTTCGTAGCGCGCAAAGGCGGAGGCAGTCAGGGTTTTGACGGTAACGTCGCCGCTGATGTAGAGCGTGCCGTTGCGGATTTCTGTTTGCATGGTGTCTTTATGATGTAAGGCACCATGCCATCTGAAGATCAGGCGGCATGGTGCGGGGGTGGATTATTTACCGCCGTTTTTGGCTTTCAAGTCGGCAATCAGGCCGTCGATACCTTTGGCTTTGATGGTTTCGCCGAATTGGTTGCGGTATACGGTAACCAAGCTTGCGCCTTCGACTGCGACATTGTATGCGCGGTATTTGCTGCCGCTTTGGTAGGTGGTGAAGTCCATGTTGACCGGTTTTTGGCCGGAAACGTTGATTTCGGCGCGGACAACGATTTCTTTACCGCCTTTGTTTACGACCGGGTTGTCTTTGATGTTGACCTTGGCATTTTTGAATTTCAGCATGGTGCCGGAGTAGGTGCGGATCAGCAGGGTTTGGAACTCTTTGGTCAACGCTTGTTTTTGTGCGTCAGTCGCAGTGCGCCATGGGTTGCCGACGGCCAAAGCGGTCATGCGTTGGAAGTCGAAGTAAGGGATGGCGTAGGCTTCAGCTTTTTGGCGTGCGGTGTTGGCATCGCCGCTGTTGAGGATTTTCAGCACTTGAACGGAGTTTTCACGGACTTGGTTGACTGCATCGGCAGGAGAGGCAAATGCCATGCTGATGCTCAATACGCCGATGCTCAATGCGCTGATGAAGGAAGTTTTTTTCATGGGAGTGTCCTGAATATTGGGTTGATATGTGTTTATTGTTCGTTTTGACCGGCAGATTCACTATCTGCGTTTTTTTCGGCAAAGCTGGTCATGAATTTGCCGATAAGGTTTTCCAAAACCATGGCGGAGCTGGTGACGGTAATGGTGTCGCCTGCCGCCAAAGAATCAGTATCGCCGCCTTGTTGCAGGCCGATGTATTGTTCGCCCAACAGGCCTGAAGTCAGAATTTGTGCGGAAACGTCGCTGCTGAACTGATATTGGCTGTCCAGATTGAGAGCAACTTTTGCCTGATAGGATTTAGGGTCGAGCTGAATGGAGGCAACGCGGCCCACTAGTACGCCTGCGGATTTGACCGGCGCGTTGGTTTTCAAGCCGCCGATGTCGCTGAAATCGGCATAGACGGTGTAGGTTTGTGATGATTTGCCGAACGATTGTCCGCCGGCGGCGCGGAAGGCGAGAAAGCCGATAGCGGCTGCGCCCAGCAAGACAAACAGTCCTACCCAAAATTCCAAAGCATTTTTTTTCATGTGCTATTGTCCTTGTTTCATTCTTTTTAAGTGTCGTTTCAGACGGCCTTTAGTCGGTAAACATCCACGCGGTCAACATGAAGTCGACAGCGAGGATGGTCAGGGCGGAAGACACTACGGTGCGTGTACTGGCGCGCAAAATACCTTCGGAAGTCGGTACGCAGTGGAAGCCCTGATGTACGGCGATTAACGTAACGGCTACGCCGAAAGCGGCGGATTTGATTAAGCCGTTGAGGACGTCGTAATGGAAGGTAATGTTGTTTTGCATTTGCGACCAGAAAATACCGCCGTCCAAACCCAGCCATTCGACGCCGACCAAATACGCGCCGTAAATACCGGCAACGTTGAAAATCGAAGCCAGTAAAGGCATGGAAAACACGCCTGCCCAAAAGCGCGGCGCAACCACGCGTGCCACGGGGTCGACCGCCATCACGTTCATTGCTTCAAGCTGCTCGGTGGTTTTCATCAAACCGATTTCGCTGGTCATGGCACCGCCCGCGCTGCTGGCAAACAGAATAGCCGCCAATACGGGACCCAATTCACGCAACAGGGAAGCGGCAACCATATAGCCCAGAATATCGGCGGATTTGAATTTTGCCAGCTGCGTATAGCCCTGCAAGCCCAACACCATGCCGACAAACAGCCCGGACACAGCAACAATCAGGACAGACAACACGCCTGCAAAGTAAACCTGGCGGATGCTCAGGCGCGGGCGGGCAAACGCCGTACCTGATTTGGCCAAGATATGCAGGAAAAACAGCGTAATGCTGCCCAGCGATTGGATGAAGCCGAGGGTTTTTGCCCCGACGGAACGGATAAAATTCATAGGTTTCAGTTGATTGGTTAAATGGTTTTCAGACGGCCTTGTTTAAGTTTCAGGCCGTCTGAACATCAGCCCAGCAAGTCTTGTTTTAAAGTCGTTTGCGCCGGATAGCGGTAGGCGACAGGGCCGTCTGCCAAACCGCCGACAAACTGGCGTACCCAAGGCGAGTCGAGTTCGCGCATTTCTTCGGGCGAGCCGGAGAACATGATTTCGCCGTGTGCCAAGAAAATGACTTGATCGACAATTTCCAGTGACCTTTCAATATCATGCGTTACCATGACGCTGGTTGAGCGCAGGGCTTTGTTGGCGCGGCTGATGAGGTGGGCGATGACGCCCAGCGAAATCGGGTCGAGGCCGGTAAAAGGCTCGTCGTACAACATGATTTCAGGGTCGAGCGCAATCGTACGCGCAAGGGCGACGCGGCGTGACATACCGCCGGAAAGCTCGGAAGGCATCAGGTTTTCAATGCCGCGCAAACCGACTGCATTCAGTTTCAGTAATACTAAATCGCGAATGACCGCTTCGGGTAAATCCGTCAGCTCGCGCATGGGGAAGGCGATGTTGTCGAAGACGGATAAGTCGGTGAACAATGCGCCGTGTTGGAACAAAACGCCCATGCGGCGGCGGTGTTCGTACAGCTCCTGCGCTGAAAATGCGGCCAAATCACGCCCTTCAATCAGCACTTTGCCCGATTGTGGGCGGATTTGACCCGTAATCAGGCGCATCAGCGTGGTTTTACCGCTGCCCGAACCACCCATTACGGCGGCGAAATTGCCTTGTGGAATGCTGAAGTTGATGTTGTTCAGAATAGGACGGTCGCCATATGCGAAGGCAACGTCTTTCATTTCGATGAAGGGTGTGGAACTCATGCAGGAGAGGGGTGTCGAAAAATGTATTTTAATTACGAGTATTGTAAAGGGTATTGGATATTCGGGCAATTTTCAGACGGCCTGCGCTTAGGAATAACGGGTAAAAACGTGTGAAAGAATGCAGAAGCGTTGGTGCTACGGTCATTTTGTCGTATGTTGTGTCAAACATACAGACAGATGTGTAGGTAAATAAAGAGGCGGGCAAACATGCCCGCCTTATTTTTAATATTTCTGCAAACCTTCTACCTTGATTTCTTTGGCATTGGCATTGATGAAGGCTTGAGTTGCTTTCATCGTGGCTTGAATGCGCGGATCGTTCCAGCGCACGATTTGGTTGTTTTCATCGCGCTTGTCCGACCAGATAATCACGCCGTCGGTGTATTTTTTGCTGATTTCGAGCATTTTGCGCCAGCGGACGGGGTCGATGAACTGCTTGAAATAAGGGCTGTTGGTGGCCGAATAATATTGCGGCCAGATGTAGCCGATGATTTTTTTGTTGGGAAAGCGTTGATGAATGTCGTCAACGGCGATTTTCACGTCTTTTTCCCATTGCACCAAATCGGGGGAAGTGATGTAGAACACAGGATTGGCATAGTCGCTGATGGCGGCGGTGGGCGCACGGCGTTTGCTGACTTGCCGCCATTTGGCCAAGATGGCTTCGTTATCAACGTTGGGGCGGTAGTGGCGGATGCCGTGCAGGTGTTCGGAGGGCATGCCGTAGTTGCTGATGACGGCGCGCGGATTTTCTTCTCTGAAGATTTGGTACATCCGCGCAAAGTCGGTTCTTAATGCGTCGGGAGTCAGCAGCTGGCCGTCTTTTTCGGCAAACCAGCTTTCGATGTCGGTAGAAATGGTACGGTAGCCTTCGCGACGCGATTGTTTGGCCAATTCGCGGATACGCGCTTCGTTGAGTACGCCGTGTTTGCGTTTGCCCGTCGGATCGGGTTTGACCAGCTCGCTTTCGTAAACCAAGAACACTTTGGAGAGTTTGTCGGCGGTCAGGTCGGGTTTGCCGACGTAGTCCATGCGGTCGTAGATGATGAAATCTTTGGCATGGGCGGAGAGGGCGGTCAATAAGAGGACGAGGGGTAAAAGGCGGTTGGGTTTCATATTTTTAGGCAGATAAGGGAAAAGGGCCATTGTACGGGAAGCGGTGTTAAAGTGAGTCAAAGGCCGTCTGAAAGGATAAAAGTTCTTTCAGACGGCCTTTGTTGGACTGGGAATGTTCAGTTTTGAGGCTGGTATGGCTTACTGCGCCGCAGTTTTTTCCAGTAATAGGAAAGTCTCGGCTTTGTTGCGCGGTCTTGCGCCTTGCCACAAGGTTTGCCAACCCGAAGGTGCACCGACATTGGCGGCTTGGCGGATGAGGCGGTAGCGGCAGGATGGGTTGTCGGTCGTGGTTTTAATATGGCTGTATTGTGTCCATGCGATTCGTGTGCGCTGGTCTTGGCTGTCGATGCTGATACATTCGAGGCCGTCTGAAAGCTGCTGTTTCAATTCGGAAGAAAGTGCGGTTTCCATTTGGTGTACCACCGGCGCATGGCTTTTGGCGGCGTTGAGCCACGGTAAAAACAGGGTCATCAGCAAGGCCCAGGCCAAGGTAACGCCGGCTGCCCAGTTGGTTACGGCTTGGCGGCCACGGATGTTTTTACGCGTAATCGCCCAAAGCCATAACGGGGTAAACAGAAGGGCGACGGCCATCGGAATCGGATCGATGTCGGGGATGTAATACGGGCTGAAATAGGCGGCGCGTTCGGCCAGTTTGGCAGGCCAGCCGTAGTTCATGGCGAAGAAGCCCAGCCACAGGAACACGGCAATCAAACCGAATGCCATGATGCCGAACCAGTTGATAAATGCCGCTGCACCGCGACGCAGGCCGTCCAGTTTTGCCGCGCCGAGCAGGGCAAGCGGCGGCAACAGCCAAACGAGGTTGTCTTGCAGGCGTTGCGGATTGATGGCGAGTAGGGCTGTCATGATAATCAGCCACGACAGGCTCAGAATGCCCCAGTTTTTATCGTGGATACGCGTGCGGCTGAGTGTCCATGCCGCCAGCGGCCAAGCAGGCAAGGCAAACCACAGCAGGTTTTTCAGATAATAGGGTAGGTTGAAGGCCGTCTGAATCTGATGGAAACCGCCGAATACGCCTAAGGAATAATGGTTGAACCAAATATCAAACCATTCGGGATTGGTTTTTGATAAAACCAGCGGATACAGAATCAGCAGGGGCAGGGAAACGACGATGGCGCCAATCAGGGTCAGCAGATAGCGTTTGCTTTGCCAAGTAGAATGGAACGACAGGGCAAGTGCCAAAAACATCATGGCCGCGGTCAGCAGATAGCCTGAGGAAAGGGAGAGTAAAACCCAACCGCCGCACAACAGCAAAATGGCAATAATGACGCGGCGGCGTGCCAGTGAAAAGCCGCACAGAATCAATCCAAATGCGGCAAAAGCGGCCGACATGGGATTGAGGAAGTGGGCGATGGGCAGCAAACCGATGCTGCCGATAAGGATTAAGACAACGCTGCGGCCGTGATGTCTGCCGAGAAAGTTGAAACCAGCAAATCCGCAGGCGGTCAGTCCGATGGCAGTGAATACCACGCCGGCAAAACGCGCGGCATCATAGGTATCGGCCGCCCAAGGCGAAAACAGGGTTTGGAATGCGGTTGCCGCCCATAAAAAAGCAGGGGAGAGGGTGAAATCGGGTTGGCCGAAGATTTGTGCAACCAACAGGCTGCCGCCGTTTTTCATGGATTCGGAGGCGGTAAAGAGGGAGGGTTCGGCAGGATTCCACAAGTCATGCGAGAACACGCCCGGCCACAGCCAGGCAAAGGCCATCAGCAGCAGAAGCCATGGTTTTTCATGGGTTTTTTGGGGGCGGTGCGGATCGGGCGGTGTGTAAGTCAGCATGGAAGGTCAAAAAACGGTTGGTTTGAATAGCAATGGTACAGGGTTTGACGGGTTTGCGCGATATGCCGGACCGGAGAGCTTTGTAAAATAATGCTTATGGCTCGTTTTTATCGGGTGTTTGGAAGGATATGGCATTTGGTTGACGACAAAAAGCTCAGGCCGTCTGAAAGAAATGTTTCAGACGGCCTGAATGCAAAAAAGACTGCACGAAGCAGTCTTTTTGACAAAGTGGCAATTAGCGTTTGAACAGGTTGCCGAATTTGTTGTTGAATTTGTCCACGCGACCGGTAGTGTCGACGATTTTTTGAGTACCGGTGTAGAAAGGGTGGCACAGAGAGCAAACCTCAACGTTGAAGCTGTCTTTCTCCATTGCGGATTTGGTTACGAATTTGTTGCCGCAAGAGCAGGTAACGTTGATTTCGTGGTAGTTCGGGTGAATACCTTGTTTCATTTGATTTCCTTTCGATTAAGCGGGCACAGGGGTTTTGCCTGTACTTCAGTTAAGCGTAGGATTTTCGCTATTTTTGGCTGTTTCGTCAAGAGGATATTTTGTATGCAGGGCAGTTTCGCAACAGACGAGAACAGTTTAGAATAGAGTTTCAAACCAAATGTTGTGTAATCGGGCTGTAATCTAACTGAAAAGAGGATGTAAAACCTCCTCTAGATGTGAAACTTTAAGAAGAATAATAGTCTGAATAATATTTACGCTTGTACGAACAGGAGACGGAATTAATGTGGAAAAGGATATTGACGTGCATTTTGCGTGTTTGGGGAGGAATGTTGCCTCCGTCTTATTGCAAACCATTCGGCAGAATTGCGCAAAAATTCCGTGCTGCTTTGGCTGCGTGCATTTCCCCTAACATCGGCAAAAACGTCAATATTGAAAAAGGCGGATATGTTTTTCCGGATACGGTAATCGGCGACAATTCGGGTATCGGCGTCAATTGCGAAATCTGCCACGGCCTGACCCTCGGCAAGAACGTGATGATGGGGCCGGAATGCCTGTTTTATTCGACCAACCACAAATTCAACCCTGAAACCCGCCGCTTTGAAGGCTATACGGACATCCGCCCGATTGTGATTGAAGATGATGTTTGGATTGGCCGGCGTGCGATTATCATGGGCGGCGTTACCATCGGCAAGGGCGCGGTAATCGGCGCAGGTTCGGTGGTTACCAAAGATGTGCCGCCTTATTGCGTGGCTGCGGGCAATCCTGCGATTGTTCGGAAAAAACTGCTGGATGAGCAAGAGCTTGCAGCCGAATAGCGTAAACAAAACAGCAAAATAAAAGGCCGTCTGAAATTCAGACGGTCTTTTTTAATATTGATTAAGCGGCAATTTTTTCGCATTCTTTAATGCAAGCCAAGCAAGATTCGTAGCAGGCTTTGCATTCAGCGTGGTGGCTGGCGTGTTCTTTGCAGGCGGCAGCACATTGTTTGCAGGCTTCGATGCACACTTTTGCCAAAGACGGAGTCAAGCGTGAATTTTGGGCGGCAAGGTTTTGCAAGGTGCCGCACAGTGCCAACATTTGATTGACGCCGGCTGCGCAGTCTTTCATGGAGGTATCGCCTTCGCTCAACAGGGCAATGCAGTGTGCCAAACAGATTTGACCGGCTTCAACGCAATGTGCGGCCGCTTTGCGCGCAGCTTCGTAGGCGCGTGGTGCAGAATGCGCGTGACCAGCATGACCGGCATGGTGTGCATGGCCGGCATGGTCGTGAGCGCGGGCGAAAGAAGCGGCGGCGGTGAGGGAAACAGCAGCAGCGCTGCCGATAAATTGACGACGGTTCATAAGATAGAGTCCTTTTTGCTTTGTAGAAATATCGGACGAATTATTTCATCCGTTATTAAAAGGTTATCATGTTATTCGTTTTTAAACAATGGGCCGTCTGAAGGTATCGATAACACGTTCAGATGGCCTTGAAATGTCAAAGTTTCCGTGTCAGACGGCAGCCTCTTTCCGTTCATGAATCAGTAAATTCAACAGGGCGGCCGCGCCTGCCAAGACTGCGTCGGCGTACCACATCCAGCCGTAATCGTTGAAGCGCGTGATAACGATGCCGCCGATGTATGAACCCAAAAAGCCGCCGATTTGGTGGCTCAACATGGTCAACCCGAAGAGGGTGGCCAAGTAGCGCGTACCGAAAAGTTTGCCGGTAATGGCGGCGGTGGGGGCGACGGTTGCCAACCAAGTGAAACCGAGTCCGGCGGCGAAAAGATAGAAGTTCAAATCGGTTTTAGGTGCGGCCAGATAAATCAATATCATGGCGACACGCGAAGCATATAAACCGAAGAGGACGTATTTGCCCAAAAATCTGCCGGTACACCAGCCTGAAAAAATACAGCCGGCGATGTTTGCCAAACCAATAATGGCAATGGAGGTCGAAGCGACCGTAGCGGGGAGGCCGCAAAGTGAAATTTCGGTCGGTAGGTGGGTAACCAAAAAGGCGATGTGGAAACCGCAGGTAAAGAAACCCAAATGCAGCAAGATATAGCTGCGGTTGGCGAAAGCCTTGCAGACGGCCTGCTTCAGGGTTTGGCCGCCGTCGTCGGTATGGACGGTATGAGAAGCATGTTTGCCGCCGGCCAGCCACCAAGAAATCGGCAAAATCAAGATGGCAATGACTGCCCAAACGTAAAATGTCCCCGTCCAGCCGACGTGGGGGAGGGCAATCAAACCTTGAACCAGCGGCGCGAACAAAAATTGCCCTGTGGACCCGCCTGCATTGACCAGGCCGGAAGCCAAGCCGCGCCGATGAGGCGGCGTTTTGGCGGCGACCTGTCCCATAATGATGGAAAATCCGCCCGAACCCGTACCGAATGCCAACAATAAACCGATACCCAGCATCAGCCCCCAATAAGTCGGCATTTGCGGAACCATTAGACAGGCGGCAATCAACAGAACCGTACCGCCGGCTAAAACCTTAAACGCGCCGAAACGGTCGGCTAACGCGCCGGACAAGGGTTGCGATATGCCCCACATCAATTGGAAAACGGCAATAATCAGGCTGAACTGGGTCATGCTCAATTCGGTCGAGTTGACGACGGGCAGGACAAAAAGCCCTAAAGTCATCCTCATTCCGATGGTAATCAGCAGGATTGAGGCGGCAGCGGCAATCAGCAGCCACAAATTGGGTAATTTGGCAGAAGAATCGGTCATGATGTTTGTGTGTGTAAGGGGCAGAGAATAAAAGCTACTCCTGCCACTATATTATTTATTTGATTTCTCGGCGAGCCGATATATAAACGCGCGATTCTAGCATTGGGCTAGAAACGGCATAAATAACCGTTGGTTCTTTGGATATGGTAAAAAGTGATATGGTTTGAGGATGAATTGAGGATGAAGCGGTTAAATATTCTTCGTTTGGTACTGACGGAGCAAGCAAATTGCCGTTGAATTTTCGTTTGAGAAGAAAGGCCGTCTGAAAAGTTTCAGACGGCCTTTGTTTGACTGACTTACATCAGATGATTTCCAGAATGAAATACTGACGCAGTTTTTCGTACACATTATTTTGTACGTTGATACAACCATTGGTTATGATGCGGTCGGCCACATGAGGAGAAGCGATGCGTTCCATGCGTCTTTCCTGCGGCTTGAGCGTCCATACCCTGTGTAACGCAAACAGAAAGTCATTTTCTTCTTTGAAACCGATAACTTCGCCACCGTAACCCGGTTTGCTGGTCATCATCGGCGTCATATTGAATTTGCCTTTCGGAGTGGTCTTGCCAATCAGTACCGGATGGCACTGACCGTCATCGGCAAAGCAAAGCTCTGCCTTAGCTGTATTGACCACAACTTTTTTGCGTTGGATATAGTCGCTGACAGCATCGGCAGTGGCCAAAGAGTTCAGGCCTGCTGCCAAGGCTATACCTAATAGGATCCGTTTCAAATTTGTCCTTATTGACGGATGCGTTGAGGAGCTTCTTTAATGATCTCGCGGATGATCACTTGAGGCTCTTGTTTAGGTGTAGGTGCTGGAGGAGGACATACAGCATCTTTAGGGAATACTGGATTCCAGAAGAAGCTGCGTGCAAATTTGTCTTTGTCGAAGATCACTTTGTATTGGCAAGTAGTGATGCCTTCAACGCCGGAAGTGTTTTCAGGGTCAACACCTACGCCTGGGGTGTAGAAGTGGAACAGGTAGTCCCATTCACGCACGCCAACCATGCCTTCGTCGTAGTGAGGACGGCCGAGGATTTTGTAGATGTCGTCTTTGGTCAGGCCAGGACGCATTTGATCCAGCTCGTCAAAAGTCGGGAATGTGCCACGGTCTTTGTTGAAGGTCAGGGAGTAAGGTTTAGGGAAGCGTGGCTCGTCTGTAGTGCCTTCAGGAGTGATTTTGCTCTTAGTAGCACAGGCGGCCAGCAGGCCGGTAGCCAGCAGGACGAAGCCCACTTTTGCGATTTTTTTCATTTGATAATCCTTTTATTGATTTTACCGGCCGAACTTTTCAGACGGCCTGTTAGTGCCGGCAGCGAGTTTGCCGGTTTACCCAAATAATGTTGTGCTTCTTAAAGATGTACCCGACGGTTTGACAAACAGAACATCGGCACATTCCGGCAGGGCATTGCGCCTCATCTCCGTTGTATCCGCCTGAATCGGCAGAACCGTTCAGACGGCCTGACTGACATTTATTGTCACTTTGTAACAATTTCACTGCGAGTAAGGCTTGGGGTTTAGAGATGTCCGGTTTTCGATAAATCAGGTTGTATTGCGTAATACCTTGTTATCTTTGTGCTTTAGTTCTTTTTGGCATTTGCCGGAGATTAGGTACTTAATCTTTCGGGTATTATCCCTGCAAATTGTATGCCAGTTTTCCTTTATACGCATAATTTGCGTATGCCAGAATGTTGGCTTTATACAACATTCATATTAACGAACCAGAAACGGATTGTACCTTTTCTCATGCCCGATGCTGGTCATGCGGCCGTGTCCGGCTATAACTTGCGTGGTTTCGGGCAGGGTTAATAGTTTAGCGCAGATATTGTTTATGAGGTCATCATGATTGCCGCGCGGAAAATCTGTGCGACCAACGGTTTCATAAAATAAAACATCGCCTGCGACTAAAAGACCGTTTTCGGCGTTGTAAAAAACGACTTGGCCGGGGGTGTGGCCGGGAATGTGGAGGACTTGGAAACTATGGTTGCCGACCTTGAGCGTTTCCCCTTCTTCCAGCCAGCGCGTCGGCGTGAATGACGGAGAAACGGGGAAGCCGTATTGCGCCGTTGTTTGCGGAAGGGTTTGGAGCAGGAATTCGTCGTCTTTGTGCGGGCCGAGAACGGGTACGTCGCAGGTTTTTAAAAGCTCAACCACGCCGCCTGCGTGGTCAAGATGGCCGTGGGTCAGCCAAATGGCAGTCAGCTTGAGGCCTTTTTCTTGGACTTGTTGCAATAAATAAGGGACGTCGCCGCCGACATCGGTCAAAACGGCTTCTTTGGTTTCGTCATCCCAAATCAGCGTGCAGTTTTGACGGAAGGGGGTAACGGCGTTGATTTCAAATTGGAGTGCCATGGGTGTTCCTAGGAAATGCTTATTTATTTAATGTTTGTTTACGTTTCAGACGGCCTTTGGTCTATTTCTATTAGAATTTAGGCAATGAGCAACCTTCGTTAGCAACAATAGTACATTGAGAGCTTCCAGATGCTTGACATTTTCTCAAGGCAGATGGCTCGGCGTCACCGGGGAAACGTTCCATTCCATAGAAAGTTTTTACTTTTTCTCCCAATTTACCTTGAGCAACGGCAATACAACCATTCCGTACCCGAACACCTATCTTACATGGTTTATTTTTACCTCCTCGCTCACAGGTTTTAATGGCTTCTCTTTCTGCTTCCTCACGAGAATTCATATCAAGTGCGCCACCTGCAATACCAGTTTTAGGATTAAATGCCCAAGCACCGTATTTTGAAGGAACATCAATATTGATAATTTTGGGTTGAGTGGAACCGTTATTGGAAGATTGGGGTCTTCCAACGTTATATAGAATCTGTCGGCCAGAGCTATCAATAATACGGCAGGTTCCAGTCGCAGGTTGGTATTCTCCACCGCAACCATTGGCGTAAACATTAAGGCTTGCCAGTCCCAATAACACAAAAAGCAATTTTTTCATTTCAAGTCCAATTTGTTAGTTATCTAAATCTTTGTCAGTTGACGCACGCTGTCATTTATAAGGTTTCCAATACGTCAGGCAATTCGGCCAAGCTGTTGAGCATGGCGACATGGGGCATGGAGGAAAGCTGTTTGGCAGTATGTGCGCCGGTGGTGACTGCGATGGCGCGGATTTTGGCGTTGGCGGCCATTTCTAGGTCATGGGTGGTGTCGCCGATGACGACGGCCTCTTCCGGTTCAACCCCCAGTCGGTCGCAGAGGGCAAGTACCATGTCGGGCGCGGGTTTTGACGGATATTCGCTAGCGCAGGCGGTTTCCAGCCAGAAGGCTTGGGTGCCGGTTTGCTCGATGGACCTATCCAGTCCGCTGCGGCCTTTGCCGGTCGCTACGGCAAGCCAATAGCCTTGTTGCTTCAAGCGTTGCAGGCAGGGCAGGGCCTCGGGGAACAGGGTCATGTTGTGATTGTTGGGATTGAGGTAGTGCGCGGCATAGGTCTCAATCAGGGTTTCCTGAACGTGTTCGCTGACGTTGTGGGCAAGGCGGCGAATGATGCCGGAGAGGCTGTATCCGATGAGCGGGCGGATTTGGTCGGCTTCGGGAACGGGTAGGCCGCAATCGGCAAAGCTTTGCTGGAAGGTGTGGATGATGGGGTTGGTGGTGTCGGCAAGCGTGCCGTCCCAGTCGAAAATGATGAGTTTGGGTTTCATGGATTTCCTTTCAGACGGCCTTTTCCTGATTTTCCAACATTACAACGAATTGCGCCAATTCTTGCGGCAGGGAGGCTTTCAGGATCAGTTTTTCGCCGGTCAGCGGATGGGTGAGGTGCAGCTCGGAGGCGTGCAGGAACATTCTTTTCAAACCGAGTTTCTGCAGGCGTTTGTTGGCCTGATAGTCGCCGTAGCGTTCGTCGCCGGCAATGGGGCAGTCTTGCGATTGCAGGTGGACGCGGATTTGGTGGGTGCGGCCGGTTTTTAGGGTGGCTTCGACAAAGGTCAGGTCGGATAGGCCGACTTGGTGCAAAAGGCCGTCTGAAAAACGGTTTAACACGCGGAAGATGGTGTGGGCGGATTGACCGTCTTCGCTGACGCGCACCATTTTTTCGCCTTGTGCGCCGGTGTATTTGAACAGGGGGAGCTTGACGTGGAATCGGTCGTTTGGCAGCTTGCCGACACCCAGTGCGAGATAGATTTTTTTCGGATGGTCGTTGCGGATGGCTTCGTGCAGTTTCACCAAGGCGCTGCGTTTTTTGGCTATCATCAAAAGGCCGCTGGTGTCTTTGTCAAGGCGGTGGACGAGTTCGAGATAACGCGCTTCGGGACGGGCGCGGCGGATTTGTTCGATGACGCCAAAGCTCACGCCGCTGCCGCCGTGGACGGCAACGCCGGACGGTTTGTTGATGACCAAAAGCGCATCGTCTTCGTAAACGATGTCAAATTCGCGCGCAGGCGCGGCCTGGCTTTCAGACGGCCTTTGTTTTTCGGCGATGCGTATCGGCGGAATGCGGACGGTATCGCCTGCCTGAATGCGGTTGTCGGGTTTGCAGCGTTTTTTGTTCAGCCGCACTTCTCCGGCGCGGATAATGCGGTGGATATGGCTTTTCGGGACGCCTTTGAGGATTTTTATCAGATAGTTATCAAGGCGTTGGCCTTCCTCGTGTTCGGCAACGGCAATCAGGCTGACTGAATCTTTGCGTATTGCGTGCATTTTCTCTATAATCCCAAACGTCCGTTTCGGGCCCCGAACCTGCCGTCGCAGGCCGTCTGAAACGGATTTATTGTTAAAACGAGATTTTATATTAAAAACGCACTCCGCAAAGCATTTCCTTGTGTTTGTTCAAAGCCGGCAAACGCAATCCCGTAATTAAGTTTGAATTGAACCTGCCGTCCGGCCGGGCGTAAGACGCAGTCCGCGCAGCACCGTCCGAAATTACCGGCGCTACGATAATAAGAAGATGTAGGCTGCCTTAATTTTGTCCGAAGCATCAGCATTCGGACGGCAGCGGAACCATCAACCTTTCCGCCGCATTGTTCTTTATTTCCTTCTTTATCCGAATCCGTCCGCACATGGCTTGAGCTCAAGCATGCAACCTTGCGGATTTCAAATCAAATACTGGTTACACGGGGATTTTCCCATCTTGCCTTTGAAGAGTGCCAACCGGACAGACAGGCCGTCTGAAAAAGATATTCACAAATCAAACGGCCGCTGTTCACGAGGTGACTATGAAAAGAATGTTATTCAACGCAACGCAGGCCGAAGAGCTGCGCGTTGCCATTGTCGATGGCCAAAACCTTTTGGACTTGGACATCGAAACGCTGGGCAAAGAACAGCGTAAAGGCAATATCTACAAAGGTATCATTACCCGCATCGAGCCGTCGCTGGAAGCGTGTTTCGTCGATTACGGAACCGACCGCCACGGCTTTTTGCCGTTTAAGGAAGTATCGCGTTCATATTTCCGCGACTACGAAGGCGGCAGGGCGCGTATTCAGGACGTGCTCAAAGAGGGCATGGAAGTCATCGTCCAAGTCGAAAAAGACGAGCGAGGCAACAAAGGCGCGGCACTGACCACGTTCATCAGCCTGGCCGGCCGCTATTTGGTATTGATGCCGAACAACCCGCGTGGCGGCGGCGTATCCCGCCGTATCGAAGGCGAAGAGCGTCAAGAGTTGAAAGCCGCCATGGCCGAACTCGACATTCCAAGCGGCATGAGCATCATTGCCCGTACAGCCGGCATCGGCCGCAGCGCGGAAGAGTTGGAATGGGACTTAAATTACCTCAAGCAACTCTGGCAAGCCATTGAAGAAGCAGGCAAAGCGCATCATGACCCTTACCTTCTCTTTATGGAAAGCTCGCTGCTGATTCGTGCGATTCGCGACTATTTCCGTCCCGACATCGGCGAGATTCTGGTGGATAATCAAGAAGTTTACGACCAAGTTGCCGAGTTCATGAGCTATGTCATGCCGAGCAATGTAGGCCGTCTGAAACTCTATCAAGACCACACGCCGCTGTTCTCCCGTTTCCAAATCGAACACCAAATCGAAAGTGCGTTCTCACGCAGTGTCAGCCTGCCGTCAGGCGGCGCGATTGTGATCGACCACACCGAAGCCTTGGTTTCCATCGACGTCAACTCTGCGCGTGCCACACGAGGCTCTGACATTGAAGACACTGCGTTTAAAACTAATATGGAAGCCGCCGAAGAGGTTGCCCGTCAAATGCGCCTGCGTGACTTGGGCGGTTTGGTCGTCATCGACTTCATCGACATGGAAAATCCGAAACACCAACGCGATGTTGAAAACGTCCTGCGCGACGCGCTCAAAAAAGACCGCGCCCGCGTGCAAATGGGCAAACTTTCGCGGTTCGGCCTTTTGGAGTTGAGCCGCCAACGTTTGAAACCGGCTCTGGGCGAAAGCAGCCATGTTGCGTGTCCGCGCTGTGCCGGTACAGGCGTCATCCGCGGCATCGAATCCACCGCCCTGCACGTTTTGCGCATCATTCAAGAAGAAGCAATGAAAGACAACACCGGCGAAGTACACGCACAAGTGCCTGTCGATGTTGCCACCTTCCTGTTGAACGAAAAACGCGCCGAGCTGTTTGCGATGGAAGAGCGCTTGGATGTGAACGTCGTCCTGATTCCAAATATCCACTTGGAAAATCCGCATTACGAAATCAACCGCATCCGCATCGATGACGTAGAAGAAGACGGCGAACCGAGCTACAAACGCGTCGCTGAGCCGGAAGAAGACGAATCCGCCAAACCTTTTGGCAGCGAAAAAGCCAAAGCTTCCCGTCCTGAGCCAGCTGTCAAAGGCGTGCGCCATACACAGCCTGCACCGACTGTCGCCCCTGAGAAAAAAGCCTCTTGGTGGGACAGCTTCAAAGCTTGGTTGAAACGCATTTTCGGCGGTGAGCCTGCACCTGCCGCAGTTGCTCAAGAGCCTGCCGAAAAACGCACTACAACCAACCGCAGCCAAAACAGTAACCGCCGTTCAAACAGCCGCCGTCAAAATCCACGCCGCAACAACAAACACGACGGCAGCAAAGTCGAAGTGCGCGAAGTGAATGCCGAAGCTGCCGACAGCAAGTTTGAAGAAAACAAATCAAGCGAAAGCCGCAACGACGAGCGTAAAGACAGCCGCCGCAACCGCAACCGTAACAACAACCGCCGCGATGATCGCAACAACGAGCGCAACCGTGTTGAGGAAGTGGTTGAGGACGTAAACGTTCAAGAAGTGGCTGCACTGGCTGAGATGCCGTCTGAAAACCAAGCGGAACAAAACGGCAATAAACGCCGCCGCAATAACGGCCGTAACGAGCGCAACCGTCATCAATCTGCGGAAAACCGTGTTGAGGACGTGAACGTTCAAACCGATGGCGAACAGGCACAAGTCGAAGCGGACGACAACGCTCGCAACGAAGAGGGCGTGAAAAACAATGGCCGTCAAGGACGCGACCGCAACAACCGTCAGCGTAACAACCGAAACGACCGCCGTTCCAACAGCAAAAAACGCAATATCCCGTCTTCAGCAAAAATCGAGCAATACCTGAACATTACCGATACCGCCGACAAAGTCCTCTTTGCCGTAGCGCATGTTTTGGGTTTGAACGAAACGGTTGAAGCTGCAAATGCGACGTTGTCTTCTGAAAGCGACCAAGCCGAGCCGCTGGTGATTGTGGTATCCGAGCCTGAAGTTACCAGCGCAGAGCCATTCGTATTTGCCATTGAAAGCGAAGACGAGCCTGCCGTAGCGCAAACTGAAGGCGCTGATGCCGAACAAGCCCTGCTTGCATCTGCGGTCAACAACGTCAAAGAAGCTATTTCTGCGGTATTGTCTCCGAAAGCAACGGCTACTGTTGCACCGGTTGAAGCACCAGCCGAAGCTGTTGCCACACAAACTGAAGCCGTCGCTGAAGCAGCGCCTGTCGCAATCGTTGTACCTGAGAGCTTAGGCGATTTGATCTTCGTTGAAACCGATCCGCAAGCCGTTGCCGCTTTTTCCGCGCAGCCACAACCAGAACCGGTTGCTAAAACACGCCGTTCGGATGTGCCTAAAGTAGAAGTGGAAGACGTAGCAGTCGAAATGATTTTGGTGGAAACACGCAAAGACTAAGATTGGTTTTCCAGTTAAAAGCCCGATGTTGAACGCATCGGGCTTTTTTATTAGCAAGGAGATGCACTGCTCATTTGCTTTGTGTTTGCTATGAGGGTTGCTTCATGGTTAAAAAAGCAGAATAACTTGCTGAGAAAGGGAAGGGCGTTATTCTTTTAATGGGAAGGACTTAAAGGTTATACCAGATTAGTATGAGAAAAGGCCGTCTGAAATGGTTTCAGACGGCCTTGGTTTGTGTGTATATGTTTGGGTATTATGATTATTTTTTGTTCAAAGAGTCACGGATTTCGCGCAACAACAGAACTTCTTCGCTAGGCTCTGCCGGTGCTTCTTCAGCAGGAGCTTCGGTTTTTTTCACAGAGTTGATGGCTTTAACCACGCAGAAGATGGCAGCGGCAACGATCAGGAAGCTGATCACAGTGTTGATGAACAGACCGATGTTCAGGGTAACGGCACCGGCTGCTTGAGCGGCTGCCAGGTTGGCGTAACCTTCAGCAGGAGCGGCTTGTGCGCCGTCTTTCAGGGTAATGAACAGGTTGGAGAAATCAACGCCGCCGATCAGCAGACCGATAGGAGGCATGATTATATCGTCAACCAATGATTTGACGATGCCGCTGAATGCTGTACCGACAACCATACCGACTGCGAGGTCGACAACGTTGCCACGCATAATAAATTCTTTAAATTCTGAAGCGATTGACATAATTAATCTCCTGTATGTGTTTGAGTCAAAATCAGATGTGATTCAATTAATCGGCAGGCATCTTAACGCTTTATTAGTTAAGAAAATTTCAATAATGTTAAATTTTGTATTTCATGCTAAAAATGTCCGGCTTCTATGCCTTTTGTATGAAAAACAGGCCGTCTGAATTTTTTTTGTTACTTTTTTGCACCACTTTTTATCCGTGGCTAAGTATCAGATAACATGAATGTTATCTTTAGAATCAATGCTCTATCGGAATTTCAAATTGAGGTAGAATGATAATATAATAATGTTGAAAACATAATCATTGAAAGTCTGTAAAGGTAATGTTTCGTATTCGTATTTGACTTTCAGACGGCCTTATCGATTATGCAGTCATTCAAACCATAATGTAATGGCCATAAAAAACGCACTTTCATGATGAAAGTGCGTTTTGCGTAAAAACTGTTTAGTTCTCTTCGTCGTTCAGCGCGTTGATGCTGTAACCGCCGTCAACGTAGGTAATCTCGCCGGTGATGCCGGAAGCGAGGTCAGACAGCAGGAAGGCGGCTGTGTTGCCGACTTCTTCGGTGGTAACGTTGCGACCCAATGGGTTGTGGGAAGCGACGTGGCCCAAGAGTTTGCTTAAATCGGCGATGCCGGAAGCGGCCAAGGTTTTGATCGGGCCTGCGGAGATACCGTTGCAGCGGATGCCTTCTTTGCCCAGGCAGGCGGCAGTGAAGCGGATGCCGGCTTCGAGGCTGGCTTTGGCCATGCCCATAACGTTGTAGTTAGGAATGGCACGAACGGCGCCCAAGTAGCTCAGGGCAACGATTGCAGCGTTGCGGCCCTGCATCATCGGACGGGCGGCTTTGGCCAGCGCAGGCAGGCTGTATGCGGAGATTTCGTGAGCGGTGTTGAACGCTTCGCGGCTGATGCTGTCGAGGAAGTCGCCGCTCAAAGCTTCTTTAGGGGCGAAGCCGATGGAGTGAACCAAGCCGTCCAAGCCGTCCCAGTGTTTGCCCAAGTCAACGAAAACTTGGTTGATTTCGTCGTCGCTGGCAACGTCGCAGCGGAACACGAGTTCGGAGCCGAGTTCGGCCGCCATTTTACGGACGCGCTCTTCCAGTTTGTCGACAACATAAGTGAATGCCAATTCCGCGCCTTGTTCGCGGCAGGCTTTGGCGATGCCGTAAGCGATGGAACGCTCGGAGATCATGCCGGTAATCAGAATTTTTTTGCCTTGCAAAAAGCCCATTTTCTTATCCTTTAGCAGTGGTATTGCGGTTGCATTAAACGGCGCATTATAGCAAAAACCGCTGTTTCGGTATAGAAAAAAACGGATAACCCTTTGTCTTGCCTCAAATAGGGATGAGGTTGTCTGCCGAGGCCGTCTGAAACCTGACGGAACGGCGGCAAAACGTTATACTTGATGGTGTTAATGACTGATGTTTCAGGAGTAAACCATGCCCGAGCAAAACCGCATTCTTTGCCGAGAACTCAGCCTGTTGGCGTTCAACCGCCGTGTACTGGCTCAGGCGCAGGATACGAAAGTTCCTTTGTTGGAACGTTTGCGTTTCCTGTGCATCGTGTCTTCCAATTTGGACGAATTTTTTGAAGTGCGCATGGCGTGGTTGAAACGCGAAAACAAATTGCGCCCGCATCAGCTGCTCGACAACGGCAAAACCGCGGCCGAAACCATCGAAGCGGTGGCGAAAGAGGCACAGGCCTTGATTCGCGAGCAGTACGACCTGTTTAACAAAGTATTGCAGCCTGCACTCAGCCGCGCCGGCATTCATTTCTATCGCCGCCACAAATGGACGGCCGCGCAGAAAAAATGGATCGAAAACTATTTTGACAACGAGCTGTTGCCCATTCTCACGCCCATCGGCCTTGATCCGTCACACCCGTTCCCGCGCCCGTTAAACAAATCGCTCAACTTTGCCGTCGAACTCGAAGGCACGGATGCGTTCGGCCGTCCGTCAGGAATGGCGATTGTACAGGCTCCGCGCATTTTGCCGCGTGTCGTCCCTATGCCGTCTGAAATTTGCGGCGGCGATGCAGGTTTTGTGTTCTTGTCTTCGATTTTGCACGCCCATGTCGGCAAACTCTTTCCCGGCATGAAGGTTAAAGACTGCCATCAGTTCCGTCTCACGCGTGATAGCGATTTGACGGTCGATGAAGAAGATTTGAAAAACCTGCGTGCCGCGATTCAAAACGAATTGCACGACCGCGAATACGGCGACGGCGTGCGCTTGGAAGTGGCGGACACTTGTCCGGCGCACATTCACGACTTCCTGCTTGCCCAGTTCAAGCTGACTTCTGCCGAGCTGTATCAAGTCAAAGGGCCGGTCAATTTGGTGCGCCTCAATGCCGTCCCCGATTTGGTGGACAGGCCGGATTTGAAGTTTCCGCCGCACAATGCAGGCCGTCTGAAAGCCTTGCGCAAAAACGGCTCCGTATTCAAGCTGGTCAAACAGTCGCCGATTTTGCTGCACCACCCGTATCAGTCTTTCGATCCGGTTGTCCAAATGATACGCGAGGCCGCTGCCGATCCGGATGTGTTGGCCGTTAAAATGACCATCTACCGCACCGGCAGCAATTCCGAGCTTGTGCGCGCATTGATGAAGGCCGCACTGGCGGGCAAGCAAGTAACCGTCGTGGTCGAACTGATGGCGCGTTTTGATGAAGCCAACAACGTCAACTGGGCGAAACAGCTGGAAGAGGCGGGTGCGCACGTCGTGTACGGCGTATTCGGCTACAAAGTTCACGCCAAAATGGCTTTGGTTATCCGCCGCGAAGACGGCGTGCTCAAGCGTTATGCCCATCTCGGTACCGGCAACTACCACCAAGGCACATCGCGCATCTACACCGACTTCGGCATCATCACCGCCGACGACCAAATCACTGCCGATGTGAACACTTTGTTTATGGAAATCACAGGCTTGGGTAAGCCGGGCCGTCTGAACAAGCTCTATCAAAGCCCGTTTACCCTGCACAAAATGGTCATCGACCGCATCAAGCAGGAAACCGACCACGCCAAAGCCGGCAAACCGGCGCGGATTACCGCCAAGATGAATTCCCTCATCGAGCCGAGCGTGATTGATGCGCTGTATCAAGCTAGCGCGGCAGGCGTACAAATCGACCTGATTGTGCGCGGTATGTGTACTTTGCGCCCGGATGTCAAAGGCTTGTCCGAAAACATCCGCGTCCGTTCCATCATCGGCCGCCAACTCGAACACTCGCGCGTGTATTGCTTCCATAACAACGGTGCAGACGATACCTTTATCTCCAGCGCCGACTGGATGGGGCGCAACTTCTTCCGCCGCATTGAAGTCGCCACGCCGATTACCACGCCCGAACTCAAAGAACGCGTGATCCGCGAAGGTTTGGAAATGGCTTTGGAAGACAATACCCAGGCTTGGCTGATGCAGCCTGACGGCAGTTACGTCCGTACCCAGCCGCAAGACAGCGAGCCTGCGTTTGGTTTGCAGGAAGGTTTGTGGAAAATATACGGGCGTTAAGTTGAATCATGCTTAAGCCGTCTGAAACGCAGGTTTCAGACGGCCTTTTTTGATTTTGCCGTTATAATCCCATTTCCCAATCTTTCAGACGGCCTTTTCTATGAAATCCTACCCCGATTCCTATCTCCATTTTGAAAACCTCGAATCTCCCGAAACGCAAAATTTCGCCGCCGCGGCGCATGCCGAAACGCGTGCGCGTTTTTTAGAAAACGACAAGGCGCGCGAATTGTCTGACGGCATTTTGGCGCAGTTGCAGGACACGCGGCAGATTCCGTTTTGTCAGGAACACCGCGCGCGGATGTACCATTTCCATCAGGACGCGGAATATCCGAAGGGTGTGTACCGCGTGTGTACCGCGGCGACTTACCGTTCCGGCTATCCCGAGTGGAAAATCCTGTTTTCAGTGGCGGATTTCGACGAGTTGCTCGGCGACGATGTGTATTTGGGCGGGGTGTCGCACTTGGTGGAAAAGCCCAACCGCGCGCTGTTGACCTTGAGCAAATCGGGCGGCGATACGGCGTACACGCTGGAAGTGGATTTGGAAGCAGGGGAATTGGTAGAAGGCGGCTTTCACTTTCCTGCAGGTAAGAACCATGTGTCGTGGCGCGATGAAAACAGCGTGTGGGTATGTCCGGCCTGGGACGAACGCCAGTTGACCGAATCGGGCTATCCGCGCGAAGTGTGGCTGGTGGAGCGCGGCAAGAGTTTCGAGGAAAGCCTGTCGGTGTATCAAATCGATAAAGGCGCAATGATGGTGAACGCGTGGCGTTACCTTGACCCGCAGGGTTCGCCGATTGATTTGATTGAAGCGTCGGACGGTTTTTATACCAAAACCTATTTGCAGGTGTCGGCCGAAGGCGAGGCGAAACCGTTAAACCTGCCTAATGATTGCGACGTGGTCGGCTATCTGGCGGGACATCTTTTGCTGACGCTGCGCAAAGACTGGAATCGCGCGAACCAGAGCTATCCGAGCGGCGCATTGGTGGCAGTAAAATTAAACCGCGGTGAATTGGGTGCGGCGCAGCTTTTGTTTGCGCCCGATGAAACGCAGGCATTGGAAAGCGTGGAAACGACCAAGCGTTTTGTCGTAGCGAGCCTGCTGGAGAACGTACAAGGCCGTCTGAAAGCATGGCGCTTTAGCGATGGCAAATGGCAGGAAGTCGAATTGCCGCGCCTGCCTTCGGGTGCGTTGGAAATGACCGACCAACCGTGGGGCGGCGACGTGGTTTACCTTGCCGCCAGCGATTTCACTACGCCGCTGACGCTGTTTGCGCTAGATTTGAACGTGATGGAACTGACCGTCATGCGCCGTCAGCCGCAGCAGTTTGATTCAGACGGCATCAACGTGCAGCAGTTTTGGACGATTTCGGCCGATGGCGAGCGCATTCCTTATTTCCACGTCGGCAAAAACGCCACGCCCGACACGCCGACCTTGGTTTATGCCTACGGCGGTTTCGGCATTCCCGAATTGCCGCATTATCTGGGCAGCGTCGGCAAATATTGGCTGAAAGAGGGCAATGCCTTTGTATTGGCAAACATCCGCGGCGGCGGCGAATTCGGCCCACGCTGGCATCAGGCGGCGCAGGGAATCAGTAAACACAAAAGCGTTGATGATTTATTGGCAGTCGTGCGCGATTTGTCCGAACGCGGCATGAGTTCGCCCAAACACATCGGTTTGCAGGGCGGCAGCAACGGCGGTTTGATTACCGCCGCCGCCTTCGTGCGCGAGCCGCAAAGCATAGGCGCGCTGGTGTGCGAAGTACCGCTGACCGACATGATCCGTTATCCGCTGCTGTCCGCCGGTTCAAGCTGGACGGACGAATACGGCAATCCGCAAAAATACGAAGTCTGCAAACGCTGGCTGGGCGAATTGTCGCCGTATCACAATCTTTCAGACGGCATCGATTATCCGCCAGCGCTCATCACCACCAGCCTCAGCGACGATCGCGTCCATCCCGCCCACGCGCTCAAGTTCTACGCCAAACTGCGTGAAACCTCGCCGCAATCTTGGCTCTACTCGCCTGACGGCGGCGGCCATACCGGCAACGGCACGCAACGCGAATCCGCCGACGAACTTACCTGCGTCTTGCTGTTTTTGAAAGAGTTTTTAGGGTAGAAGTAAGCAGCAGGACTGACCGTTTTGTAAAGTTGAGAAACAAAATACTCTTGTTTCGGCAAGTGAAAAGAAGGCCGTCTGAAAAACGAATATTAAAGTTTTTCAGACGGCCTTCTTTTCTTTTAACTTTCAACATATCCCGATAAAATGGACACTTTGTAAGTAATCATTGATGGAAGACGCAATTATGGCAACCGAACTGAAAAATTATACACGATTTAGAAAATAATTTCAAACAAAACAATATATTAAAACTCAAACAAATCTTTCCCGAAGTCTTTTGCGAAGACCAAATCGACTTTGAGAAACTCAAACTCGTCCTTGGCGCAGAAAACCTTGCCGGTGTGGGCGAACGTTATCAACTCGATGCTGTAGAAACTAGTAGCGTTGTTTACAGTATTTCCAGGAGAATACTGAAACATGAACATGCACAAAAACACCCGTCTCACCCCGTCTCTGGATTTGGATATCCTCAACGGCATCATGCGCCAAGCCGTGTTGCAGCAGCTGCAAACCTACTTGGGCGCGGACACCATCATCGAAACACACATCACCCGCGATATGCTCGAACGCACAGAAAAAATCCGCCTCTCCAACGCCTTGAGAGGCGTGTTTGAGGCGGATTTGGTGTACTAGGAACAATCAATGATCTCTCGGAAATGGATAAAGCCTGAAGGCGATTATTCGTTAGACGGTTTATCTGTCTGAGACTTGTGCGTTTGCAATATGCGCACTACCTTACCCTCATAACGCTGGTTTAACCACGCCTGTATCCGCTCGTGATCTTTGGCAGGTAGTGGCTGCTCCAATTCGAGAGAGACAACGACGATATCGTCATATGTATCTGTCTTCGGTTCTGCGTTTTTTTGGCTTTCAGACTGTTCGGAAACAGGCATTGTTTGCGCTTTATCCCAAGCCAAGCCGCGTCCGACAACGATTTTTTCCGCTTCCGGATATTGGGCTTTTAATTCCTTAAGTACCGCTGCATCGTCGATATCGGAGGCTTTGCCTGCCAGTACGGTATCGATATAGGCCTGTTGCTCTTTCAGCTCATTTTGCTGCTGAACCGGGTTGTTTTGGCTTGCCAGCAATTCTTCGATTTTGGCATTGTCCCCTCCCGCATAGACCACGTTGACCTTCGGCTCTTTCACACCTGACGCTTCAAGGCTTTTCACCAGCAAGGCGGAAATTTTCTCGGCATTGCCCGTTCCATTGACAACCAGACTGACTTTATTTTCTCTATGGTTCAACATCTTACGCAGCACGAAAAAACCTTCCTGTTGCTTCGCAGTGGCAATGGCAGCATTGGCTCTGGTGTTGAAGATTTCCTGACGCACCAGTCCTGATGCCATATAGCCGCTCGGAATCATGACAGCAAGTACGACGGCAGTAATAATGATGCTGTGCAACCGGCGTTTGGATTCCTTTACCAACCCCCTGCGCGGCAGCTTGAGCAGCTTGGAAAACAACAAGGTCGCAAAAGCGATGAACACGCAGTTGATGGCAAAAAGATATGAAGCACCGAGAAAGTAGTGCCAGTTGCCATGTGCCAGTCCGTAGCCCGCAGTACACAGGGGCGGCATCAATGCGGTAGCAATCGCCACACCCGGTATGGCATTGCCTCCCTCTTTTCGGGTCAGCGCCACAATACCCGCACTACCGCCGAAGAAGGCAATCAACACATCCCAAAGGGTCGGCTGAGTACGCGCCAAAATCTCGCTTTGCGCCTCTTTAAGCGGGGTTAACAGGAAATACAACGTAGCGGTAATCAAGCTGATGACGACGAATATAATAATATTGCGCACGGCTTGACGGATCAGCGCAGTATCCCCTACCGCCAAACCGTAACCCATACCGACTATCGGCCCCATCAACGGCGAAATCAACATCGCTCCGATCACTACTGCCGTGCTGTTTACATTCAGACCGATACTCGACACGGCAATGGCAAACATCAATACCCACATACTGGTTCCGGTCACCCGAGTATTGGCGCGGATGGTGGCATCGATCTTATCGGGATGAGCTTGGTCATGCGCAAGATTGAACACATCTTGCAACTTGGTCATGGCACCATTGTCTTCTTGTTTCTGCTTTTCTTGTATTTCCTGATTTTTACTTTCTTCCTGATCTTGCATATGCGTATCCTAAAGTTTTAATAGTTTATTTTAAGCATCTAATTCATAAAGAATTTTTGAGTAATGAAATAATGCCTTGCCATTACGGCTAAATCTGACAGGCACACTTCCCGCAATATACTATATTAGCATACGTCCGCAAACTTTCCCTCCGTTAGATGAAGGAAGGGCAAAGTTGCCGTTACAGCAAGCCGTAATGTGGGCTTTACCCACGAGATGAATGCCAAAATGAAAGTCTATGTGACTGTTGTCGGATTTAGTTGTTGGATGGTGGATTTCGTGGGGAAAGCCCACGCTACTTGGGTTATCCCAAATCTGCCTTGATTGAATAAAAGGTCGTCTGAAAACGGGGAAATCAGTTTTCAGACGACCTTTCCGCTTATTAACTTATTGATACCAAGGAAAAACAAATTCCCGCTTGTAGGTTAAAATCAGCATATGCTAATATGCGCAACAACAGGTTTTTCCAGAATAATCTGTGCTAAAATGCAGGATTAGATGGAAAACTCTATCCGAATTCGGTACAATACCGACGAATTATTTCCCTTAAACAACCTGCCGCAAGGCGAAAAGGAACGACTGACATGTCAAACATCGAACAACAAGTTAAAAAAATTGTTGCTGAACAACTGGGCGTAAACGAAGCCGAAGTGAAAAACGAATCTTCTTTCCAAGACGATTTGGGTGCTGACTCTCTGGACACCGTAGAACTGGTGATGGCTTTGGAAGAAGCTTTCGGCTGCGAAATCCCTGACGAAGACGCTGAAAAAATCACTACCGTACAATTGGCTATCGACTACATCAACGCCCACCAAGGCTAATCGGTCGCACCAAACATCCAGCCTCTGCTGCGCCATCGCAATAGAGGCTTTTACCTTATTATTAAACCCCTGAAATTTCAGACGGCATGAGTTTTGCCCGTTTTCACGAAGAAAAAGAGCAAGGCTGCCGCGAAAATCCCGACAACCAACAGCGAGATTATCATGAGTCAGAGAAGAGTAGTCATCACAGGTCTTGGCCAAGTATCACCGGTCGGCAACGACGTCGCCACCGCATGGAGCAATCTGCTCGCAGGCAAAAGCGGCATCGGACGGATTACCCGCTTTGACGCATCCGACATCAACAGCCAAATCGCCGGCGAAGTGCGTGATTTCGACATCGGCCAATACATCAGCGCGAAAGAAGCGCGCCGCATGGACGTGTTTATCCATTACGGTATCGCCGCCGCCCTGCAAGCCATCAATGATTCAGGCTTGGACGATTTGGAAACCCTCGACAAAGACCGCGTCGGTGTCAACATCGGCTCCGGTATCGGCGGCCTGCCCAGCATCGAAGCGACCGGCAAAGCCGTTATCGAAGGCGGCGCGCGCAAAATCAATCCTTTCTTTATCCCAGGCTCGCTGATCAACCTGATTTCTGGCCACGTCACCATTCTCAAAGGCTACCGCGGCCCGAGCTACGGCATGGTTTCTGCCTGTACAACCGGCGCACACTCCATCGGCGACTCTGCGCGACTGATTAAATACGGCGACGCAGACGTGATGATTGCCGGCGGTGCAGAAGGCGCGATCAGCACTTTGGGCGTTGGCGGTTTTGCCGCCATGAAGGCACTTTCCACCCGCAACGATGATCCTGCTACCGCTTCCCGTCCGTGGGACAAAGGCCGTGACGGTTTCGTTATCGGCGAAGGCGCTGGCGTGCTGGTGTTGGAAGAATTGGAACATGCGAAAAAACGCGGTGCGAAAATTTACGCCGAAATCGTCGGCTTCGGTATGAGCTCTGATGCCTACCACATTACCGCGCCTAACGAAGAAGGCCCTGCATTGGCCGTTACCCGCGCCCTGAAAGATGCCGGCCTGAATCCTGAAGACGTTGATTACGTCAACGCACACGGTACATCGACTCCTTTGGGCGATGCCAACGAAACCAAAGCCATCAAACGCGCTTTAGGCGATCATGCGCGCAAAGTCATCGTTAACTCTACCAAATCCATGACCGGCCACTTGCTCGGCGCGGCCGGCGGTGTGGAAGCGTTGTACAGTGTATTGGCAGTACATGAGCAAAAATCTCCACCAACCATCAACATCTTTGAACAAGACGTTGAAGCCGGTTGCGATTTGGACTACTGTGCCAACGAAGCGCGTGACGCGAAAATCGACGTTGCCATCTCCAATTCCTTTGGCTTTGGCGGTACCAACGGCACATTGGTATTCAAACGCTTCAAAGACTGATAGAAGGTTTTAAGCAAATTTGAAAGGCCGTCTGAAACTTGGTTTTCAGACGGCCTTTTTTATTTTAAAGGCCAAATATTCTTGATAATCTGTATCATTTGTATGAAAATACCGATTCCTATTAATATTGCCCGGATTTTATCGGGTAATCAACCCAATTACATTTTTATCAGGAGTCTGCAATGAAAACCATCCGTATTCTGGCATTGGCCGCCGCGCTGGCCGCCGTGCCTGCATTTGCATCTGATTTCGGCCATGAACAGGCATTGACCATAGACGGCAAGCCTGCCCATTTGGCAGAAACTTCAGCCCGTATTTTGGCAAACGAAACCCTGACTGCGCCGCAACTGGTCGAAGATATCACTGATGGATTCGGTTCGAAAAAAATTCCAGGTTATAAATTGATGATTATGGGCCGCACTTATTCGGTGGCGGCAGAAACCAAACCGCCGAAAGAGGGCCAAACTCAGTGGCGGGACAATACGTTCATTCATCGCGGCGTAAAACTGTTTGTCGGTATTCCGGTCAAAAACGCTAAGATGGATTTGGCGTCTGCCAGATTGATTAATATCGGCGTGGTTGACGATAACGGTGGTGCTGCGCCTCATGATGAGGGTGAAAAAATCCGTCCGGTCGGCAAACAGCTGATGTCTCCGGATACCAAAGTGGAAAATGCGAAACTCAATATTGCCAAACTGACGTTGCCAAATATGAAATTGGGCGAAACCAGTGGCGGTGGTGTGAAATTGGAAGCATCAGCAACATTGGACGGTAAGCCGATACAGACTAAAATCGACAGCACTTTCTCCCGCTTCTATTCCGCTAAACCAGCCGCTACACGGCCGTTTATGGCAGATGCACGGTTTGTGAAATAATCGTAAAGGCCGTCTGAAATCCAGTTTCAGACGGCCTTTTATATAACGAAACTGCATAAGTTTAGTTCTGTATAAATTAAAGGTAAGGAGTTAAAAAAGCGTAGAATGGCGATTTTAAAAATTCATCATTGGAGGTCGATCATGACGGTAACGATTTTAGACGGTGGAATGGGGCGTGAACTGCATCGGCGCGGCGCACCGTTTCGTCAGCCGGAATGGTCTGCTTTGGCTTTGATGGAAGCGCCGGATATTGTACGCGAAACGCATTTGGACTTTCTTCGCGCAGGCGCACAGGTGATTACGACCAACAGCTATGCGCTTGTTCCATTTCATATCGGGCAGGAGCGCTTTGATGCTCAAGCTGCCGAATGGGCAAGGCAGGCCGGCCGTTTGGCGCGTGAAGCGGTGGAACAAAGCGGGACTACTGCAAAAGTAGCCGCAAGCCTGCCGCCATTATTCGGTTCTTACCGTCCTGACTTGTTTGACAAACAAGTCGCACCTGCTTTGGCTCGCCCTTTAATATCGGGTTTGATGCCGTTTGCTGATATTTGGTTGGCAGAAACCGTATCCAGCTTGGAAGAAGCGCGTTTCTGGCGCAGCAGTCTGCCTGATGACGGTAAGCCGTTTTGGGTATCGTTTACTTTGGAAGATACGATGCCGCATGATGTACCGGTGTTGCGTTCGGGGGAAAACGTGCACGAGGCGGCGGATTTCGCGGTAGAAATAGGTGCGGCGGCAATGTTGTTCAATTGCAGTCAGCCTGAAGTGATGGCGGAAGCTTTGAAAGTGGCACATGAAGCCCAAGGCCGTCTGAAACTGGGTGTTTACGCCAATGCATTTGAACCGGTAAAAGGACAGATGAACGAGGCCAACGACGGTTTGGACCCGATTCGCGCCGATGCCACTCCGGAAAATTATTTGGCGTGGGCGAGACAATGGGCGGATTTGGGCGCGGAAATCATCGGCGGGTGCTGCGGTATCGCACCTGAACATATCCGTGCGTTGGCGCAAGGATTTAAGGCCGTCTGAAAGCGGCTGCATAATATTTTGATACGGTTAGAACAGGCTAAAAAAGCCGGTAATGCCGTCGCTTCACAAACACATAATTATAAAAATCAGGAATAAACATGTCGCAAAAATCTCAAATCGGCTTGGTTGCACTGACGGCCTTGGTTATCAGTTCCATGATTGGTTCGGGTATTTTCAGCCTGCCGCAGAATATGGCTGCCGTTGCAGGTTCGCAGGCTTTGCTGTTGGGTTGGCTGATTACCGGTGTGGGCATTATCTTTCTCGGCCTATCATTTTCGGCCTTGTCCAAACTTAAGCCCGAATTGGACGGTGGTATTTATACGTACGCCCGCAACGGCTTCGGCGATTTGATGGGTTTTTTCTCGGCGTGGGGCTATTGGCTTTGCACCACGGTCGGTATTGTCGGCTATTTGGTGGTTGCGTTTGAAGCAGTAGGCGGATTTGTCGATACGCCGGACAACGTGATTTTCGGCAAAGGCAACACATTTGCTGCTTTTGTTGGAGAATCAGTAATTGTGTGGCTGATTTACTGGTTGGTAGTGCGCGGTATTAAAGAAGCGGCAGGAGTGAACCTGATTGCGACGGCAGTCAAAGTATTTCCGCTGATTTTATTTATTGGTATGGCAGCCTATTTCTTTCAAACCGAAGTGTTTATGTCCGATTGGACAGGGGCGAGCCTTGCTACGCCTGAAAATCCTGATGTCAGCCTGATGACGCAGGTGAAAAACACAATGCTGATTACGCTGTGGGTGTTTACCGGTATTGAGGGTGCGGCGGTTTTGTCCAAGCATGCGCGAAGTCGTGCTGATGTTGGTCGAGCGACCATTATCGGAGTCAGCTTGACGCTGGCAATGTATGTGGCAATTACCGTCTTGGCTCAAGGCATTTTACCTCGTGCGGATATTGCTGCAATGGCTAATCCGTCTATGGCGGGCGTGTTGGCGCACATGGTGGGCTCTTGGGGTAAAGTGTTGATTTCTTCCTGCCTGATTGTGTCTGTGCTGTCGTCTTATTTAAGCTGGACGCTGTATGCGACCGAGATTCCGCACATGGGTGCGAGAAACGGCGCATTTCCAAAATCGTTTATCCCGTTGAATAAAAACGAAGTGCCGCAGGGTTCGTTGATGTTTACCACCTTGACCGTGCAGTTTTGCCTATTGCTGGTGTGGTTAAAAGGCGAGGATTATTCTGCTTTGCTGATGGTATCGACTTCCATGATTTTGATACCGTATCTGTTAATTGGTGCATATCTGCTCAAATTATCGCTGACACAAAAGGCTGCAGCAAAATACCGTCTTATCGGCGCGGCAGCAACGCTTTATGCGGCTTGGATTGTCTATGCGGCAGGCACGGAATATTTGCTGCTGTCAGTCTTGCTCTATTTGCCCGGCGTATTGCTGTTTCTCTATTCGCAAAAGAAACACTACGGAAGTTGTCAGTTCAACCGTATGGAAAAAGCCGTATTGGTATTGCTGTTGATTTTGGCTGTGCCGGCCGTACAGCAGTTTGTCGCTAGCTTACAAGCGTAAACAGAAAGGTTTGAAAAAGGCCGTCTGAAATCCAGTTTCAGACGGCCTTTTATTGATAAAACCGATTCAATACCGCATCATTTTGTTGTCCACCTGCATTGCCCAAGCATCAATCCCGCCTTGCAGGTTGTAAAGGTTTTCAAATCCGGCGTCTTCCAAATACATTGCCGTGTGCAGGCTGCGGATGCCATGGTGGCAGTAAACGACGATGGGTAAATCATCGTCGGGCAGCTCATTTTGACGCAGGGGGATGAGGTTCATCGGGATATGAATGGCGGCGGGTAGGGTGCAGATGGCACGTTCTTCATCGGTGCGGACGTCGAGCAGATGAAATGTGCGGCCTTCGTCCTGCCATTGTTTCAATTCGGTGGGCGAGAGTTGGATGATGTCGGTCATAGGGTTGGGTAAAAGTATGAGGCCGTCTGAACTTTCAGACGGCCTGTTGTTTAAAAATCGAAATCGCCGAACGGATTGGCCGATTTGTCTTCCAAGTGTGCCACGACGGTGTCGAACAATACCTTTTCGGAAAACTCGTTGCCGTTGCGCGTAAGCAAAAGCGCGTGTTGTACCGGTTTGCGGCCGATGATGACCACCATACGGCCGCCGTCTTTCAGTTGCTCTTTCAGAATTTCAGGTACACTGTCTACTGCGCCGCCCACATAAATCGCATCAAAAGGAGCGCCTTGCGATGCTTCGGTCAGGCCGTTGTTTTGCACATAATCGACGTTGGTAAAGCCCAATTCGTCCAAAACTTTTTTGGCGCGTTGCTGCTGCTCGGCGTCGATGTCGTCGGTCACGACTGTGCCGGCCAGTTTGGACAGCAGGGCGGTTGCATAGCCTGAGCCTGTACCGATTTCTAAGACGGTTTCATCTTTTTTCAGTTTCAAGCCTTGAGCCAGGCGGGCAACGACTTTGGGTTCCAACATCTTATGGCCGTTGGCCAGCGGCAGCCCCATATCCGCATAGGCTAAGCCTTGAAAAGCCTCGCCGACGAAATGTTCGCGCTCGATCTCCTCCAAAGCATCCAAAATGTCGAAGTCCAAGACATCCCACGGACGAATCTGCTGTTCAACCATATTGAAACGCGCTTTTTCAAAGTCCATATTTGTGCTCCGTTCAATTCTTAATTTTATCGAAGCATACATTATAAATCCTTGTCGGAGAGTGTGCCATCTTTCAGACGGCCCCGGAGGCCCGTTAATAATTGCCAAGCGCACATATATCCACTAAACTTTCACATTACACGACGCTACAAGCAAGCAACAACCAACACACGGAGCAATAAAGATGTATCACCAAATCGGAATGTGGGACCAAAAATGGGTTATCGGCAACTGGAAAATGAACGGCCGACTCCAAAACAACAATGCACTTATGCACCGCTTCCGTGTCATGCCAACCGCAGAACGCGTGTTAATCGGCCTGGCCGCTCCGACCGTTTATCTGTTGCAACTGCACAACGCCATGCAGATTGTTTTGAACAACCGCATCTTGACCTGTGCGCAAGACGTGAGCCGTTTCCCGAATAACGGCGCATACACCGGCGAAGTGTCCGCCGAAATGCTTGCCGACATCGGTACAGACATCGTCCTCATCGGCCACTCCGAGCGCAGCCTTTATTTCGGCGAGAAAAACGAAATCCAACGCCGCAAAATGGAAAACGTCCTCAACGTCGGCCTGATTCCATTGTTGTGCGTCGGCGAAAGCTTGGAAGAACGCGAAGCCGGTAAAGAACACGAAGTCATTGCCCACCAGCTTTCCATCCTGCAAGGTTTGAACACCAAAAACATCGCCGTTGCCTACGAGCCGGTTTGGGCGATCGGTACAGGCAAAGTCGCCACCGTCGAACAAATCGCCGACATGCACGCATTTATCTACAAAGAAATCTTGTCTTTGTGCGGAAGCGATGTTAAAATCCGCGTTCTTTACGGCGGAAGTGTGAAAGCGGATAACGCGGCCGACATCTTCGCAGTACCTCATGTAGACGGCGCATTGGTTGGGGGCGCGTCATTATCATATGACTCCTTTACCGCCATCATCAACGCAGCACAAGCCTCGTAGAAAACATATGGAAGCCTTTAAAACCCTTATCTGGATTATTAATATTATTTCCGCTCTATTTGTAATCGTGTTAGTATTGCTGCAACACGGTAAAGGTGCGGATGCCGGCGCAACATTCGGTTCCGGCAGCGGTAGCGCGCAAGGCGTATTCGGTTCTGCCGGTAATGCCAACTTCCTCAGCCGCTCGACTGCCGTTGCTGCAACATTTTTCTTTGCGACCTGCATGGCAATGGTGTATATTCACACCCACTCCAATAAGCACGGTTTAGACTTCAGCGATGTGAAGCAGACCCAGCAAGCTCCTAAGCCTGCAACGCCTGCACAAAACAATACAACTCCTGTTGCTCCGAATCCTCAGCAGCAGTAAGACAATTTGATTTATGCCGACATGGTGGAATTGGTAGACACGCTATCTTGAGGGGGTAGTGGCCGTAGGCTGTGCGAGTTCAAATCTCGCTGTCGGCACCACATTAGAAAATCTAACCGCTTTTTAGCGGTTATTTTTTCGTCTTGAGAATCTGCTTTTCCTTTATTTTTAGGCCGAGACAGGGAAATACAATGAAGCGTTTGGTTGTCGGCATCAGCGGTGCCAGCGGTTTTCAGTATGGCGTGAAGGCTTTGCAGCTTTTGCGTGAGCATCAGGTAGAAACGCATTTGGTGGTTTCGCAAGGGGCGGAGATGACCCGTGCTTTGGAAACGGATTACACTAAAGAAGACGTTTATGCTTTGGCGGATGTCGTGCATTCTATCCGTAATGTCGGGGCAAGTATTGCCAGCGGTTCGTTTTTGACGGATGGAATGTTGATTGCGCCGTGTTCAATGAAAACTTTGGCTTCGGTTGCTCACGGGTTTGCCGATAATTTGCTCAGCCGTGCGGCGGATGTAACGTTGAAAGAGCGGCGCAGGCTGGTGTTGATGGTGCGTGAAGCGCCGTTAAACTTGGCACACATCGACAATATGCGCCGTGTAACAGAGATGGGCGGTATTGTGTTTCCTCCCGTTCCGGCTTTATATCAGAAGCCTGAATCCATCGAAGATATGATTACACACAGCGTCTCTCATGCTTTGGACTTGTTCGGTATTTTTCAAACCGATGCGCCGCGCTGGCAGGGCTGATGTTTCAGACGGCCTGAAAATAAATTTAATACACTGAGAAAGAGGATAAAAATCATGCAAGCGATTCCTGCCAATATCGTTAAATTTTTGAGCAATCATCATGTCGTCAGTATTGCCGCTGCGGCAGACGGCGAAGTTTGGGCGGCTTGCTGTTTTTATGTGTTTGATGAAGCCAATGCCCGCCTAATTGTGCTGACTTCTTTGAAAACAAAGCATGGCGGACTGATGAGCCGTTCTGCCAAAGTAGCCGGCACCATCGCCGGTCAGCCTGACAGTATCACGAAAATCAACGGTGTTCAGTTTGCGGCGACTGCCGCTTTGATTGAAGATGAAGCGGATTTGAAGGCGGCGCAGTCTTTATTTTACAAAGCGCATCCTGCTGCTCGAGTGATGAAAAGTGATGTCTGGGCGTTGAATTTAGATAATGTAAAATTCACTGACAATAAATTGGTATTCGCACAAAAAACGTACTGGAATCGCGAGGATTAAGAAAAGGCCGTCTGAAAGATGAAATTTCAGACGGCCTTTGGTAATGTTACAAATTAATCGTGTCCGAGCTCGACAGTTTTGTCTTTGTAACGTGTATCAGGAACCAAAACGATTTTCTCGTCCACTTTGCCGATGGCTTTCACGTCTTTGCCCGGATAGTCCAGCTGGTGCAGGAAGTAGCGGATACAGTTCAAACGTGCACGTTTTTTGTCGTCGGAGCGGATGATGACCCAAGGCGCGTCGCCGGTATGGGTGTGGAAGAACATGGCGTTTTTGGCTTCGGTGTAGTCGTCCCAGCGGTCGAGCGACTGGATGTCCACAGGGGACAGTTTCCAGTGTTTCAGTGGATCGTCACGGCGAGAGATGAAGCGACGGAGTTGTTCTTCACGGGATACGGAGAACCAGAATTTGAACAGATGGATGCCGCTGGCAACAAGCATACGTTCCAATTCAGGGGTTTGACGCATGAAGAGCAGGTATTCGTTAGGTTCGCAGAAGCCCATTACGCGTTCTACGCCGGCACGGTTGTACCATGAGCGGTCGAAGAATACCATTTCGCCTGCGGTCGGCAGGTTTTGGATGTAGCGTTGGAAATACCATTGGCCGCGTTCGGTAGTGGTTGGTTTTTCCAAAGCAACCACGCGCGCGCCACGCGGATTCAGGTGTTCCATGAAGCGTTTGATGGTACCGCCTTTACCGGCTGCGTCGCGGCCTTCAAACAGGCTGACAATACGCTGACCGGAATCTTTAACCCAGCTTTGTACTTTCAACAATTCGATTTGCAGCTTCTGTTTTTCTTTTTCGTAAACAGAGCGGCGCATACGTTGTTTGTATGGGTAGTTGGCAGGAAGCGGTGCGCTGCTGGAATCTTCGTCAGTGCCGCGTCCTTCGTGTTCCAAAACAGCCTTTTCGAATACTTGCAGCTGGTCTTGTTTCTCGCCCAGTTCAACATTCTCGAACGGTTCTAATTGGTGGTCTGCCATAAAGTCTCCTTATCGATTAAGTTTTAAATGATATGGTGTGGTATGGTTTGATTCTACCCTTTTATACTTCGTTCGACTACATAAAATTACATTCGAGTGCTTTTTTTGAATTTGTCTGCTAACTTATGTAAAAGCAGCGTATAATCAGCCTATTTGTACAGCAATCATGCCTTATTTCGCCCTGTTTGACGATGCCGTGAGCGGCCGAGCAAAACTCTATCAAAATCATGTAGAAAGCCATCGGTTTTATCATAACGAACTGGATTCGTTAACAAGTATTTTGCAAGCCGGCTGGAAAAAGGGTTTGCATGCAGTGTTGTTTGCAGACTACGAATTCGGATTGCCACTGATGGATATTTCATCCGCGCACAGTGGCAATTTGCGTTTGCACTGGTTTGCCGATTGTTCCGAAATCGATGCCGAAAGCTGGCTGGCCAATCATTTAGACGGCCTGGCGGCAGGCATCTCCACTCCCCGATTCTCCATATCCGAAGCCGATTATCTCGAGCATATCCGCCAAATCCACGAGGCCATCCGCCGTGGCGATACCTATCAAATCAATTACACCGCACGCCTGCACCTGCAAACTTACGGCAATCCGATTCAGCTTTACCGCCGTTTGCGCCAGCCTGTGCCGTATGCTGTTTTGTCTTGTCTGCCCGACGGGGCAGGGCAGGAAGCGTGGACTTTGTGTTTTTCTCCCGAACTTTTCCTCAAAATCGATTCAAACGGCCTGATTACAACCGAGCCGATGAAGGGCACTGCGCCGATTCTTCACGATGGGAAAGATGAACGCCGCGCCGTTGAATTGCAAAACGACCCGAAAAACCGCGCCGAAAATGTGATGATTGTCGATTTGTTGCGCAATGACCTCGGTAAAATCGCGCAAACAGGCAAAGTACGCGTGCCTGAACCGTTTAAAGTTTCCCGTTTCGGCAGTGTTTGGCAGATGACCAGTGCCATCGAAGCGCAGGCGCTGCCTGATGTTTCGGTTGCCGATATTCTCCGCGCAGCCTTCCCGTGCGGCAGTATTACTGGTGCGCCCAAACGCATGAGTATGCACATTATTGAGTCTCTTGAGTCCGAACCGCGTGGTTTGTACACAGGCAGCATTGGCTTTTTGCATCCGTGCGATACAGGTTTGGGGTTTGAAGGTGTGTTTAATGTTGTGATCCGCACCTTATCCCTGAAGCCCGTTTCAGACGGCCTTTATCAAGGTGTTTATGGCGTGGGTTCGGGGATTGTGATTGATAGCGACCCTGAAGCCGAATATCGCGAGTGCGGTTGGAAGGCGCGTTTTCTGAATGACTTGCGGCCTGATTTCGGTATTTTTGAAACCATGCGCGTGCAAGACAAACAATGTCGTTTGCTTGATTTGCACTTAGGCCGTCTGAATAGCTCGGCACAAGCGCTCAATCTGACTTGGCCTGAAAATACAATAGAGCAAATTCAACACTATATAGATACGTTGCCAAGTGGGTTATTTAGAGTCAAAGCAGCTTTGTTTTCAGACGGCCTTTCATTGAGCCATGGGGCTGTTTCTGAATTGGATGGGCAGCAATACGTCATCTTGAGTGAGCACACATTAAGTCAACGCGATTATCTGCGCCGCTTCAAAACCACGCGCCGTGAAATTTTTGACCAAGCATGGAAAACGGCAGAAGGGCAGGGTGCATTTGACAGCCTGTTTTTCAATTCAGACGGCCTTTTGTTAGAGGGTGGAAGAAGCAATGTGTTTGTCAAATATCAAGGACAATGGCTCACGCCGTCTTTGGATTTGGATATTTTGAACGGGGTAATGCGCCAAGCGGTATTGAAGCAGCCGCAGCTATATTTAGGTGTGGATACAATCAAGGAAACCCACATCACGCGCGCGATGTTGGAAAATGCGGAAGAAATCCGTTTGAGTAACGCTTTAAGGGGCATGTTTGCGGTTTCGCTCCGTAAATAAATGGCAATAGTCAAATCATAGTGATTCAAATTGTCGTAAAGCGGCAATATCCGATAGAATACGTCATTTCAACAATGAGGCCGTCTGAAAGGGAAAACAATATGGCAAAAGCAAAAGGTGGATTGGGGCGCGGTTTGGATTCGCTGATTTCCAATGCAGTGGACAGCAGCAGTAGCGACCGCCTGACAACGGTTGCCATCGCCGATATTCAGCCCGGCCGTTATCAGGCGCGCGTGCAAATGGATGACGAAGCCTTGCAGGAACTGGCTGACTCCATTAAAGCGCAAGGCATTATCCAGCCGGTTATCGTACGCGAACGTGGTCTGTCTCAATATGAATTGATTGCCGGCGAACGCCGTTGGCGCGCTTCCCAGTTGGCCGGTTTGACCGAAATTCCCGTCGTCATTAAAACCATCAGCGACGAAACTGCGTTGGCCATGGGTTTGATTGAAAACTTGCAACGTGAAAACCTGAATCCGATTGAAGAAGCGCAAGGTTTGAAACGCCTTGCCGACGAATTCGGCCTGACTCATGAAACCATCGCAAAAGCCGTCGGTAAAAGCCGTAGTGCCATCTCCAACAGCCTGCGCCTGTTGAGCCTGCCTGAGCCAGTTCAGGAAATGCTTTACCAACGCCGTCTGGAAATGGGTCATGCCCGTGCGTTGTTGACCTTGCATGTGGTTGACCAATTGGAGTTGGCGCAGAAAGCTGTAAAAAACGGTTGGTCAGTGCGTGAGGTAGAACGTCGCAGCCAATTGGCGCATCAAAAAGCCAAGCCCGAAGCAGCCAAAACCATCAGCCCGGATATCCGCCGCATCAATGATGCATTGACCGAGCATTTGGGCGTTAATGCCGAAGTCAAAACCAGTAATCAGAAAAAAGGCAAAATCGTGCTGCATTTTGATACGCCGGAAACATTCGAATATTTGCTGAAGCAGTTGGGCATCAATCAAGCGTTCTAACGGCTTTATAAACAGAACGGGCCGTCTGAAAAAAGTTTTTCAGACGGCCTGAATTTTTGAAAAAGCGTAGAGCGTATAAATGTTTACAATACAAATCAAAATCTTCTGTAAAATCTATGTAACAACATGT
The DNA here is from genome assembly GCF_003044935.1 of Neisseria subflava. Taxonomy (NCBI): domain Bacteria; kingdom Pseudomonadati; phylum Pseudomonadota; class Betaproteobacteria; order Neisseriales; family Neisseriaceae; genus Neisseria; species Neisseria subflava. The sequence goes on along the minus strand of NZ_POXP01000002.1, from coordinate 236,250 downwards.
AATTTGTGTTAAACTCCGTTCCAGCAAAGATTTGTTTTATATGTGTTAATCATTTATTTGTGAAAGGTTCACAAAGATTAACATATTGCTTGACGTTAACAAACTTCTTGATTATATTAGCCTGCCTTGCTTTTTGGGGTACAAAGTACAATGAATCAGATAGTCCCATTGCAAGTGATTGTATTATTAATAATTTCAGTTGTTTGTGCGTTATTTTCCGGATTGCCCGGCTTCCTCTCTGCTTTGGCGGGAGGATTTTCGTACATTTTGCCTACCCTAGTTGCAGTTTTACTTTTAAAGTTTTCCCGACGAAATCCCGATCTGCAAAGTTCGATGTTTATCGGCGGAGAGGTTTTAAAAGTAGTGCTGTCGCTGGTATCTATGTTGGTCGTTTTTGCGATATGGCATCGATCACTGGTATTTTACCCATTTTTATTGGCGTTTCTTGGCGTCAGTCATTTGGTTTTTTTAGTATTGTTGAGAGTAAAACACTATGGCAGGTGAAACTATGACCGCTGCCGACTACATCAAGCACCACTTGCAAAGCTTGACCAGTATGTCGGATGTTACTCAGGGTCAAGGACTGAAAAACATTGCTGATTTTTCGTTCATTAACCTTGATGCAATCTTTTTTGCTGTTCTGTTGGGCGTAATCGGCAGCTTCCTTTTGTGGCGCGGTGCCAAAAAAGCGACGGCCGGTGTTCCCGGTCGTTTCCAAGCGGCTGTTGAAATTCTGTTCGAATTCGTGGATGACATGTGTAAGAGCATTATCCATAACGAACAATCGCGTAAAGCCGTTGCCCCATTGGGTCTGACCTTGTTTGTCTGGATTCTCTTGATGAACGCCATGGATATGCTGCCGGTTGATTTGCTGCCGATGGCATGGCAAGGCATTACCGGTAATCATCATGCCCTGTTGCGCGTCGTGCCGACAGCTGACTTGAATACGACTTTGGCTCTGGCGATTGGCGTATTGCTGATCTGTATTTACTACAATGTCAAAATCAAAGGCCTTGGCGGTTGGATTCACGAGTTGTTCTGCGCACCTTTCGGTCCGTGGCTTGCTCCGGCCAACTTCCTGCTGAACTTGGTAGAGTTTTTGTCCAAAACCGTATCCCACGGTATGCGGTTGTTTGGTAATATGTATGCCGGCGAGCTGGTGTTCCTGTTGATCGCTCTGTTGGGCGGTGCATGGGCGTCAACCGGCAGTGTCGAAACTTTGGATCCGATTTTATTTGTGTTCCACCTGATTGCCGGTTTGGCTTGGGCGATTTTCCACATTTTGGTCATCACCTTGCAGGCATTTATTTTCATGGCGTTGGCGTTCGTATATATCGGACAGGCGCATGATGCACACTAATCAAGTAGTTTTTTTGTAGTTTAACCTTTACTATTTTAAGGAGTTTAAAAATGGGTTTGATTGCTATCGCATGTGGTTTGATCGTTGCCTTGGGCGCATTGGGTGCCTCTATCGGTATCGCAATGGTTGGTTCTAAATACTTGGAATCTTCTGCTCGCCAACCTGAGCTGATCGGTCCTCTGCAAACCAAACTGTTCTTGATCGCTGGTCTGATCGACGCGGCTTTCTTGATCGGTGTGGCTATTGCCCTGTTGTTCGCCTTCGTTAACCCGTTTAGTGGTGCGTAATCAAGACGGAGCGATCCGTTCAGATACAGGCTTGCCGTCTGTTTGATTAACCCAGATACGAAGGTTAAGTAACGTGAATATTAATGCAACCTTATTTGCGCAAATCCTAGTTTTCTTTGGCTTGGTATGGTTTACGATGAAATTCGTATGGCCTCCGATCGCCAAAGCATTGGATGAGCGTGCCGCAAAAATCGCCGAAGGCTTGGCTGCTGCCGAGCGCGGTAAGAGCGATTTTGAGCAGGCAGAGAAAAAAGTTGCAGAACTTATGGCCGAAGGGCGTAATCAGGTAACCGAAATGGTTGCCAACGCCGAAAAACGTGCTGCAAAAATTGTAGAAGAAGCCAAAGAGCAAGCTTCTCATGAAGCAGCACGCATTGCAGCCCAAGCAAAAGCTGATGTAGAGCAAGAAGTTAACCGTGCACGCGAAGTGTTGCGCGAACAGGTCGCTTCATTGGCTGTTAAAGGTGCGGAATCTATCCTGCGTAAAGAAGTCGATGCTTCCAAACATGCAGATCTGCTCAGTGCCTTAAAACAGGAGCTGTAATCTTATGGCAGAGTTCGCAACGATTGCCAGACCTTATGCGAAAGCATTGTTTAGTCTGGCTCAGGAAAAAAACCAAATCGAGTCTTGGTTGGGCGAACTGAAAGAACTCGCAGCGGTTGTTCAAGATGAGAAAGTCATTGCTTTCATCGAGCAACCGGAAACGGGAGCTTCCGAAAAAGCAGAAACGCTCAAAGGTCTTGTCGGTATCAAAAATGTCGAATTGGCAAATTTCATTACCGTTTTGGCCGAGCAAAAGCGTTTGCTGGTATTGCCGGAAATTTATGCCCAATATCAAGATTTGACCTTGATACACAACAATACGAAATCGGCAGTAATTTACAGCGCGTATGAGCTCAGTTCTCAGCAGCTGGCCGATGTTGCCGATATCCTGACAAAACGCTTTAACAGCAAATTGGATGTGGTAGCTAAAGTTGCCCCTGAATTAATCGGCGGCATCAAAGTAGAAGTGGGTGATCAGGTCTTGGATTTGTCCGTACAAGGCAAACTGAATGCTTTGTATGCGACTATGACAAATTAGGAGAGTTTTCATGCAGCTTAATCCTGCTGAAATTAGCGATTTGATTAAAGCCAAAATCGAAAATCTGTCCGTCAATGCAGAAGTGCGTACCCGTGGTACCGTTGTTTCTGTTACAGACGGCATTGTGCGCATTCATGGCTTGTCAGACGCGATGCAAGGTGAGATGCTCGAATTCCCCGGTAACACTTTCGGTCTAGCCATGAACTTGGAGCGCGACTCCGTCGGTGCCGTAGTGTTGGGTGAGTACGAACACATTAAAGAAGGCGATACAGTTACCTGTACCGGCCGTATTTTGGAAGTGCCGATTGGTCGCGAACTGGTTGGCCGCGTGGTTGATGCATTGGGTCGTCCTATCGATGGTAAAGGTCCAATCAACACAACATTGACTGCTCCAATCGAGAAAATTGCACCAGGTGTGATTGCGCGTAAATCGGTTGACCAACCAATGCAAACCGGCCTGAAAGCTATTGACTCTATGGTTCCGGTTGGTCGTGGCCAACGTGAGTTGATCATTGGTGACCGTCAAACCGGTAAAACTGCCGTAGCACTGGATGCCATCGTTAACCAAAAAGGTACAGGCGTAATCTGTATTTATGTGGCTATCGGTCAAAAAGCATCTTCTATTGCCAACGTAGTACGCAAATTGGAAGAGCATGGCGCGATGGAGCATACTATCGTGGTTGCTGCGACTGCTTCTGAAGCCGCTGCACTGCAATACATCGCTCCTTACTCCGGTTGTACCATGGGTGAATTCTTCCGTGACCGTGGTGAAGATGCGTTGATTGTATACGATGACTTATCTAAACAAGCCGTTGCATATCGTCAAATTTCCCTGCTGTTGCGCCGTCCTCCTGGCCGTGAAGCCTATCCTGGCGACGTATTCTACCTGCACTCCCGTCTGTTGGAACGTGCAGCCCGCGTCAGCGAAAACGAAGTTGAAAAACTGACTAATGGCGAAGTAAAAGGCAAAACTGGTTCTCTGACTGCGTTGCCAATTATTGAAACCCAGGCCGGTGACGTATCAGCATTCGTACCAACCAACGTAATTTCGATTACAGACGGACAAATCTTCTTGGAAACCGACTTGTTCAACGCCGGTATCCGTCCTGCAATCAATGCCGGTATTTCCGTATCGCGCGTAGGTGGTGCAGCACAAACCAAAGTCATCAAAAAACTGGGTGGCGGTATCCGTTTGGCGTTGGCACAGTACCGTGAATTAGCGGCGTTCTCGCAATTTGCTTCCGATTTGGACGAAGCAACACGCAAACAGCTGCAACACGGTGAAGTGGTTACTGAATTGATGAAACAAAAACAATTCAGCACATTGAACACTGCCGAAATGGCATTGACTTTGTGGGCGATCAACAACGGTTCTTACGCAGATGTTCTGGTATCCAAAGCCTTGGCTTTCGAAGCAGAATTCTTGAGTTTCGTACGTACGCAACATCCTGAGGTTCTGGAAGCGATTAATGCATCAGGCGCAATGTCTGACGAAAGCGAAAAAGCATTGACCGAAGCCATGAAATCTTTCAAATCTTCTTACGCTTATCAAGCATAAGTATTGAGATGAAAGGAGTCTGAAATGGCAGTCGGAAAAGAGATTCTCACCAAAATCCGTAGTGTTCAAAATACCCAAAAGATCACTAAAGCGATGCAAATGGTGTCGACCTCTAAAATGCGGAAGACTCAAGACCGGATGCGCTTAGCGCGTCCGTACGCCGAAAAAGTGCGTACAGTGATGAGCCATCTTGCACAGACTAATGCCGATCATGGTATCAAATTGTTGGAGCCGCACCGCGAAGTGCGTCGTGCCGGTTTCATTTTGATTACCTCGGATAAAGGTTTGTGCGGTGGCTTGAACGCAAACGTACTGAAAAAGTTTTTGGCGCAAGTTCAAGAGTATCAGGAACAAGGTATCGAAGTCGAAGTCGTGTGCCTGGGTAGTAAAGGTTTGGCTGCATGCCAAAGCATCGGTTTGAATGTTATTGCTAGCGCAACCAATTTGGGTGATACCCCAAAAATGGAATTGCTGCTCGGCCCTCTGACCGAAATCTTCCAACGTTATGAGAAGCATGAATTAGACCGTATCCATATGGTTTACTCACGTTTCGTCAATACAATGCGCCAAGAGCCGCGTATGGAAGTTTTGCTGCCTATCGGTGAAAACGTTATTGACGACGGAACAGGTCATTCTTCATTTACTTGGGAATACCTCTATGAGCCGAGTCCTATCGCCGTATTGGAATATTTGGTTCGCCGCTATTTAGAGTCTGTGGTTTATCAGGCATTGAGCGACAACATGGCATCTGAACAAGCCGCGCGTATGGTAGCGATGAAAGCCGCAACCGACAACGCAGGCAATGCCATCAAAGAATTGCGCTTGGTGTACAACAAATCGCGTCAAGCCGCGATTACCACAGAATTGTCAGAAATTGTAGCAGGTGCAGCGGCAGTTTAATGCCGTCTGAAGCCTGAACAGGAAATTAGGATACGATAATGAGCCAAGGCAAAATCGTACAAGTTATTGGTGCGGTGGTTGACGTGGAATTTCCACGCGACGCTATCCCGCATGTTTACGATGCCCTGAAATTGGACGAGAACGGTCTGACTCTGGAAGTTCAACAGCTTCTGGGTGACGGCGTTGTCCGTACTATTGCAATGGGTAGTTCAGACGGCCTGAAACGTGGCATGTCTGTAAGCAATACTGGTGCGCCAATCACTGTGCCGGTAGGTAAAGGTACATTGGGTCGTATTGTCGACGTATTGGGTACGCCTGTTGATGAAGCAGGTCCGATCGATACCGACAAGAGCCGCGCCATTCACCAAACTGCTCCGAAATTCGACGAGTTGTCTTCAACTACCGAATTGCTGGAAACCGGTATTAAAGTGATCGACTTGCTGTGTCCGTTTGCTAAGGGCGGTAAAGTAGGTCTGTTCGGTGGTGCCGGTGTGGGCAAAACCGTGAACATGATGGAATTGATTAATAACATCGCCAAAGCGCACAGCGGTCTGTCCGTGTTCGCAGGTGTGGGTGAACGTACCCGTGAAGGTAACGACTTCTACCACGAGATGAAAGATTCCAACGTATTGGATAAAGTAGCCATGGTGTATGGCCAAATGAACGAACCTCCAGGTAACCGTCTGCGCGTTGCTTTGACCGGTTTGACCATGGCCGAATACTTCCGTGACGAAAAAGACGAAAACGGTAAAGGTCGCGACGTATTGTTCTTCGTTGACAACATCTACCGTTACACTCTGGCCGGTACTGAAGTATCTGCACTGTTGGGCCGTATGCCTTCTGCAGTGGGTTACCAACCGACATTGGCTGAAGAAATGGGTCGTTTGCAAGAGCGTATTACCTCTACCCAAACCGGTTCCATTACTTCCATCCAAGCCGTATATGTACCTGCGGATGACTTGACTGACCCATCTCCAGCGACAACTTTCGCCCACTTGGACGCGACCGTCGTATTGAGCCGTGATATTGCATCTTTGGGTATTTACCCGGCAGTTGACCCGCTTGACTCTACTTCACGCCAATTGGATCCGATGGTATTGGGTCAAGAGCACTACGACGTAGCGCGCGGTGTACAGTCTACTCTGCAAAAATACAAAGAATTGCGCGACATTATCGCCATTCTGGGTATGGACGAATTGTCTGACGAAGACAAACTGACTGTGATGCGTGCCCGTAAAATCCAACGCTTCCTGTCTCAACCGTTCCACGTTGCCGAAGTATTTACCGGTTCTCCAGGCAAATACGTTTCATTGCGTGACACCATCGCCGGCTTTAAAGCCATCTTGAACGGCGAATACGACCATCTGCCTGAACAAGCGTTCTATATGGTAGGCGGCATCGAAGAAGCGGCTGAGAAAGCGAAAACCTTAAACTAAGGAGGCCGGCATGAGCACCATGCAAGTTGAAGTGGTTAGTAGCGAGCAAAACATCTATTCGGGCGAGGCCAGCTTTGTGGTGGTTCCGACCGTTCAAGGTGAGCTTGGTATTTATCCACGACACGAGCCGATTATGAGTTTGGTACGCCCCGGCGCATTGCGTTTGACTGTTCCGGGTGAAGCTGAAGAAGTGCTGGTTGCTGTTTCCGGCGGTGTTTTAGAAGTACAGCCTGACAAGATTACCGTATTGGCAGACGTTGCCGTCCGCAGTACCGAAATGGATCAGGCGCGTGCTGAAGCAGCTAAAAAAGCAGCCGAGGCAGGTGTTTCTGCAGCCAAAGATGATAAATCTCTGGCCGAAGCGCACAAAGCATTGGCAGCAGCCATTGCCCAGCTGAAAACTTTGGACTACCTTCGTTCGCAAAAAAACAAGTAATGTGGGTTCATCAAGAAAAAGCACAACAAAATGTTGTGCTTTTTTATTTGCCTGAAGATAAGCGGTTTGATATTAAAATGTCGATAGATGAGTAGATGGCAAGCTTGAAATCGAAACGGTAGAACCGGCTTTTATGACTAAATTGTTGGTGGATCATTATTGAAGCAGTTAGCCTTGTGATTCACATTTAAAATAGCCCCCAATCTTTTAACCTCAAAAACAGATTGGATAATTCCTAATTTATTGCAACCGCAATAGTATTGAATTTATCAGTATTGAAAATATTAGCGTTTTTCTGAGCTTGTATACAAAAAAGGCCGTCTGAAAAGTTTCAGACGGCCTTTAAATCATTATTGCGGCATTCGTTTATGATTGGTCGATGGTTTTATCCAGTCCTTGGGTCAGACCGTTGATATCGCCACCATTCAGTCCCAACTCTTTCAAGAGACCGTCGACCAACGGGGCTTGGCTGCGGTAGCGCAGGGCGCTGTTGACCATTTGGTCTGCAAGGCTGGCTTGTGTGGTTTGGCTGTCTGAAACACCTTCAGTACCGTTTGCACCACTGGCAAAGCCACCTAGACCATTGACTTGCAAAATCTTGATGTCTTCGATTTTTTCCATCGGGCGGACGGATTCGCGGATGATGTCAGGCAGATGTTTCAAGAGGGCAAGGCGGACTTGCATTTCAACCTGTTCAACGCTCAGGACGTTGGCAGCTTCGTTCACAGCGCGTGTACCTTCTGCATCAACCTTGTATTGTTGCTCTTGCGCTTGTGCCAACAGAATTTTGGCATCGGCCTCACCTTTGGCTTGCAGGCGGTGTTTTTCGGCTTCTGCTTCGGCGGCAATGCGCACTGCTTCAGCGCGGTCTTGTGCAGCTTGTTTTTCAGCTTCAGCGGCAACAGTGAGCGAAATCGCATCTTTTTGCGCGGCTTCTTCTGCGACAATCAATTCAACCGCTTTGGCACGCTCGGCGCGTTCGGTTTCGCGTACGGTAATCACGCTCTCTTCTTCGCGAACGGCGGCGGCGCGGGCTTTGTCGGCTTCGGCCTTGGCTTCGGATTCGGCACGCGATTTTTCAGCAACGGCGATGGCGCGGTCTTGCTCGGCCAATTCGATGGCTTTACGGCGTTCAACCTCTGCCTGCTCAACGGCTTGTGCTTTTCTAATGTCTTCGTTTTTAATATCGCGTTCGGCGGCAATGCGTTTCAAATCCACTTCGCGTTCGGCGGCAATTTTCGCTTCTTCCGCTTCACGTTTTTTCTGAGATTCTTGCTCGGCAATGCTGGCCTCTTGTTCGGCGCGGCGGACGGCAATCTCACGCTCTTGTTCGAGTTTGGCGTATTCTTCTTCGCGCGAGATTTTCAGGCGTTGCTGCTCGGCTTCGAGGTTTTTGGTTTTGATTGCCAAGTCGGTGTCTTGTTCGATTTCGTTACGTTTTTTGCGGCGGCCTTCGATGGTTTCGGTCAGTTTGGTCAAACCTTCCGCGTCAAAGGCGTTTTGCGGGTTAAAGAACTCAAAGCTGGTTTGGTCGAGGCCGGTCAGGGAAACGGTTTCGAGTTCGAGACCGTTTTTGAACAAGTCTTCACTCACGACTTGTTGCACTTTCTGAACGAAATCAACACGTTTTTCATGCAGTTCTTCCATCGCCATTTCGGCGGCAACGGCGCGCAGAGCGTCAACGAATTTACCTTCGACGAGGTCTTTCAACTCATCGGGAGACATGGTTTTCATACCCAGCGTTTGTGCGGCGGTCGCAATGCTCTCGGCGCTGGGTTTAACGCGGACGTAAAATTCCGCCATTACGTCAACGCGCATACGGTCGCGGGTAATCAGCGCTTGTTGGGCAGCGCGGCGCACTTCAAGGCGCAGTGTATTCATGTTGACGGGGATGATTTCGTGCAATACGGGCAGCACCATCGCACCGCCGTTCATAATGACTTTTTCGCCACCAAAACCGGTGCGGACAAATGAAACTTCTTTGCTGGCACGGCGATACAGACGGGTCAGGATGAGGCCGAGTACAAACAGCGCGACGAGTATGACGCCGGCGATAGTGCCGATGGAGACCAAGTTCATGGTTTTTCCTTTCTTCTTGTTAATATGCCTTTGGGGGCGGTGGATTCAGAAGGCTTTGAGGGAGAGAGGCCGTCTGAAAGGGTTAAAAATATGGGTTGAAATAATAGGGTGGTTGTTTTTCTGATTGTTATTTCAAATTTCTAAATGGTGAGGATAGGGCGGTGAAGCATCTATTTTTACCGTATCGATAAATCAGAAGTTTCAGACGGCCTTAATCTACCAAGCTGCCGCTCGGATTCAAAATCGCTTTAAATGTATTTCCGTCCAACGACACCAGCAATACCGCATCACCTTGTTTTAATACATCTTCAGAGTCAGGCTCTACCATCACATAATGCTGTTGGCCGTAAGCATCTTTCACGCGCACCTGCGCCGCATTGCCTACCCGAGCTTCGCCCAATACCACCGTGCCGACGCGGCCGATTAAACTTTCCTGCAAAACGGCAGTGGTTTCATCTTTCGGCATAATTTTGTACAAACCGCTAGCCGTTACCCGCACTAAGGGCAGGGAAATAAACCAAACGATGACTGCTGCCAGCGTGCCATTCAGGTAGCTGCCGAATACAGTGGCAAAGGCCGTCTGAAACAGATAACCCGTCAGTCCGTATACGGCAAGAAACACCACCATTAACATCAACACCGGGATACGTCCGACATACAGCCAACTCAGGAAACGCACGAATATGCCTGCGTCCGCCACATCCAATCCGACTTCGGCGTGCGCGGTTTCGGTCAGGCTGTCGGGCAACAGGTTGTCCAACCAGTCGCTGATACCGCCTGCCAGCATGGAAATGACTTCAAACACACCGAGCAAAACCATCAGCGCAATGGCAATGCCGAAGATTTCAGTTTCGGGGGCGTTGATTAGATTCCACATAATTGCATTTCCTTATTCTTTTTAATTTTCAGACGGCATATATTTTATTTTAAAGTTAAGCCGATTGGATATGGGTATTTTTATTAATTTGTCGTAACTGACAGGATTTTTCCCAATCCGGCATCTTTTTGTTATTGAAGCGTGTATGGTTTTCTTTTTTCAGACGGCCCCGTGAAGATAAAGGCCGTCTGAAACCGCGATTTTCTCAATATAGCTTATGATTTCGCTTTCAATGCCGCCAATCTTTCGGCAATGCGGTTGTTGCGGCTTAAGTCTTCCAGTTCTTTCAGCTTGGCCAACTGCGCCGCATCGGTGCTGCTGTGTACTGAGTTTTGGCGACCCATCACACGGTCGAAAGCGTTGCCGCTTTTTTCGGCATCACGGACAATGCGATTGAGGTCGCTGCCGTTGCCACCGGCTGTTTTGCCTGTGCCCATGCTTTGCTGTGTGGCACGCCAGTCTTGCAACTGCTGCTGCATCTCGCGTTTTTTCGCCTGCAAGGCGGCGATAAAGCCTTCGAGCTCTTTTTCTTGTGCGGCACAATCGGCAATGGTATTTTCCAAGATGGGCAGACGCGCTTCGATGTCTATCTGTTCGGCGATACCTGCTTCGGCAAGGTCATCGCGACCGGCATCTACGGCGGCTTGCAGATTGGCATCGATGGCCTCGTGGCGGTTGCTTTCATCGACCATTTTCTTGGCGGCAAGGTGTTTCTGCGCCAACACTTTGCCCAATTCAGCACGCACTTCATCTACTGCGCGCTCGATTTCGCGGATGCTTTCGTTCATGACCGCTTCAGGCGCAAGGTTTTCCGCCGCATCAATCAGGGCATGAAAACCGCCGCTTACCAGACGGCCTACTCGGCGGGATAGGGTTTCGCTCATTTGGATTTTCCTTTCTTTATGAAATCATGAGAAATTTTGTGTTTAGCCGGCATCCGATTACGCCAACCAGTCGTAACATTGCTCCCATGGCAATGTTTCGTTTTCGTCTTCTTTGCCTTCCAGCAGGGCTTGTTCTAAAGCTCGTCTGAATGTGGCGCGGGTATCCGGGTGGGTAAACCAAGCCGACAGTTGGGTGTCGAATTGCGTTCTATTCGGACAATGCTCGGGCAGATAGCAGACTTTGTACCAATCCGGCTTGTCGCTTCCATACGGAATTTCTAAGTACAAGTCGATAAATTCGCGTAAAGCTGCCGTTTTATCTGCCTGTTCCGTCCACAATGCCAGCAGTGCGTCGATAACATCCAATCCGGCAAATTGAAACATATTCAGCCAAACGACCAAGCAGCCTTCGTAGCGTGGCGCAGTCAGTTGCGAGTCAAACCAAGCGACGGCGAAACGTTTTAGCCAATCGATTTCTTCTTCTGTCCAGCATTCAGGTAAATCACAATGCAATTTATCGAGCAATGTTTCATCAAGAGATCGGACATCTTCTTTGTTGACCAAAGCCTGCAAAATACGCGGCAGAAAATGCTTCATGTCTAAAGCTGTCGCGGCTCCATCGTCTAAAGGCGCGCTGCCCAAATACGCTTGCAACATATCAGCAGGAATTTCGCGTAACGGATATTCCAACAACGTCTGTTGGAAATCCTCGGGAGAACAGCTATTGCAAGTGCAGATATTCAGCGGGAAGCGCACGCTGTAAGGTGCAAATAATTCGTATGCTTCTGCTATCCATTTTTCCATCTTGTCGCTTCTGTCTTCGATGTTGAGCATTGGTATTTAGGAATGGGGGAAGGGGCGTTGTTCAGACGGCCTTAAACTTCATTTGCCTGTTGCACAATCTTCGCCAGTCTCAAAGTATTTTCAAGCTGTTGCAACACGCTGTCGTCGTATGCCGCGCCTTTGCCGGTTACGGCGAGTTGCAGGATGCTGTCAGTCAGGCGGACGATGCGCCACATCAGTTCGCGCTCGTATTTTTTCAAATCGTCGAGGTCAGCTTCTTCGGGCAGGTCGGCAGCGAGTGTTGCGCCTAAGTCGGGCAGTTGTTCAAACAACCTCGCCACGATATGCGAATGCACTCCGGCCTGTTTTTCAGCGTGCAAGATTTCGTGTTTTGCCGCTTGGAAAAACTGCTCCTGCGCCGTCAGTGCGGAGCCGTAATCGCGTGTCTGCGTATGCGCCAAGCGTGCCAGCTTGAGCAATTCGCGGATTTTTTCAGACGGCGTATTCGCACCTTCGATTTTAAGTTCGGCAATAAAATCAGCATCTTCCTGAGTGATGCGCACACTAATTGGGATACGGTTCGTTGCATTCATATTCGTTTGATTTGGTTTGTATTCATTTGAATACAAATATACAAGATGGGATTCTGAGGCGCAATACCTGAAACCGTATATTTATGTAAACATCAGGCCGTCTGAAACTTGATTTTCGGTTTTCAGACGGCCTTTTCCTTTATAATCCGTACATTATTTTCATACACACAGCAGGTTCTCCATGTCCAACAAACCCACACTCCTTCTCGTTGACGGCTCTTCTTATCTTTACCGCGCCTATCATGCTATGGGGCAGAATTTGTCTGCGCCAGACGGTGCGCCGACTGGGGCGATGTACGGTGTGTTGAACATGCTGCGCCGGTTGAGGGCGGATTATGTACACGACTATTGCGCAGTGGTGTTTGATGCGAAGGGCAAGAATTTCCGCCACGAGATGTTCCCCGACTATAAGGCGACGCGCCCGCCGATGCCGGACGATTTGCGCCCGCAGGCGGAAGCCTTGCCGGATTTGGTGCGCCTGATGGGCTGGCCGGTATTGGTGATTCCGCAGGTAGAAGCGGACGACGTTATCGGAACTTTGGCTAAGATGGCTAGCGAAGCAGGGTGGAACGTGGTGGTATCCACCGGCGATAAGGACATGGCGCAGTTGGTAAACGAGCGCGTGACGCTGGTGAACACGATGAGCGGCGAAACGCTGGACATTGAAGGCGTGAAGGAAAAATTCGGCGTGCGCCCCGACCAGATTCGCGATTATCTCGCGTTGATGGGTGACAAAGTGGACAATGTGCCGGGCGTGGAGAAGTGCGGCCCGAAAACCGCGGTGAAATGGCTGGAAGCCTACGGCTCGCTGGCCGGCGTGATGGAACACGCTGGCGAAGTCAAAGGCAAGGTCGGCGAAAACCTGCAAGCCGCTTTGGAACAACTGCCGCTGTCGTATGACTTAGTAACGATTAAAACCGATGTGGATTTGCACACCGAGCTTTCAGACGGCCTCGAAAGCCTGCGCCGCACTACGCCTAAATGGGCGCAGCTGGTTGTCGATTTCAAACGCTGGGGCTTCCGCACTTGGCTGAAAGAGGCGGAAAGCCGTATGCACGAAGCGCAAAACACTGATTTGTTCGGTAGCGAGCATATCGGCGAACAAGCCGCATTGGCGATGGAAACGCAGCCTGAAAAACAACCCGAACTCGCTCCAGCCCCTGAAAAACTGGATTATCAAGCCGTTACCACCGAAGCTCAGTTTGCCGCCTTGTTGGACAAACTGGCTCAGGCGGACAAAATCGGCATCGATACGGAAACCACGTCCCTAGACGCGATGAACGCCGCGCTGGTCGGTATCAGCATCGCGTTCCAAGCAGGGGAGGCGGTTTACATCCCCGTAGGACACAGCCTGACTGCCGTACCCGAACAGCTTGATTTACAAGACGTATTAGGCCGTCTGAAACCGCATTTGGAAAACCCCGCCCTGAAAAAAATCGGGCAAAACCTCAAATACGACCAACACGTTTTCGCCAACTACGACATCGCCCTGAACGGCATTGCCGGCGATTCCATGCTCGCTTCCTACATCATCGAGAGCCATCTGGGACACGGTTTGGACGAATTGTCCGAACGATGGCTCGGCTTGGAAACCATTACCTACGAATCGCTGTGTGGCAAAGGCGCGAAGCAAATCAGTTTTGCCGATGTCGCCATCGGGCAGGCGACCGAATACGCCGCCCAAGACGCCGATTTCGCCCTGCGCCTCGAAGCGCACCTGCGCGCGCAAATGGACGCCAAACAGCTTGAAATGTATGAAAAAATGGAGCTGCCCGTCGCGCAGGTATTGTTTGAAATGGAACGCAACGGCGTGCAAATCGACCGCGCCGAACTCGCCCGTCAAAGCGCGGAACTCGGCGCCGAGCTGATGAAGCTCGAACAAGAAGCTTATGCCGCCGCAGGCCAGCCGTTCAACCTCAACTCGCCCAAACAGCTTCAAGAAATCCTGTTCGACAAAATGGGCATTCCCACCAAAGGCCTGAAAAAAACCGCCAAAGGCGGCATTTCCACCAACGAAGCCGTGCTCGAACAGCTCGCGCCCGACTATCCATTGCCCAAAATCATCCTGCAAAACCGCAGCCTGGCGAAACTCAAATCCACCTATACCGACAAACTGCCCGAAATGATTTCTCCTAAAGACGGCCGCGTGCATACCACTTACGCCCAAGCCGTCGCCATTACCGGCCGCCTCGCCAGCAACAACCCCAACCTGCAAAACATCCCCATCCGCACCGTAGAAGGCCGCCGCGTGCGCCGCGCCTTCACCGCACCGCAAGGCAGCGTCATCGTTTCCGCCGACTATTCCCAAATCGAGCTGCGCATCATGGCGCACCTCTCCGGCGACAAAACCCTGATTACCGCGTTCCAAAACGGAGAAGACGTACACCGCCGTACCGCCGCCGAAGTGTTCGGCATCTCCCCCGAAAACGTCTCGTCCGAACAACGCCGCTACGCCAAAACCATCAACTTCGGCCTCATTTACGGCATGGGCCAATACGGCCTTGCCAAATCATTGGGCATCGACAACATCTCCGCCAAAAACTTTATCGACCGTTACTTCGCCCGCTACCCCGGCGTCGCCGAATACATGCAGCGCACCAAAGAACAAGCCGCCGCCCAAGGCTTCGTCGAAACCCTGTTCGGCCGCCGCCTCTACCTACCCGACATCCATAACAAAAACGCCAATGCCCGCGCCGGAGCCGAACGCGCCGCCATCAACGCCCCCATGCAAGGCACCGCGTCTGACCTCATCAAACGCGCCATGATAGACGTGTCCCGCTGGCTGGCTTCAGATGACCTGAAGAGCAAGCTGATTATGCAGGTGCATGATGAATTGGTGTTGGAAGTACCTGAAGTCGAGCTGGATTTGGTCAAAGAAAAACTGCCGCAGATTATGGCGAAAGTGGATGAAGGGAAGTTGAACGTGCCGCTGGTGGCAGAAGTGGGCGTGGGGATGAATTGGGAAGAAGCGCATTGAGGAAGTAGTATGTATTTTAATCGCTATATTTTTGATTGTTATCTGCAAACTGATTCAGCAAGAGAAACTAAAAACTTTTTTGAGAATTTATCTGTATGGGTAAAAGAAGAAAAATGGAAGGAAATATACTCTTACTTATTTAAGCAAGGATATACACAGGAAAGCGAAGGTTATTGGATAGAAACTTTTGTCTTTATACAAAACCTATTAGAAAATTTTTCAGATTGGGAACGTGCTGAGAATATTGAGCAGGCAATTGAAAAGTTTGAAGGATTTGTTGATTCTTTTCTTGCTGAGAGTGATAAAAAGGAATGTAGGAACAAATTGGCATGGTTAGATGGAATTTCATTGTTTTTGTATCTAAAAGACCCTGAACATTATATTCCGTACTTTTTTACTAACCGGTTTTTCTTGTTGGAAAGAGTTTTCCAGTCATTTGATATACCTTTGCCAATACTGCCAAGTAAACAGAAATACCGTGATCGTTTCTTTTACTATGGAAATTTATGCCGAGATATTTACGAATTTCGGAAAAAATATTCATTAGACTATATAGAATTAAGTTGTTTTCTATATGATTTTTCGTTAAAAACCCTACCTGACTTTATCAATACCGATGAATTGCCTGATGCGATCAATATTTATATCAGCGGAGGAACCAAAGAGGATACGGATTTATTAAGCAAGAATGGGGAAAAATATCAAACTTTTTGGCAGGGAAATTCACAAACGAAAATAGGGGATATTATTTTATTGTATAGTTTGTCCCCGTATAGTGGATTGACGGCTATCTTCCGCGCGGTATCTCCTACCTACTATGATCCATTTAGTTACTATCCTGAACGAGTTTGGGTAGGCTTTCCCATAGTCATTCCAACGATTCATTTATCTGAATTGAAAAGTAACCCAGTTTGGAAAGAAAAAGGTTTGGTTAAAGCCAATATGCAAGGAGTGAATGGAAGGGAATGCACATCAGATGAATACAATGCAATCATAGAGATTTTAAAATCTAAAAACTTTGATATTTCTATACTGCCAAAATTACCATTTTTAGACGAGCCTGATTTTGGCAATTTAAGTAATGAACGGGATGTAGAAATTACTTTACTTGAACCGTTGTTGAAACAATTAGGTTTTGATGAAGATGATTGGCTAAGGCAGATGACTTTAAGAATGGGGCGTAATGATCGTGTTTTTCCTGATTATGCCCTATTTGCAAATGATCGACGTGGAGAAGAGAATGCTCGATTTATTTGGGAAGCCAAATATCGTATTGCTAATGAAAGACAGCTAAAAGATGCCTTCCTGCAGGCAAAGTCTTATGCTTTGCGTTTGGGGTGTGATGGCTTTGGCTTGGTTGCGCTTGAAGGGGTATGGATTTCAACTCGGCAAGATGACTTTAAGTGGGAGCGATTGCATAAGTTTTCTTGGAGTGAATTGAAACAAAAAGAAAATTTTTCAAGATTGACAGGATTGGCAGATAAACGTGTATTGATTAAGTAGTTGTAGATTGAATTCAAAATATATCCAAGTTCGTCTGAAAACCTTTCAAGGTTTTCAGACGATGTTATATTCAACATTACTAGATTTTAAGAATTTGATTTAATGGCAACCACCATTTCAATGGGTGTAATTAAAAAATAATTATGGTATCGAAAATAAAAAAATGAATAAGACTGGGAATATAAGATGAAATTGTTACTCGCTTGTTTTTTAATAGCTGTCGTGATTTTTCTTTTTAGGCTTATGCGACGGAGTGCGGTTAAGGAATATGCTCCTGTCCAGACTTCTGATCCTATTCAAGCTATTACTCAGTTGGCAGAAGAAGGAAATGTCCAGGCTCAATATGAATTAGCCGGGTTATGTTGTAATAAAGAGCCTAAAGATTATCGAAAGGCAGTGCATTGGTATATGAAGGCAGCAGAGCAGGGACATCTTGATGCGCAATGCCTTTTGATAATGGAGTATTCAAGGTTTTTGACCAATCGGGATTATGAGCAGTTGAAACAGTGGCTTCATGCAAAGGCAGAGAATGGAGATGGGAGAACTAAATTTTCTTTGGGAAAGCTGTATTTGAAGCTGTCAGATTATGAACAGGCATTGTATTGGTATCGTCTTGCCAGTAGCCAGGGATATGGCCCTGCTGATTGCCAAATAGGAACAATGTACGAGTATGGAATAGGTGTTCCTCAAGACTATAAACAGGCAGAAGAATGGTTTATTAAAGGTGGACCATATAGTGAGCCTCGATGGCACTTGTTCATGATGTATTCTCGCATGGCGAGTGAAGGGGATATAGAGGCTCAATACAAATTAGGCTTTCAGTATCGATACGGTGGAAGTGTAGATCGATGTGACTCTTCTTTTGGTATTGATTATAAGCAGGCACTGTCTTTATTTCGTAAATTGGCGGAACAAGGGCATGCCGATGCTCAGTTTGAATTGGCTCAGATGTACAATGATGGAGTAGGCGTGACGCAAAATGATGTATTGGCGATTTATTGGTATCGTAAAGCGGCAGAGCAGGGAGTTGCATCGGCTCAGTTTCGTTTGGGCATTAAGTATAAACTTGGCCAAGGTTTTCAACAGGATGACACGTTGGCTCAAGAATGGTTTGAGAAGGCTTATAGCAACGGGTATCCTCGTGAAGAGTCTTAAGGTTCAATAAGTAGTTGCTCAATTAACCTGACAATAATATTAGGCCGTCTGAAAACCTTCTAAACATTTTCAGACGGCCTTTTTCTATGCCGATTCTTTATATTCTATTCGCCGTATGCTTTTATTCTCGGCCTTTTGTCTCTTTTTTTCATCAATAATGTTGCCAGTGTTACAATCGGCATATTCTTATTGTTATCAAACAGGTGTTTCATGCAGTTTTTTGGCCTGCTTATTCCTATTATTATCGGCTATTTTCTTGATGAGATGGCCACGGGCGTGATTATTGGGTCGTTGTTTTGGCTGGTTGCTTGGTCAATCTCGAAACAGCGTCAAGAAGAGCGTTTGGCTGAATCTGCTACGGCAGGCGACAGGATGCAGAAGCTGGAGCAGGAAATCGAGCTGCTGAAACGGCGTTTGTCGGTGTTGGAGCATGAGGCTGTCCGTGATGAGGCGAAGGTAGGACAGGGGCTTGAGGCTCGGGCTGTTGCCGATGTTCAGACGGCCTCCGAGCCGCTTCAGGTTCGGGTTGAGCCTGGGGCGGAAGCTGCACCTGTTAAGCAGAAAATTGAGGAAGCGTTTGCCCCTTCTTTTTCTATACCTATTGATCCTGTTTCTGCCAAGGCTTCTGCTTCGTCTGAGCCTGTTGTGGAAGAAGTTGTCGAGGCGGTTGCTCCGGTTGTTGCTGAACAAGCAGGACTGCCTAAGGAAGAGGCTGTTGTTGCTTCGATGCCGTCTGAAAGCGAAGAAGCGCCATCGCGTCAATTCGTTATCCATAAAGATAAGGTGGAAGGCGGAGAGTATTATAAGTTTTCCGACAATCCGATTGTTGCTTGGTTCTTGCGCGGCAATCCGTTGTTGAAAACCGGTATTGTGGTGCTGTTCCTCGGCTTGGCGTTTTTACTGCGCTATGCTTCCGAGCGGGTTCATGTGCCGGTGGAGCTGCGTTATCTGACTGTGGCAGGCGCGGGTTTGGCGGCGGTGGTCGGCGGCTGGAAGCTGCAAAGCCGTAAGCGTGAATATGGCTTGGTGTTGCAGGGTTTCGGCGTGGCGGTGATGTATTTGACGGCGTTGGCGGCGTTGAAACTGCATCCGCTGCTGCCTGTGTCGGTCGTGTTCGGGCTGATGGTGGCGATGGTTGTGCTGATGGCGTGGCTGGCGGTAAGGCAGAATGCGCAGATTATGGCGCAGGTTGCTTTAATCGGCGGTATGGCTGCGCCTTTGCTGACTTCAGACGGCAGCGGCAATTATTTGGTGCTGTTTTCTTATCTTGCCCTGCTCAATGGCGGTGTGGCCGTGATTGCTTGGTTTAAGGCATGGCGTCCGCTGAATCTGACGGGTTTTGCCGCTACTTTTGCCATTGCCGCGCTGTGGGGTATGCGCAGCTATACGCCGCAACATTTCGCCACGACCGAGCCTTTCTTGATTTACCACTGGCTGCTCTATACCTTTATCGCGTATCTGTTCGCACGCCGTAAGCTGACGGAAAACAGCGAAGACGGCGTTACGCCGATTGCCGACAATGCGACTTTGGAAGAAATCGGCAAGAGTATTTATACACACGGCCTGCGCGTTCATGTCCTCGACCATACTTTATTGTTTGGCACGATGGCGGCAGCGTTTGGCCTGCAATACCGCATGGTGGAGCATTGGCCGTCCGCGGATGCGCTTTCCGCATTGGGTTTTGCCGCGGTTTACGGACTGGCGGCGCTGCTGCTGAAACGTCAGCAGGGGCTGTATATTTTGCGTCAGGCGTTTTTTGCGTTGGCGGTGTTGTTCCTCACGATTGCCGTTCCGCTTTATTTTGAACCGAGCAATACGGTCATTTTGTGGAGTGCCGAATCCGCACTGGTTTATTTCTTCGGTCTGCGCCAACAGCGTCCGCATATCCGTTTGGGTGCGCTGATTGTTTATCTCTTGGCGGCACTGATTCAGCTGGGCAATTATCAGGGCTTCGGCACGGATACCGTTCTGGAAGGGCAGTGGTTTACAACGGTTGTGGTGTTGCTTGGCGGAGCAGCGATTTACTTGCTGTGGTATTTCTCGCGTCGCGAAGGTTCGGCGCAATGGGAAAAATCCGTTCAGACGGCCGTGTTGTCTGCCGCCTTGCTGTACATCTCTATTTTGCCTTTGCTTTTCTTGGCCGACCAAGGCAGCATTGTCGCTCTCTCCGCTTTGGCGGCAGCGTGGGCATTCTGCCGGCGCAAACATGAGCCGAATGTGTTTATCACATTTACCTTGGGCAATGTATTGTTCGCCCTGTTGCTGCAAGCCGGTATTATTTATGAATCCCAAGGCTTCCTGAGCCATCTGTACCTTATTGCCGCTACGCCTTTGCTGTTTGCGGCTGCCTATGCGCTGCAATATCCGCGCGTACCGGTTGCAAGCGAAAAGCCGGAAGGAAACGAGGTTTACTTTGCGCAGGTTTCAGGCTGGATCATCCTGCTTACTGCGTTGGCGACAGGCAGCTACGCCCTCTATATGCAATGGACAGGCGAGGAAACCCTGTTTATCGAGTTGTGGATGTGGTCGATATTTGCCGGCTTGCTGCTGTTTGCCAAACGTTTGAAATGGGAAGAGCTGTTGCAGGCAAACTTGGCATTCCTGCCCGTGTTTGCCCTGCATTTCGTCTTCTATCATACCGAACACGCATGGACAGCCGCCGCAGCCTTGCCGCTTGTGGCTGCCACCGTGTTGAACTTCATCATTCTGAACAACTATCCGCGCCATGATCTGATTTGGTTGCACAAACTCAATATCACGATACTCGGCATACTTTGGACGCTTTGGACCGCGCTGTATGTCGGCGGCCTCCTCTCCGGCGTTTGGACTCAGCTTTCATGGCTGGTCGTGCCTTTGGCAATGTGGATTGTTTTCCATACGCAGCGCCAACGCGCATTTTTCAGACGGCATCAAACCATTTATCAGCATTTCGCCTTGCCGTTGTGCGCCCTTGCCGCCGCTTGTTGGATGCTGTGGACCAACTTCTCCACGCCGTTCCAACCCTCGCCTTTGCCGTATATTCCCGTGCTTAACCCATTAGAACTCGCCTGTGCCGCCATGCTTTGGTTTGCCCTGCAATCCCTGCCCGAAGCCTTGCCGCCCGACCTTCGCCGTACCACGGCAACCACAGTCGCCGCCTTGGCATTTATGCTGATCAGCGCGGGCGTGATGCGCGTATGGCATTTCTACGACGGCATCACTTGGCGTCTCGACATCATGCTCCAATCCTTCGGCCTGCAAGCCAGCCTCTCCGTCGTTTGGGCAGTAACCGCCATCATCTTGATGGTACTCGGCAACCGCCGCAAACAGCGTTCCTACTGGATGACAGGCGCGACGCTGATGGGCATCGTGGTCGTCAAACTCTTCCTGATCGAGCTTTCCAACAGCGGCGGTATCGAGCGCATTGCCTCCTTCATCATCGTCGGCCTGCTGCTGCTTCTGGTCGGCTGGTTTGCCCCCGTTCCGCCCAAAGCAGAGAATGATGGCGAACCTAAAGCCTAATCACTAATCCCCAAAGGAAAAGGCCGTCTGAAACCCCATTTAAGTTTCAGACGGCCTGAGACCTTTGCAAAGGATGGTTGAACAAATTATACATTATACCCGTGCAGAAAACGTGCTGCTTCATTGTTCCATTTGACCAAATGATCGCCTTTGGCCGTCAGGTTTTCAGCACCGCGCTCGCCCAAGATAATCTCGGAAGACTGGCGTTTGCCTGTTTTCAACGCAATTTTGGTCGGCAGGTTGTCACGTAGGCGGCCGCTGAGTGTTTTCGCATCGGGGCGTTGCGTTGCCAATAACAGATACATTCCTGCGGAGCGCGCTTTTTGTGCCAGCCGTACCAAATGCCCTTCTGCGTCACTGCTGACATCGATAAGGTCGGCCAGTTCGTCAATCACGATAACAACATATTTTGGACGGGCGTGCTGTGGGACTTCTGCAATATCCTTTGCAGCGTATTCGTCCATCAGGCGGTATCGTTTATCCATCTCGTCAGCAAAAGACGACAATATTTCAGCAGCTTCTTCCGCATCGCTGACTATGCGCCCCTGCCATAAATTCGGACGGTCTTTGAAGGCGGCGAAATCCGCAGAAACTTTGCAATAACACACGACGATTTCCGTTTCATTCTGAGGAGCGAGTTCGAACAGGGAAGCCAGCATTGAGCGCACCAGTACCGATTTCCCAGCCCCCGTTTCCCCGCCTACCATCACATGCGGCGCGGTGGCAAAATCTTGAAACACGGGTTCGCCGCGTTCGTCCAAACCGATACACACTGGCAATCTGAATTGCTGTGCCGATGCGCGGTATTGCTGTAAGGCCGTCTGAAACTCACTTTGCCCGTATTGCCGCCAAGTGTCTTGCGGGCGCAGGATATTGATGTGCCATGTATTGGCTTCGCCGCGTATGCGTCCGCAGCGCATTTCGTCATCGCCGATGCCCAATTCGGAGCAAATTTGGCTGTGGTATTTTTCCAAATCCACATAGCGGTCAAACTGCACGCGCAAGCAGTCATAGCGCACGCCGCCGTATTCAGGCTGTATCGTACCGCCTTTGCCGACTGTTTTGTCCAGTGCGGTTTTGAGTTTGATGCAGGTTTGTTCTTCCGTGCCGGAAGCGGCCGGGTGCAGGCTGCCTGAAACGGCAGGGGCAGCACCGTCCGAACCACTGCCCCGGTGTTGCGCCGCCAAGCCGGCCAGTTCGTCAAAGAATATTTTTTTGGCTTCCACGATGCTGCCGTCACAGTAGTCCAAGGCTTTCCGGTAACGTTCCTCCAGCAGTTTCGCGCCGTTGTGCCACGCCAGTTGGATATAGGCAAACAAGTGTTTTTTGGTGAATTTCCGTTCTGGCACTTCGTCAAACATGCGCTGGCTGATGTAGGCTAGCCAAAATTTTTCTTCGCCTTTTTTGCCGTTTTGATTAAAGCAGGTGTTGAACGATGCGATTTCCAAACCACCGTCCATGCTGGGTTTCTGTTCCCAATCTTTGATATTTTTGGTTTTGGCAAAGCAGAAGGCGATGCACAGCCGCGCCCATTCATGGTTCTGCATTTTAGGCAGCACGCCGTCGCTTTCGAGCTGTTTTAGGATTTTGGCTGCTTCGCCGCTGGATTTGATGTGGGTGTTTTCGGTCAGCGTTACCCAGTATTTGTCGTTGCAGATTTTGTCGTCGTCCAATTCGTACATGGCGTTTCCCTTTATTCAAAATAGGCGTGCGGGGTAACGGTGGCGCATTTTCCGCCACCTTGTAGGATTTGAGAACGGATAAGGTAGCTCTTGCCGATGCATCCTTGTGCGTTGAGCTTTTGATAGGTTTCGGAACCGATTTCGGCACTCTGCACCAGAATAATCACTTGGCGGTTTAAATTCATCCAGTAGTGCACTAGGTTGTCGCAATGGCGCGTGTCCAAAGATGTGAGCGGGGTATCGACCACGAAGGGAACTTGGTAATCGGTAATTTCAGCCAATGCGGCAATCAGGGTCAGCACCAGTATTTTCTTTTCACCGTGGGAAAGCGGCTGGAAGTCGATAGCCATGCCGTTTTGACTGTACAGCGACAGGTTGCCATTTTCGTCGATTTCGATGTCACCGATTTGTTTGTCATGGGCGATTTTCTTGTGCAGGCTGTTTACGGTTTTGCGGAATGCATCCAGTTTGCTGCGGCGTAGTTGCACGGCCAAGTCGTCTATCAGGCGGCACACGGCCTCGGCACGCTCGGCCTTTTGCTGTTTGGGCAGGCTGTCTATCAGTGCCTGTTGCAGGGTTTCCCATTCGGTTTTCAGGCGGTTGACTTCGGTTTGGCTGCGCTCGATGCTGTTTTGCACGCCGCCGAGTTTTTGGTTGGCTTCGGCCAGCTCTTTCTGAACACGCTCCAATTCTTCGCGCAGGCGGTCGGAATCGACAAGCCTGTCTTTCTGCTGTTCGTAGCAGCGTTTCAGTTCGGCCAGTGTGGTTTCCTGGCGATTTTTCTCTTTGTTTAGGCTGCCGAGGTCGTTGTCAGGCGATGTGATGCGGGCGATGTTTTCGAAGGCAGCCTGAAAGCATGAATCGTCCAAGTAATTGTGCTGCATGGGGTCAGATGCATCTGGCGGCAGTTTATCGAACAGAACGTTCCATGATTCGTTCAGAGCACGTTTGAGCAGTTCGTCTTTCAGGATTTTCGGCGTCAGTAGTTCCAGCGTGTTGGGATTGTTGGAAAACGCTTGCCAGAATTCTTCCAACCGGTGCGCGTTCTGCTCTTTGCCCTGCTCGTGCAGCAGGCGGCGGTAATCACCGTGAAGCTGCGTTTTCAGGGCGGTGATATCGCTTTCAGGCAGTAGGGCAAGCGGCAAGGCTAACAAGGCTGCCTGAATGTTTTGGTTCAGTTGGGCGGTTTCGGCTTCACATTGTTCGATTTGGGCAATCAGCTCTTTGGAATGCTGAGTGCTGCCCGCGCCCCGCAACCGCATCTGCAAGTCGTCCTGCCGAGCTTCGGTTTCCTGCTTCTGCCGCTGCCACTGTTGCAGGGTTTCGGTATGACGCGCCAACTCTTCAGAGGCAGCCTGAAAATGGCGTTCGGTTTCAGAAAGCTGCTCTTTTTGCTTGCCACCCGCCTTTTCGCTGTATAGCTTCTGCCCGTATTCTCTCACCTCTGCCTGCAAGGCTTTAAGCAGGTCGATGCCCAAAAGTTTGTTCAGTGCGCCGCTCATCCAGCCGCCCGCACCAAACTGCTTGGCGATATTGACCAATTGTTCGCCATCAAAAAAGAAAAAAGCAGAATATTCTGACGGCAGGCCGTAATCTTCCAAATATTCTTGGATTTCTTCACCGTCTATAGGTTTTTTCAGGCCGTCTTTGCCTATGTAATACAAAAGCAGCTGGTTGCTTTCTTCCTGATAGAGGCCCAAATGGTCGAAATACCATTTACGAACAATACGGATACCCTGTTCGCCAAAGGCATAGCTTTCCATCAAATCCATTTCCAGCACTATTTCATAAGAGCGCGCAAAGGCGGCAGTGGCTTCCTTATATAAGGACTGACTGATGAAATCGCGGTATTTGAATCTGCTGTCGACCAAACCGGCACGCTGGAAATTGTCAATCGCGTCTTTGTCATACAGGCACAGATATATCGCTTCCAGCAGCGTAGTTTTGCCGTGCCCGTTTTCCGCCCCGACCAAAATCAGGTTTCGCCCTTTTTCAGGCGGGGGAAATTCAAATTCAGCTTCGGCGTAGGACTTGAAATTCTTCAGTTTTATTCGCTTGATATACACCTTATTTCCCCCATAAATCCTGTTGTTCGAAGATTTTGTCCAGCTTCTGCTTCATGCCGCCGTATTTGTCACCCTTGCGCTGCACCTGGCGCGCCCAAGCAAGAAGCTCCGCCGCCGCTTCCATTTTGACATTGTGTTTTTTTGCGGCCACTTCCAGCAAATGGCGCGCGTCGTGGTCGCGCCACAGCAGTAGGTCGGCAATTTGTGCTTCGGTTTCCGGGTTCATCGTCTGTCTCCTTGTTTCAAAATATCTTCCGTCCAAATCTGTTTGATTAGGTCGATTTCGTCCTGCGAAATCAGTTCTTCGCCGAAAGCAGCCTGCACTTTTAGCAGCTTCGCCAGCATTTCCTGCCGCGCCGTTATGGTGAACGGGCCGGGGATGTGTTTGCCGCCTTTGAACGTAAGTTTTCCGTTGCGCCGTTCGGCCTGGCGGTATTCGGGTTTGTTGCGGATGTCCACCAGCCAGTCGCGGTATTCAATTAACGGTGCAAATTCGGTTTTCCCCGCATCCACAAATCCTTGCAGGCTTCTATCTTTATTGACCACCGTACACGTCCAACAGCCGAAACGGCTAGAGTTGGTGCCACAGCCAGGGGCTTCTTCCTGCGACAGTACAATCGGGCATTCGCCGCCAGCGGCTTCGCGGTAGAGCTTGATTAAATCGCTGTGTGCGCCTCCCCAGGGCGGGTCGTTGGCAGCAAGGAATTCCCACACGTCGTCGGTACTCAAATCGACAATCGGTCGGTACACCAACGCGTTTTTCAAATCACTGTGCGGGGTCAGATTGCTGTTTTCCAAGTTTTGGTGGCTTTCGATACTTGCTTTGCGGGTGGCAGATTCGTCTTTGCGCACGCCCAGTACGATGATGGCTTTGCCGTTTTCGTTTACTTTTTGCAGGATGTAGCCGCTAGTAGGCTGGATTTTCAGGCGGTCGGTGCACCAGCGCATTGAGCGGTTGGGCGTGGGGTAGCCTTTGCCGATGAGTAGCGTCCAAAAGGTGTCCTGCAATTTCGGCACGGTGATTTCGCCGCTGACGGGCAGCCTGAAAATTTCAGCGGCACGCAGAATTTCTGCCAAAGATTGGCGCATGTGTTTCACTACCAGCGGGCTTTCCACCAGCGTGTCGTTGGAAATGAAGAACACCTGCCGCGTCCGCAGCATCGGCGGCAGCGAAAGCAGCATGTCAAACACCAAATGGGCGACAAGGGTGCTGTCCTTGCCGCCTGAAAAGGTAACAATCCAAGGGTAGTGCTGCGTTTCGCTCAAATATTCTTCAGTGATGTTTTGGCGTATAGCGTCGAACGGGTTGGCAGGGTGTATGGGTATTACGGTCATTTTATACATATTTCTTATTTGCACCTAAAACAGGTGCATGCGTGATTGTACCTAAAATCGGAGCGCATGAGAAATATTCGTTTGTCGGTACACTCTGCCGAACACACCTATTTGCGACAACTCCTTATCCGCAGAAGATTGGATTTGGGGTTGTCGCAGCGTGCATTGGCGGAACGGATGAATGTGGTGCATTCGTTCGTAGGAAAAGTGGAAACAGGTGACAGGCGGCTGGATATCTTTGAGTTTATTGATTATTGCCGCGCATTGAATTGGCAACCGGAGGAGGTATTGCAAAGTTTGCAGAAGGAAGCGGTATGAAAGATTTGGCAGCATTATTAAAATATGCGGAACAATTCCGCAGCCTGCATACAAGTTTTACACAAGCAAACAACCGTGCCCCGCATAAATTCATCCTTCTATACAGTTTATGCCTGCTGTATGAATCAGGCAGCCTGCACACAGAAAAAATTGATTTTTCGGATACGCTTTTGGAAGAATGGCAGGCAATATTCAGACAGCAATGGCAGCGGTGGGTGGCAAACGCATACCACCAAGAAAATTTCGGCATGCCGCTCTACCACATGAGGACCGAGCCGTTTTGGTATTTTTGTGTCAAACCTGGTATGGAAGATGCATTCGAACAAAAAAACCGCATGAAGGCTTTATCCAGCCTGCGTCAAACTGTTTCGGGCGTAGAAATCGATGCACTACTCGCACGGCTGCTTCGGCAGGCCGAAACGCGGGTGGTGCTGCAGGATGTGCTGTTGGCACAATTGTTTGAAATCTTATGAGCAGGGAAACGAGTGAAATTTAAAGTGCAGGCTGCTTTTTCATCGCCCCAAAAGCAGCAGCCGTAGGTCGGATTCTCGAATCCGACATTTTCCAACAGCGTTTTTTTCGGAAACGATAGACGCGTCAATGTTTTTGTTGGATACGAGTATCCAACCTACATTTCTACTTCTGGATTCCCGCCTGCGAGGGAATGACGGCGGAGGTTTCGGCAAAATTGCTCCTCCCGTTTTCAGACGGCCTCTGCCATCTCCCTTCTACATCTCTTCCAGTTTTGCAAACTTGGTGTCCAACTCTTTCACGCCCTGTTTGCCGAAGTTGATGGTCAGTCGGGCGGATTCGCCTTTGTCCACGGCATCGATGATGACTCCGGTGCCGAATTTGGCGTGGCGGACATTTTGGCCGATGCGGAAGCCTGCGTAGGTTTGCGGCTGTTTGAAGTTATCGATGATTTTGTCCCGTTGTACGGTGGTTTGGCGCGTGCTGCCGTAGCTGTCGTAGGCGGGTTTTTTGACCGACAGGTAGTGCAATACTTCGGGTGGGATTTCTTCGACGAAGCGGGAGACGATGCCGAATTGGGTTTGTCCGTGCAGCATGCGTTGTTGCGCCATGGTGATGTAGAGGCGTTTGCGGGCGCGGGTGATGGCGACGTACATGAGGCGGCGTTCTTCTTCGAGGCCGCCACGTTCGGCAAGGCTCATTTCGCTGGGGAAGCGGCCTTCTTCCATGCCGGTGAGGAAGACGGCGTTAAATTCCAAGCCTTTGGAGGCGTGGACGGTCATGAGTTGGACGGCTTTTTCGCCTGCGCCTGCTTGGTTTTCGCCGGATTCGAGGGCGGCGTTGCTGAGGAAGGCGAGGATGGGGAAGGCGGGGTCGTCTGAAATGTTTTCAGGCAGGGTTTCAAAGTTGCTGTCTTCGGGTTTGAACTCGATGGCGGCGTTGACGAGTTCGTCGAGGTTGTCGAGGCGGTCTTGGTTGTCGCCTTTTTGGGTTTGGTAGTGTTCGGTCAGGCCGCTGTCTTTGAGGATGCCGACGATGATTTCGGACAGGGGCATTTGTCCGACTTGGTTGCGCAGTGCTTCAATCAGGCGGACGAAGGCGGCGATTTTGGTGGCTTTTGCGCCGGCATTGCAGGCTGCCTGCCAGAGGGTGATGCCTTGTTCGTTTGAGGCCGTCTGAAGGTTTTCGATGGTGCGTGCGCCGATGCCGCGCGGTGGGAAGTTAATCACGCGCAAGAGGGCGTTGTCGTCGTCGGGATTGACGGCAAGGCGCAGGTAGGCGAGGGCGTGTTTGATTTCTTGGCGTTCGTAAAAGCGCAGGCCGCCGTAGATTTTGTAGGGAATGCCGCTGCGGAACAGGTTTTGTTCGATGACGCGCGATTGGGCGTTGCTGCGGTAGAGGACGGCGATTTCGTCCAAATCCCAGCCTTCGCGTTCGAGGGCTTTGGTTTCGTCCACGATGAATTGGGCTTCTTCGAGGTCGGTAAAGGCGGAGTAGTAGCGGATTTTGTCGCCTGCTTCGGCGTCGGTGCGCAGGTTTTTGCCGAGGCGTTCGTCGTTGTTTTCGATAACGGCGTTGGCGGCGGCGAGGATGTTGCCGACGGAGCGGTAGTTTTGTTCGAGTTTGACGGGCGCGTCGATGTGGAATTCTTCCATCAGCGCGGTCATGTTGCCGACGTTTGCGCCGCGGAATCGGTAAATGCTTTGGTCGTCGTCGCCGACGGCAAAGACGGCGGCGTGGTTGCCGGCAATCAGTTTCAGCCACGCGTATTGCAGCTTGTTGGTGTCTTGGAACTCGTCGACCAAAATGTGATTGAAGCGGTTTTGGTAGTGCTGGCGCAGGATTTCGTTGTTTTGCAGCATTTCGTAGCTGCGGAGCATGAGTTCGGCAAAATCGACCACGCCTTCGCGTTGGCAGATTTTGTCGTATTCGGCGTAGCACTCAATCATGCGGCGTGTGTGCGGATCGGGCGCGCTCAACACGGAAGCGCGCAAACCGGATTCTTTTTGCGCGTTGATAAAGCCTTGCAGCGAACGCGGCGCGATGATTTCTTCGGCGATGTTGAGGCTTTTGAGCAGGCGTTTGATCAGGGAAAGCTGATCGCCGCTGTCGAGGATTTGGAAGGAAGAGGGCAGGCCGGCGTCGCGGTGGTGCAGGCGCAAAAAGCGGTGGCAGAGGCCGTGGAACGTGCCGAGCCACATGGCGCGGACGTTGACGGGAATCATCGCGCCCAAACGGGTCTGCATTTCTTTGGCGGCTTTGTTGGTAAACGTTACCGCCATAATGCTGTGCACGCTGGCTTGTCCGCTTTGCAAAAGCCATGCGATGCGCGTGGTCAGTACGCGCGTTTTGCCGCTGCCCGCGCCTGCCAAAACGAGGGCGGATTGCGGCGGCCAGGTTACGGCGGAGAGTTGTTCGGGGTTTAAGCCTTGCAGGAGGTTGGGGGCGGATTCGTTGGGAAACATGAAGAGGCCGTCTGAAAATAAATGGGAATGCGATATTTTAAAGGAAATACAAAAGGCCGTCTGAAAAGATGTTTCAGACGGCCTTTGCGTTGGAAGCCGATTAGAACGGACGTACTTCCAAACCGAACATACGGCGCGCGGTGTTCAGCATTTGGCAGCTGAAGCCCCACTCGTTGTCGTACCATGCGAACACTTTAACCATTTTGCCTTCGGTTACTTTGGTCAGCGTAGAGTCGAATGTGCTGGCTTGGGTAGTGTGGTTGAAGTCCATAGAAACCAGCGGCAGGGTGTTGTAACCCAAAACGCCTTTCAGACGGCCTTCTTCGGAAGCGGCTTTCATCAGCGCATTGATTTCTTCGACAGAAGTCTCACGGCTTGCCTGGAAGCTCAGATCAACCAGGGAAACGTTGACGGTCGGTACGCGGATGGCGAGGCCGTCGAGTTTGCCTTTCAGGTCCGGCAATACCAAACCGACGGCTTTTGCCGCGCCGGTTTTGGTCGGAATCATGTTTTCCACGCCACTACGCGCACGGCGCAGGTCTTTGTGGCGTACGTCGGTGACGGTTTGGTCGTTGGTCAGCGCGTGGATGGTGGTCATCACGCCGTTTACGATGCCGATGTTTTCGTTCAACACTTTGGCTACGGGTGCCAGGCAGTTGGTGGTACAAGACGCGTTGGAGATAACGGTCATGTCGCCGGTAATCACGTCGTCGTTTACGCCATAAACGATGGTTGCGTCAACGTCATCGCCGCCGGGAGCGGAAATCAGCACTTTTTTCGCGCCGCTTTCCAAGTGGATTTTGGCTTTCTCTTTGCTAGTGAACGCGCCGGTACATTCCATGACCAGGTCAACGCCCAATTCGCCCCATGGCAATTCGGCAGGATTGCGGGTGGAGAAGTAAGGGATTTTTTTACCGTTGATGATGAGGTGTTTTTCATCATGGGAAACATCGGCGTCAAAGCGGCCGTGAACAGTGTCAAATTTGGTCAGGTGGGCGTTGGTCTCGATGCTGCCGCTGGCGTTGATGGCAACGATGTCGAGTTGGTCTTGCAGTTTGTAGTCGAAAATAGCGCGCACTACTTGGCGGCCGATGCGGCCGTAACCGTTGATGGCAACTTTGATACCCATGGCTTTTCCTCTTCTTTTGGGTTTGGGTTGTGGATTGAATGGCGGCAATTATAGCAAAAATGTAGTGTTGTGTAATTAATGTTTTATTGAAAAATTTAGGTTCGATTATTTTTGATTGTAGATGATTAGAGTAGAAATGCAGGTTTAAATTTAATGTTATTTAATATTTTTTGAAATTTTATTTTTATTAATTCCATTTTTTGGTGTTTTATGTTCGTTTTAAATCATGGTAATGAAGGAAACGGGAAAAGGCGGATTGTTTTTGTTTATATTAAACGGAATTTTGGGACGGTTTCTTGATTACAACATGCAACAGTGAAATTTTCAGACGGCCCGGATTGGACGGAAGGAAAACAGGCCGTCTGAAACATTTTGATGACGGGGGATTTGAATGCGTTGGGTTGCCGCTTTTCCTTACTGGATAAGGAAAAGGCGGTTTGCGGCGAGGGCGGCTGTCAGTGGGAAGGGGAGGGAAAAACGGGGCTTGGGTGTTGCGTTTGGCTTGTATATAAAGAAGTGTATGAAGATTTTAGTCGTAGTGCATGAAGATTTTCCTTGCGATTTTAATGCAATACTGACTTGCCAACAGTGTTAAATTTTTTTACGATAAGGTCAGATTATGTTTGCATGGCCATAAGCGGTGCATTCTTTAAATACCGGATATTATCCTTGTCCGAATATCTATTTTAACCGGCCGGTTTGTCCGGCCTGATTTCTAAATATATACGCGCAAGGCCGGGAGGCCTTGACGACACTCGATTTTTAAGAGGTTCATTGTGTCAAATTCTCAATCCAGCGAACGCGCGACGTTTAGCAGTCGCCGTGCCTTTATGTTTGCCGCCATCGGCTCGGCCGTGGGCTTAGGCAACATTTGGCGTTTCCCTTACATCGCCTTCGACAACGGCGGCGGTGCTTTCGTCCTCCCTTATTTGGTTGCGCTGTTGACGGCGGGTATTCCGCTGTTGCTGCTCGACTATGCCATCGGCCACCGTTACCGCGGCTCGCCACCTTTGGCTTTCCGCCGCCTCGGCCGTTTGTTTGAGCCGATGGGTTGGTGGAACTTCCTGACCAACGTCATCATCTGTATCTACTACGCCGTGATTGTCGGCTGGGCGGCAAGCTATGCCTATTATTCTTTGACTTCGGCATGGGGTGCGGATCCGCAGGCATTCTTCTTCAAAGACTTCCTGCAAATGGCCGATGCCAAAGACTTGGGCTTGGATTTTGTTGGCAAAGTTGCCGGTCCGTTGATTGCCGTGTGGGTGTTTACGCTGGCGATTATGGCTTTGGGCGTGCAAAAAGGCGTAGCCGGTGCATCCACATTCTTCATGCCTTTGTTGGTGGTGATGTTTGTCATCATGGTGGGCATTGCGCTGACACTGCCGGGTGCGGCAAAAGGTTTGGACGCTTTGTTTACGCCTGACTGGAGCCGCTTGGCGGATCCGAAAGTCTGGGTAGCCGCATATGGCCAGATCTTCTTCTCGCTCTCCATCTGCTTCGGCATCATGATTACTTATTCTTCTTACCTGAAGAAAAAAACCGACTTGGGCGGCACAGGCTTGGTTGTCGGCTTTGCCAACAGCAGCTTCGAGTTGCTCGCCGGTATCGGCGTATTCGCAGCATTGGGCTTTATGGCGCACGCGGCAGGCAAAGAAGTCAGCGAAGTGGCATCCAACGGTATCGGTTTGGCGTTTATTGCGTTCCCGACCATCATTAACCAAGCGCCGATGGGTGCGTTGATTGGTGTATTGTTCTTCGGCTCGCTGGTGTTTGCCGGTGTAACTTCCATGATTTCCATCGTTGAAGTGATTGTGGCCGCGATTCAAGACAAAATGAACATCGGCCGTGTCAGCGCAACGCTGATTGCAGGCGTTCCCATGGCGATTATTTCCACCTTGCTGTTCGGTACGACCACCGGCCTGCCTGTGTTGGACGTATTGGACAAATTCATCAATACTTACGGCATTGTGGCTTCCGGTTTTGTTTACGTTTTGGCGATTGTCTTGTTGAACAAGCTGCCGGAAC
This sequence comes from Neisseria subflava, assembly GCF_003044935.1. NCBI lineage: Bacteria > Pseudomonadati > Pseudomonadota > Betaproteobacteria > Neisseriales > Neisseriaceae > Neisseria > Neisseria subflava. The sequence continues at coordinate 203,348 of NZ_POXP01000002.1, read as the reverse complement.
TGCGCAACCACTTGAACGCGCTGTCTTCCATCCGTGTCGGCAAAGTGTGGACCGCCAGCGTGGTGGTTACTGTCGCTATGCTCGGCTATATGCTTTATCAGGATACTGCCGGCCTCTTAAAAGAGAATTACAGCGGCTATCCTGACAGCTTCCTCAATATCTTCGGTTGGGGTATGGTGGGCGCCATCCTCGTATTGTCAGTCTTGCTGTCGTTCTTGCCGTGGAAACACGGTCAGGGCTTCAACGTCAAAGACGAACATGAACACGAACGTGAAGGAGAAGAATAATGAGCACTTCAGCTATTGTCATGATGCTTGTCGCACTGATTGTCATTTGGGGCGGATTCATCGTCTCCGTCCTGCGCCTGCCTAAAGAATAAGGCTTGAGCAAATGAAAAGGCCGTCTGAAAGTCATTTTTCAGACGGCCTTTTTGCCGCATGGCAAGGGGACGGAAGAGGGGGAATCATCTTGGTGGACGGCATGGGCGAGATTTTTAATAATGGATGACCAGGTATGATGTATAAATTATATCTATTTGTTTTAAAAAGATTTAAATCCGATTATCGTGTTAATAAACCGTTGTTCCCTTCAATCTTTGCCCGCTGTTTTCTTTGTTTTAGAATAAAGTCCGCAATGCCTTTATGAGGCATTAGGTACAGTATCCGTTTATTTGTTAAGGAGAATTTTATGGCTAAAGTACATCAACCAAGTAAAGAAGGTGATTCTGAAGATTTTGTTATCCGCCTCGATCCGCGCGAATGGGACGGTACTTTTTCAGGAGAAGGCAAAGGTCCTAATGACGGCTATGATGATGACCATACCATCCGCCTCGATCCGCGCGAGTGGGACGGTACTTTTTCAGGAGAAGGCAAAGGACCTAATGACGGCTATGATGATGACCATACCATCCGCCTCGATCCGCGCGAATGGGACGGTACTTTTTCAGGAGAAGGCAAAGGTCCTAATGACAGCTATGATGATGACCATACCATCCGCCTCGATCCGCGCGAATGGGATGGCACTTTTTCAGGAGAAGGCAAAGGTCCTAATGACGGCTATGATGATGACCATATCATCCGCCTTGATCCGCGTGAGTGGGAAGGTTTCGAGCCTGCGCAGCCGGCCGCGAAGCCGATATTGGAATCCAAAGCTTTCGATGGTGATGAACTTTTGAGCCGTGCGTTTGGTGAGGCTGATCCTCTTGATTCTTCTGCCGGTCTTTCCTCAGACAATGCGACCTATTCAAGCAATGGTACGGGTTCATCTGCGTTGGATACCATCCATGATTTAGCAGAGGCTTCTATTTTCAAACTGTAATCGTTCCATAATATAAAAGGCCGTCTGAAACCAATATATGTTTCAGACGGCCTTTTTGTGTATGGTCATCAGGACGGGGCCTAACTCATCATCCAGATTACCAAATGCACCATGGTCGGGCCAAACAATACCATAAAAAGTCCGGCCAAAATCATGGTCAGGCTGGCCATCACGCCTTCGGTTTCGTGGCGTTGTCCGGCGCGCGATGTGCCGAAGCCGTGGGCGGCATTGCCGAATGCCACGCCGTTGGCGGTATGGAAACGGATGCGGGTAAAGGCCAAAAACAGGTCGCCGAATATCATGCCGACAAAGCCGGTGATGATGGTGAACAGGGAAACGAGCGAGGCGGAGCCGTGGATTTCGCTGGCGAGGACGACGGCAAACGGGGTGGAGATGGAGCGCGCCATCAGGCTGTTGGTCACTTCGTTGTTGAAATGGAACATATGGCTCATGAGGAATGCGCTGACTATGCCGACAAACATGCCCACCATAATGGCGATGGAGAGGATGGGCAGTTGGCGGCGGATGACTTCGCGGTTTTCATAAATGGGGACGGCAAAGGCAACAGTAACCGGAGTGAGCAGGAAGACGATGCCTTGGGTATATTTATGGTAGGTGTCGTAATTGATGCCGAATGCCAGCAGCAGGAGGATGGTGCTGACGGAGACGGTAACGACGGGGGAGAAAATCATTAAGGGTTTTTTGCGGTGGATTTTTTTGGCAACGACATAGGCAAAGCAAGTCCAGATGAAGCAGGCGAGGGCGGTGTAGTCCATTTTTATTCTCTATTTTTAGGAGTGGAGTTTTTTGTAGAGACGGCGTTTCCAGCGGTAGCAGAAATCGAGGGTTAGGGCGGTGCTGATCATCACGAGCGCGGTGCCGACGGCGATGGTCAAAATCAGCTGCCAACCTTCGGACATCAGCAGGTCTTGATATTGCAAGACGGAAACCATGATGGGGATGAAGAAAAAGACGAGTTCGCCCAATGCCCATTTTGCGCCGCGGTCAACCATGCCTGGGCGGATGATGCCGAGCCCCAAAAGGGCGAGCATGAGGAACAAGCCCAATACGCCTGAAGAAATAGGCAGATGCGTGAAGCGGACGATAAGGTCGGAGACGCCCCATACTGCGCCGATGATGGCAAGCGGCAAGGCCGTCTGAAAAAATCTGGTGAGGGAATCCATGATATGGGTGTGTGTTGAATGAAAGGCTTGATTATAGAAACCTGGTTTCTGCATAATATGAATTATTAAACGAATAATCATGCCCTAGAGGAATAATGGACTTCAAAAGCCTGTATTGTTTTGCCGAACTCATCCGCCTGCAAAGTTTTTCGGCCACGGCTTCCGCGTTGAATTTGACGCAGCCGACGGTCAGCAAAATCATTCAGGCTTTGGAAGAAGAATTGGGCGTACCGCTTTTGTGCAAAGAAAACGGACGCAAAAAGCGGCAGGTACAGCCGACTGCTATCGGCGAAGAAGTCTATCGCCACGCGTTAAACCTTCTACACGAACGCGATTTGCTACTGGCCCGCATTGACGATTACCGCCATGTCAAAAGCGGGACGCTGCGTTTGGGCTTGGCTTTGTTTGGCAGCGATTTGCTCAGTCATGCGCTGTTTGATTTCCACCAAAAATGGCCGGACATCGAATTGTCGTTTTTGGAACAAGGCTCGCTCGCCATCGAGCAATCATTGCGCAACAACGAACTCGATGCCGGACAGCTGCTCGCGCCGGTTCACGAAGACTTCGACAGCATCACGTTGTGCGACTATCCGCTGGTGGTCTTGATGCCGAAAAGTCGGGCAAGACACGATGCACTGACGCTCAAAAGCCTGCAACACGAGCCCTTCATTCTGTTCGGCGCCGGTTTTTCCCTCAACGAAACCATTCAGACGGCCTGCCGCAATCAAGGTTTTACGCCCAATGTTGTCTGCCGTACCGGACAATGGAATTTGGTTGCCGACATGGTGGCGCACAATATGGGCATTGCCTTGTTGCCCGAATACTATGCCCGAAAAATCAATCCCGATGTCTTTGCCGCCATTCCTTTGGTCGAACCCGAAATCCGCTGGCAGCTCACCATGGCATGGAAAAAACACCAACGCCCGACGCCGGCCTTAAGGGCTTGGTTGGACGTGGTCAGGGAAGCGTTCGGCAGGCGAAACAAATAAAATCAAATCATCAGGCCGTCTGAAAAAAAAGGGGTGTCGTTATCACCCGCTTTCAGACGGCCTTTCCCGTTAAAAATGGTAAAACGGCCTAAAAAAGAGTAGAATATGCACCGTTTACAACTCTGCGCCTCTCAGCAGGCTCGAATTATGGACCTTCCCAGTTCGCCTTTGAACTTCCCATCAGACACACAACAACCATAATCATCCCGCCGAAATGCCTCCCCGCGTCCGGCGGGCGGAGCATTTATGAGCATCGAACAAACCCCTCCGAATCTCGACCATACCCCCGACAATGAAGCGGTGGAAGACCGCATTTCTGACGATCGCATCTCTGACGATATCGACCGCATCCACGCCTTATGCGAAATCCTCGAGCCGTCCTTTGAACAAATCGAAGCAGGCGTGCCGATTGAAGACGAAAGCCTGCGCGACAAGTTCACCGAGCTGACCGTCCTCTTGGCCGAGCTGCACCCTGCCGACGTGGCCGCCGTCTTGGAATCCCTGCCGCCGCGCGAGCGTAACATCGTCTGGCTTTTGGTCGCCCCGGAAGACGACGGCGAAGTATTGCTGGAAGTATCCGACGCCGTACGCGAAACGCTGATCGAGTCCATGGACAAAGACGAGCTGTTGGCCGCCGTCGATGATTTGGATGCAGACGAATTGGCAGAGCTGGCAGACGACCTGCCGCACCAAGTGGTGTACGAAGCGCTGCAAACGCGTGATGAAGAAGAACGCGAGCAGGTCAAAGCGGCGATGTCTTACGAAGACAACCAAGTCGGCGCGATTATGGACTTTGAATTGGTCAGCATCCGCGCCGATGTGGCGTGTGAAGTCGTATTGCGCTACTTGCGCCGTTTCGACAGCCTGCCCGACCATACCGACAAGATTTTCGTGGTTGATGAAAACGACGTGTTGCAAGGCGTGTTGCCCATCCGCAAACTCTTGGTCGCCGACCCCGAAGACATGGTGGCGGACGTGATGGCCACCGATGTCGTGCGCTTCCGTCCCGAAGACGACGTGGAAGAAGCGGCACAGGCGTTTGAACGTTATGACTTGGTCACCGCGCCGGTTGTCGATGAAAACAAAAAGCTGATCGGCAGGATCACCATTGACGAAATGGTGGACGTGATCCGTGAAGAATCCGAAGCCGACATGTTTAACATGGCCGGTTTGCAAGAAGAAGAGGACTTGTTCGCCCCGATTTGGGACTCGGTGAAAAACCGCTGGATGTGGCTTGCCATCAACCTGTGTACCGCCTTTATCGCCAGCCGCGTAATTGGCGCATTTGAAGGCAGTATCGAGAAAATCGTCGCACTGGCTGCGCTGATGCCCATCGTCGCCGGCATCGGCGGCAACTCCGGCAACCAAACCATCACCATGATCGTCCGCGCCATGGCAATGGGACAAATGACCAGTACGCAGGCAGGCCGCCTGCTGAAAAAAGAAGTCGGCGTCGCCCTCGTCAACGGCATTATTTGGGGCACGGTAATGGGCGTGATTTCATGGCTGCTCTACGGCAACATCGGCATCGGTTTGGTCATGGTGGCCGCGATGACCTTGAACCTTTTGCTGGCCGCGACCGTCGGCGTCCTCATTCCCGTCATGATGGACAAAGCCGGACGCGACCCGGCATTGGGCAGCTCGGTGCTGATTACCGCGGTTACCGACTCCGGCGGCTTCCTGATTTTCTTGGGATTAGCAACCATGTTCCTGTTGTAATAGGAAAAAAAAGACGTGTTCGATACGTCCTTTTCAAACCGTTTAAAAGGCCGTCTGAAATTTCAATTTTCAGACGGCCTTTGCTGTTTTTTAAAGCTTTACATCATGAGGGCGTTTAGTTTTGGGGCTGACGTAGATTAGCCCCTTGTTTAAAGCGAAGTCAGAAAAGTCAGAAATCCCAATATCACGCCGACTGCGTTGGGTATAATCAGAATCCAGTCTTTCCGGGGTTCTTTGCTCCAACCGTACAAAACCCAAATCAGACAGGATACTGCTGCAAACAGAGGTTGCCACGGCTGCGCCTTTGCCCCTTGCATATTGGCGATAATTTGGGGGATATAGGCGACAAATACGAAAATACCTATTGCCGCTCCTATGCTGCCGACAACGGTATTGAATTTTGCTTTGCTTATCATGCTGGTAAGTCTCCTTTTAATATGAAAATCGAGGCGGTAGATAATATGGGCAGGCTGACTCAGCCGAGGGAACAGCCGCAGCCGCAATGATGTTCGTGGCCTTGGCCATGTTCGTCCGAATCTTCGGCAAGCAGGGCTTCGTAGTCGCCGCTTTCAATCAGGCTGACCAGTTCTGCCGGACTTTCCGCGCCTTCTACCTAGTCGCAGGATAAATAACTCTATTCTACCGCAAAATATGTATGTCATCATCCATCATTTGGCCTTGGCTGCCGATGAGGTTTTCGAGGGCTCTGTCGAGCTGGACGAAAGCTATTTCGGCGGACAGCGTAAAGGCAGACGTGGTCGAGGTGCGGCAGGAAAAGTGGTTGTCTTCGGCATTCTGAAACGCAACGGACGGGTCTATACCGTTGTGGTGGATAATGCCAAGTCTGAAACGTTATTCCCTGTCATCAAAAAGAAAATCATGCCGGACAGCATTGTTTACACGGATAGCCTGAGCAGCTATGATAAGTTGGACGTGAGCGGTTTTATCCATTACCGCATCAACCATTCCAAGGAATTTGTCGACCGTCAGAACCACATTAACGGCATTGAGAATTTTTGGAATCAGGCAAAACGTTTCTTGCGAAAATACAACGGAATCGATCGCAAATCTTTCCCGCTGTTCTTGAAAGAATGCGAATTTCGATTTAACTTCGGCACACCGTCTCAACAGCTTAAAATCCTGCGAGATTGGTGTGGAATTTAGGGCTAATCTACGTCAGCCCCTTAGTTTTTGATGACGTTTACGGCGTAATGGGCAGTAGTGTTACGGCGGGCTTGGGCGCGCATCATATAGACCTGCACTTTATATTTGCCCGATTGGGTAGCGATACCGTCAAATTTATCGCCTTGTGCCGAACCGTTAAATACGGCTTCATCGTCTTTGGGTGCCCATACGTTGAAATAGGCGTTAGGGCTGCCGGTTTTACTGATGCGCAGGCGGTCGCCCTTGCGTACGGAGAACAAATGCTCGGCGGTTTGATAGCCGGTGATTTTGCCGGAAAAACGCTGCTTGGTTTGTTTGTGTGCCGAAGCTGGTTTTGAAGCTTCCGCTTTAGGCGTGGCGGCATTTGAATAAGTGGTAAACAGTAAGGGAAGGGCGGCTAACAAGAGAAATTTTTTTCATGGGTTGGGTCTCCGAATGTGGGGCGCCAATATGGCACTCATTTTGATAACCCATCAGTATGTTCATATTTTTATAAAGCCAAAGCCGAATAGGGCAATATTCATTTTTTCAATCAGGCCGTCTGAAAACAAATATTATTCAGACGGCCTTTTCTGATAATATAACAACGAATTATTCCTTTCGGAGCCGTTATGACCTTCCCGCCACTCAAATCTCCCCTGAAATTTTACGCCGTTGTTCCCACTGCTGACTGGGTCGAGCGCATGGTCAAAGCAGGTGCCGACACGGTGCAACTGCGCTGTAAAATCCTGCATGGCGACGAGTTGAAACGCGAAATCGAACGTTGCGTCGTAGCCTGTCAAAACAGTGCAACCCAGCTTTTCATCAACGACCACTGGCGCGAAGCGATTGCCGCAGGTGCATACGGCGTGCATCTCGGGCAGGAAGACATGGACACTGCCGACCTAGCCGCGATTGAAGCTGCCGGTTTGCGCTTGGGCTTGAGTACGCACTCTGTTGCCGAACTCGATCGCGCCTTGTCCGTACAACCTAGCTACGTCGCCAGCGGCGCGATTTTTCCGACCACGACCAAACAAATGCCCACCGCCCCGCAAGGCTTGGAGAAACTGCGCGAATATGTGAAACAGGCTCGCGGCATACCCGTCGTCGCCATCGGCGGCATCGATTTGAACAACGCTGAAGATGTACTTGCCACCGGCGTTTCCTCCCTCGCCGTCGTCCGCGCCGTTACCGAAGCGGAAAATCCCGAAGCCGTGGTTAAAGCGTTTCAGGCTTTGTGGGATGAATAAGGCCGTCTGAAAATAAGAAGTCTGACAAGAGGAGCAGCATTATGAAGATTATATTAAACAATGAAGCCATCACATTAAACGGCACAACCGTTGCCGACCTTATCGCCCAAACCGCGCCGCAGAAACCGTTTGCCGTTGCCGTCAATACCCAGTTTGTCGCCAAAGGCGCGTATGCGGAAACGGTTTTAAACGAAAACGACAAAGTGGACATTGTGCGCCCCGTAGTCGGCGGATAAGCGGTTTTACTGCGTGTATAGCTGCGCTATTGGTTTAATGCTGAGAAAAGGAAAAGAAATGTTTATCGTATCGTTGGAATATATTAAAGACTTGGCTGCGGTTGAAACCTACCTGTCCGAGCATATTGCGTATCTTGAACGGTATTATCAAGCAGGTGTATTTGTGATGTCTGGACGCAAACAGCCGCGGACAGGCGGCATTATCCTGATGAAAGCATCAGGCAGGGAACAGGTGGAAAAGTTAATTGCAGAAGACCCATTTCACCGAGAAGGCGTAGCGAAATACACAATTACCGAGTTTATTCCGACTAAGGTCGCGGAAGGACTTGAAAACTATTTGGAAACTATCTGAACCGATTTTTCAGAAGGCTATCGCCCCAAAAATAATATTACAAAGGAATCCATCATGTTTACCCTATATGGAGAAACTTTCCCTTCACGGCTGCTACTCGGTACGGCTGCTTATCCGACGCCGGAAATCCTCAAGCAGTCTGTTCAAATCGCGCAACCGGCGATGATTACCGTTTCATTGCGCCGCGCCGGCAGCGGCGGCGAAGCGCACGGGCAGGGTTTTTGGTCGTTGTTGGAAGAAATGGGTGTGCCTGTGTTGCCCAATACCGCAGGCTGTCAAAGCGTACAGGAAGCTGTGACCACTGCGCAAATGGCGCGCGAAGTGTTTGATACCGATTGGATTAAGCTCGAACTTATCGGCGATGATGACACGTTGCAGCCCGACGTGTTCCAACTGGTCGAGGCGGCGGAAATCCTGATTAAAGATGGCTTCAAGGTGCTGCCTTATTGCACTGAAGATTTGATTGCCTGCCGCCGACTGCTTGACGCAGGCTGTCAGGCGTTGATGCCGTGGGCGGCGCCGATTGGCACGGGTTTGGGCGCGGTTCATGCTTATGCGTTGAAAGTCCTGCGCGAACGTCTGCCCGACACGCCGTTGATTATTGATGCCGGTTTGGGTTTGCCTTCGCAGGCGGCACAAGTGATGGAATGGGGTTTTGACGGCGTGTTGCTGAACACTGCCGTTTCCCGTAGCGGCGATCCGGTCAATATGGCACGCGCTTTTGCGCTTGCGGTCGAGTCGGGCCGTCTGGCTTATGAGGCGGAACCTGTGGAGGCGCGTGAGAAAGCGCGCGCCAGCACGCCGACGGTGGGTCAGCCTTTCTGGCATTCGGCGGAATATTGAAAAATATTAGGGCGTGTCGAACACGCCCTTTTTGTTGGTGAAAAACCTGATGTCAGGTTGAACAGAATGTTCAGACGGCCTTGGCCAAAAGCTGTTTCAATGGCTTTAAGATTTGCCATGCCTGCGCTTTGAGTTGCGGCTGCATCAGCAGGCGGGCGGGATGGGGGATGACGAAATGCGGCCGCTCTGCGCACAATTCATTCATCAGCCCGATCATGTCTGGGCTATCAAAGATTTTGCCGAGGAACAAGACTGCGCGCGCTTGCGAAGCGGTCAGCTCGTTTTGCATTTCGGCAAGCTCGGAACGGATGTGTTCGGCATCGGGCAGGGCGGTAAATACAGGCGCGGTTTTGACCCACGCGGTTTTGTGCGCCTGCTCGGGTTTGAGGCCGATGGCGGCGAGGATGTTGTCGAGAAGCGTGCCGACGTCGCCGCTAAACAGCGTACCGTGCAGGCTGTCTTCGGTGGACGGACAAATGCTGACCACCATGATTTCAGACGGCCTGATGGTTACGTCAAGACGGGGCAGATTGTCTGAATGCGCGGCTTTTTCTGTTTTTGCCGGTGTTTCGTAAATGGCTTTGGGTGCCGCTTCGGGAATGCGGGCAGCAGGTTTGGCCGTTTGCGCAGTGGCAATGGCGGCAGTGCGTGCATGATGGGCGCCTGCGGATAAAGTGCGCACGGCTTGCGCGGTATCGGCAGCAATGGTTTTGGGGCGGACGGGTGCGGCTGATGCTGCGGTTTGAGGCGCAGCATGGATGATTTTGGCGTTTCGGTTCAGCCACATCGGGCCCAAGCCCAAGGCTTCGTGCAGGTGCAGGTAGCGGCTGCTTAACATGATTTCTCCATCAATACGGCATCTTCGCTGCCACCGTCGGGCAGGGCGTAGTAGTTTTTGCGGCGGCCGCAGGTTTGGAAGCCGTGTTTGCGGTAGAGCTGTTGCGCGGTTTCATTGCTTGCGCGGACTTCGAGCAGCAATCGGGTCGCGCCTTGCTGTTGCACTGCGTTTTGCCAGTGTTGCAGCAGGGCGGACGCAATGCCTTGGCGGCGGTATTCGGGCGCGACGGCAATCAGGTGTAGCTCGGACTCGTCAAATACGGTTTGCCATACGATAAAACCGGTAATTTGGTGGTCGGTCTGGCTGAGCCAAATGCTGTCGGGATGGTGTTGAACCGCCGATTCAAACTGCTGCACCGTCCACGGCGAAGGATTACCTTGTGCGTCGATGGCGGCAAGGGCGGGGCAGTCGGCAAGTACGGCTGGGGGCAGGTTCACGGTTTGGCCTTTTGTTGGGCTTGCTCTTGCGCGGTCAGGGCAATTTTGTTGCGGACGTAGAGTAGCTCGGCGTGCGCCGCGTCAGTAGCAAGATAGCGGCCGCTGCGGGCAAGTTTGAGATAGTCGGCGGCAGTCGGCATATCGGCTTGACCGTCAAAAGGCGGTTTGTCGGCGAGGGCAAAGGCATTGCCGACGCCGCCGCTAGGCGTTTGGCCTTCGGGCGCAATAATGGTGGCGGCTTTGCCAACCGTGTAATCGCTCAAGCGGACGTGGTTTTGCGTATCAAACCATGCGTAGAACACTTCGCCCATGCGCGCATCGGTGGCCGCCAGTATGCAGCTTGATGGCGGCAGCAGCGAAGCGGCGGCATCGAGGCAGGGAATGCCGATCATGGGCGTGTCAAACGGCGTGGCCAAACCTTGTGCAACCGCCGCGCCGATACGCAGGCCGGTAAATGCGCCGGGACCTTGTGCATAAACGATGCAGCCCAAATCGGCGGCCGTGATGCCTGCTTCTTTGAAGAGGCGTTCGATTTGCGGCAGGATTTGTTCGGATTGCTTGGTGCCGACGTTTTCGTGAAACAGGCGGATTTCGCCTTGATGTTCCAATGCGATGGACAGAAAGGATGTGCTGGTGTCGATGGCAAGAGTCGGGCGGTTGTCGGTTGGCATGGTGTTATTTTTTTAGAAGGATATGGGTTGCCATTATAGTGGAACGGCGATGGGGAACAAAGCACTCGGACGGCGTTTGGGTAAAAACGCCGTTTACCGCAAAGCTATTCGATAAGTGAACCAAGGTTTCAGGCCGTCTGAAAATATTTCAGACGGCCTTGTTTTATTGGTCGAGTTTCAATAAAGGCGAACCAGCTTTTTCAACGGCGCGGCGGTAGGCTTCATGCGCTTCGATGCGCTGCAAATAAGCGCGGATATTGGGGTAGTCGGCAAAGTCGAAGCGGTCGGCCGCGGCTTGCAGCGGATAGCTCATCATGATGTCGGCACCGCTGAGGCTGTTGCCGACCAACCATTCGCGGTTTTCCAACTCGCTGTCAATGTGGGAAAGATGCAGGGCGGCTTGCGGATGGATAAAGCTGCTTTTGACGCTGCCGCTGATTTTGCGGGCAATCGGTTTGACGAAAAACGGCATGGGCGCGCTTTCAATCCGGCGGAACACCAGTCCGAGCAGCAATAACGGCATCAGCGAACCTTCGGCATAATGTAGCCAGCGTTGATATTGCCAGTATTCGCGGCTGCCGCGTTCGGGCATCAAGCGGCCGTTGCCGTAGGTTTGAATCAGATAGTCGGTAATCGCGCCGCTTTCCGCCAAGATAAAGCCGTCATCATCCAATAAGGGCGATTTGCCCAAGGGATGGATGGCTTTGAGTTCGTTAGGGGCGAGCAAAGTGTCGGGATGACGGCGGTAGGTTTGCAGGCGGTAGGGCGTGCCGAGGATTTCAAGCAGCCAAACAATGCGCAGGGCGCGGGATTGATCGAGCGAATGCAGGGTAATCATGAGGGACTTTAAATATCGGTTTGTTTGAGGTCATCTATGCTGATTTGGCAGGCATCGGCGTATTTTTGCAGGGTTTTGGCAGGTAGTTTGGCGAACACTTCGGGACGGAAATGCCGACGCAGCTGCCATTTCCATACGCCTGCCGCCATGGCCAAGCCGGTTTCATCATAACGACAGCGGAACATATGGTAGTACAGCGGCGAATATTCGCCTTTTTCGACGGCTTCGCGCGCGGCCTGCGTTTGGGCATCGAGTTCGCACACCGCCATTTCGGTGGCGTAGGCTTCGTCCTGCCAACCGTTGCTGGTGGCCGCTTCGTAGTGGCCGTCGCGAGTGCCGTAGATGACTTTGCGGTGGCCGTGGTAGCTGGCGCTGTTGTCTTGAGGAATGTCGTCAATTTTCATTCAGACGGCCTTTACTGCTTCCAAAAGCATGAAACATGTTGAAAAGCGTCCGCTTTCCGGAACGTAACACAGGATTTTTTGGCCGTGTTCGATGGGAAAGGTGCGCAGAAATTCTTCAAGGATGATGTAAATCGAGGCCGAACCCGTGTTGCCCTTGCTGTGCAGATTGGTAAACCATTTTTCCTGCGGAATGTCGAAGCCGATGTTTTTCAGGCCGTCTGAAAGGCGGTCGCGGAAAAAGCCGGAAGAGTAGTGGGGCAGGAACCAATCGATTTCTTCGGCGCGGATGCCGTGTTTGGCGGCGATTTGGGAGAGGGGTTTTTCCACCGTATAGCGGACGATGTTTTCGTTCAGCAGTTTGACGTCCTGCTTGACCGCCATCAGGCTGTGGCGGCGGCCGTAATCGGCATCGGTATGTTTCCAGCCTTCAAAGACGCCGTCGCGGAATTCTGCGCCGGCATACATGCAGGGCGGCATTTCGTTGGCGTAGGAAAGCAGGTCTATCCAATGGATTTTCAGGCTGAGGCCGTCTGAATTGGGGCGGTCGGACAGATACACCGCGCCTGCGCCGTCAGACAGCATCCAGCGCAAAAAGTCTTTTTCAAACCCGATTTCGGGGGACGCGTTTTCCAGTTTTTTATGGTCGGTTTCACTTTGAAATACTTCGCCCCGCATGACCGCCGAGGCGTTTTCGGAAGCAACGGAAAGCGCATGTGCGTGTTCGCCGGTACGCACGGCGTTGTAGGCGTGTTTCATCGCCGCCATGCCTGCCGCGCATACGCCTGCCATGCTGAACACTTCGCAAGGCGGCATATCCAGCAAACCATGCACCATCACACCGTGTCCGGGCATGGTTTGGTCAGGGTAGGAAGTGGCGCACGCCAGGCTGCCTATGGCTTCTGCTGGAACGCCTTGGGCAAACAGGCCATTGACCGCTTCGGCAGCCAACTCGGCATTGGTGTGCGTCGTGCGGCGGCTTTCGGGATCGATGGCGTAATGGCGCGACAAAATGCCGTTGGAACGCAAAATCATACGGCGCACGCGTGAAGGCACATCGCCTGCCATGCCGAGGACGGCTTCCATCTCGTCATTGCCGACAGGGGCATTGGGCAAAAAGGCAGAAACGCGGTTGAGATAAACGTCTTTGAGTGTGTTATTCGATGTCATGATGTGGTTGTCAAAATAATCAACCGATAAACCGCGCCGCGTAGTCGCAGCTTGCAGTTAACGGGATGTTGTGTGTTTCGGCGTATTCCATCAGCGCGCTCACCAGCAGTTTGGCAATGCCGCGATGACGGAAGTTGGGCGAGACCACGGTATGGTTTACGTCCCAGCCGCCATTATGTTCGGTATAGCTGATATAGCCTGCTTCCAAACCGTCAATGTCGATTTGAAAGCGACGGCGTTCGGGGTAGTGGATAACTTCGGGCATGATGGATTCCTGGTTTGAAGCCGTCTGAAACAGATTATCTGCCTGACGGTTGTTCATAATAGTCCGCCAGCTTTTTCAGACGGCCTTTGAGCAGCGGATGCAGCAGTTTTTTCAAAATTACACTGATGGGTAAAACCACCAAAATCATCGCCAATAAAAAGACGATGTAGAAGCACAACAAGGCATGGCGCAAGAGCGGAGAAATACGGCCTGCCGCCATCAAAAGCTTGCCCCAGATGAAGAAGCTGCGACCGGCGGCGCGTTCGCTGAAAATCAGTTTTTCATTCACTGTCGCCGCACCCATATTTTGAAACAGGGTTTCGTCCAAAGGCTGTTGGTTCAATAGTGTATCGCGCAATTTCGTCCCAAACCGCGCCGCATCCGCCAATTCTTCTTCAGCAATGCCGGCGGAGGGCAGGGAGCGGAAATAGCGTTTGTCGCCGGTCAGCATCCATGCGGGCGTGGTAATGAAACTTGCCGCGCTGTTGCAGTCATCGATTTTTACGATGTTGCCGATGAGTTTGGCGCCGTTTTGTTTCAGCAAAGATTTCATTTTTTCCTGCGCGCCCAGCCACATATTGCGGCAGCCGATAAGCGTGATGACCGGTTTGCCGTCTAACAGGCGGCGCGTTTCTTCGCGTTGCAAAAAGGCGGTAATCGGTTGCGAAGGAGAGAGGAACCAAACGGTGTAGGCAATAACCACCACATCGTAATCTTCGGATGGAATTTGCGGTGGCAGAATCGGGGCGGGTTTTAAATGGACGGTTTCAGGAAAAGTATCGAAAAAACGCCAAAACGGCCATGGAAACGGAAATGCCTGCTCCGGTACGATATTGACGCAATCGACCTGTATCCCGGCTGTTTGCAACGGCGCGGCAAAATTTCGCGCCAGGCTGGAGAGCTGCCCCGTTTGCGAGTAATGCATAATCAGCACTTTTTTCATTATCTTCCCTGCAATGAGTAAGTTATGGTTGGTTTGGACGGTATTATATAGTAAACCGACCTGCCTTGAACTTTATTCATATTCAGTATGTTCACGAAGGTTTCAACCGATTTGGATGGAAGCGCCGTATTCTGTCGGAATGGAGCGGAGAAGCGGATTTTTATGCCATGCCAACATGAACAACGGCCGTCTGAAATTTTTCAGACGGCCTTGTGTGGAAATCGGGACGCATGGTCTGGAACGGGATTTGCGCTTAAAACATGCGTGCAAATTGTATAGACAAAAAAATAACCGCTTCAATGCGGTTGGTGGTGGCCAGAGGCGGAATCGAACCGCCGACACACGGATTTTCAATCCGTTGCTCTACCAACTGAGCTATCTGGCCTTCGCGTGTTTCGTTGCGAGATGTGAATTAAACCAAATTTCGTTGCCTTGTGCAAGCGTTTGTAGGCTTTATTTTTGAGGCGGTAAATTAAGATTTTGTTTTGTATTGAATTATTTTTCGTTTTAATTGGCGGTTTTTAGGTTTGCTGGTTTGATTTTCAGACGGCCTAAGATACAATCGGCTTTTTTGCTTTGGATTTATGCCATGCTGTATGTGTTTGTTCGTGATATGTGGGATGTTTTGCGTTTGCGCTATCGTTCGCCGGAGACGTATTTGTATTCACCTTTGGTGATGGCGGCGGTGTTGCTGCTGTTGGGTGTGGTGAACGCGGCCAGCATGTCGCCTTTGTTTGGCAGTGGCGCGGCGGCGGTGTGCCTGTCGGTGATTTTGGTGATTGTGAAATGGTTGGTGTTGAGCCGCTCGATGCGCAAGGTGCTGCATTATTACGGTGCGCCCCGGTTGCCTTTGTGGGGCTTTATTTTGGTGTCTGAGGCTTTGCTGCTGCCGCTGTTGCTGGTGTTGTATGTGCCGGCGTTGGCTGCGTTTGCGCTGCTGTGGCAGGCTTGGGTTTTTGTGGTGCAGGTACGCGGTTTGATGTGGATGGGGAATGCGACGGTAGGCCGTGTTTTGGTGGGCTATCTGTTGTATGGTATCGGCGTGCTGTGTGTGGGTACGGTGATTTTGATGCTGTTTATTGCCGCCGGTTGGTTGGACATGGAAACGTTGAATCAAAACCTGCAGGCGTTGACGTCTGCCCGTAAATAATCAATGAAAATTGGAAGGCCGTCTGAAATGTTCGGACGGCCTTTGTTTTATGTGTTTGTTTCGTGGTCTTGCAGGATTTTTTGATAGACGGGGTCGGGGAGGTAGCGGCCTATCATGTCGCGCCAGCCTTGTGGGCCGACCAGGCCTTTGACCATGGTGGAGGATACTTCGGCTATTTCGCGCGGCGGCATCAGGAAGACGGTGGAGATTTCGGGGGCGATGTCGCTGTTGATGTAGCGCATCGAGCGTTCGTATTCGTAGTCGGCGGCGGAACGGATGCCGCGGACGATAAAATTGGCTTTGGCTTCGCGGGCATAATCGACCAAAAAGCGGTTTTCAAACACGCTGATGCGGACATTGGGGAAGGGGTGGGTAATGGCATCGAGCATGGCGCGGCGTTCTTCTATGGTGTAGGTGCTGCGCTTTTCGGGATTGGTGCCGATGGCGACAATGAGTTCGTCAAAGAGGGATTGGGCTTCCTGTATCATCCACAGGTGGCCGAGGGTGGGAGGGTCGAAGCTGCCTGCGTACACTGCACGGCGCGGAGTGGTCGTGGTCATTTTGGGTTGGGAATGGGGTTTGTGTACGTTCAGGATAGGGGAGTTTGCCGGTGATGTCAAAAATCAAAAAGGCCGTCTGAAATTTCAGACGGCCTTTGCGGCTTTATCAGTCGTCACCGCTAATAGAGATGAGGATTCTCAAGAGGCTGCTGAAAATGTTGTAGATGGAGATGAAGATGGTCAGCGCCGCGCTGATGTGGCTGTCTTCACCACCGTCGATAACGGCACGCACCTGCCACATAATCATCAGGGAACTGAAGACAACGAAGCCGGCCGCGATGGTCAGGCTCAGGGCAGGGATGTTGAGGAAGATGTTGGCCACAACGGCAATCATGAGCACGATGGCGCCGGCACCGAGGAAGCTGCCGAGTTTGTTCATGTTCATTGTGGTGCGGCGTGCCATAGCGGACATGGTGAAGAATACACCGGCGGTCATGGCGGCGGCTGTGCCGACGATTTGCGCGCCGTTGTTAATAGACAGGGTGTATTGCAACATAGGGCTAATGGCAAGGCCCATACCGAAAGTGAAGATCATCAACAGGGCTACGCCGACGTTGCTGTAACGGTTTTTCTCGATCAGGAAGGTCATGCCGTAGAAAAAGCCGAAGAAGGCGGCCAGGGCAACATAGTATGAACCGAACATGGCGAAAATGTTAAAGCCTGTTTTGGCGGAAAAGAATGCGCCGGCAATGGCAGGAATGAAAGACAGGCCGAGCAGGCGGTAGGTTTTTTGCAGGACGGTATTTTTGGCAACCGAGCCTTGCGAGGTATAGTCGTAAACGTCGTTTTGCATGGCGTTTGCTCCAGTGTGGATTGAAATAAATGAAATTTGGATTCTAACAGAGAATCATGGGTTTGTATGATTTATCTGTTCTATTTGCCTAATATGCGGGGCAATCGGGAATTTTAAAGGCCGTCTGAAAATCGGGTTTCAGACGGCCTTGGCTTTTCAATGCTTATTTAGGCTCTTGCGGAACGTAGCCTTGTACGGCATCTGCTCCGTCGCCGAAGAAGTATTGTTCCATCTGCTGGGCGAGGTATTCGCGCGCGCGCGGATCGGCAAGGCTTAAGCGGTTTTCGTTGATCAGCATGGTTTGGTGACGGGTCCAAGCCATCCATGCTTCTTGGGAAACGTTTTCAAAAATGCGTTTGCCCAATTCGTTGGGCAGCGGCGGAAATTTCATGCCTTCGGCTTCTTTGCCGAGTTTGACGCAGTGAACCATACGGGTCATGGTGGTTTCCTTATGTGGGGTTGCAAAGGTTGGTATTTTAGCCGATTGCACGGATAGGGGAAAGCGTGGGTTTCAGACGGCCTGAAACCTTGCTATGATGGTCTTTTCTGTTTATTCAGGCAAAGATTATGAACCGCCTCGATACTGCCCGCCGTTATTCCCTTTTTCTCGCCCGCCAGCTCGACAACGGCAAACTCAAGCCTGAAATTTTCCTGCCCATGTTGGACAAGGTTTTGACCGAAGCTGATTTTCAAGCTTTTGCCGATTGGGACAAAATCCGCGCGGAAGAAAACGAGGAAGAATTGGCGCGGCAGTTGCGCGAGTTGCGCCGCTATGTCGTGTCGCAGATTATCGTGCGCGATATAAACCGCATCAGCGATTTGAACGAAGTAACCCGCACGATTACGCTGTTTGCCGATTTTGCCGTCAATACCGCATTGGACTTTTCCTACGCCTATTATCGGGATATGTACGGCACGCCGATCGGGCGTTATACGAAATCGCCGCAGCATTTGAGCGTGGTAGCGATGGGCAAGGCGGGCGGCTATGAGTTGAACGTGTCTTCCGACATCGATTTGATTTTCGTCTATCCCGAATCGGGCGACACCGACGGCAGGCGCGAACGGGGGAATCAGGAGTTTTTCACCAAAGTCGGGCAGAAATTGATTGCATTGTTGAACGACATTACCGCCGACGGGCAGGTGTTCCGCGTCGATATGCGGCTGCGGCCGGACGGCGATTCGGGCGCGCTGGTGTTGAGTGAAACCGCGCTGGAGCAATATCTGATTACACAGGGGCGCGAATGGGAGCGTTATGCGTGGTGCAAAGGCCGCGTGGTTACGCCGTATCCGAACGACATCAAATCGCTGGTGCGCCCCTTTGTGTTCCGCAAATATCTGGATTACAGCGCGTATGAAGCGATGCGCAACCTGCACCGCCAAATCCGCAGCGAAGTCAGCAAAAAAGGTATGGCGGACAACATCAAACTCGGCGCGGGCGGCATCCGCGAAGTCGAATTTATCGCCCAAATTTTCCAAATGATACGCGGCGGACAAATGCGCGCGCTGCAACTGAAAGGCACGCAGGAAACGCTGAAGAAACTTGCCGAGCTGGGCATCATGCCGTCTGAAAACGTCGAAACCCTGCTGGCCGCCTACCGATTCCTGCGCGACGTCGAACACCGCCTGCAATACTGGGACGACCAGCAAACCCAAACTCTGCCCACCTCGCCCGAACAGCAACAACTGCTCGCCGAAAGCATGGGTTTCGACAGCTATGCTGCTTTTTCAGACGGCCTCAATGTGCATCGGAACAAAGTCAATCAGTTGTTCAACGAAATTTTGAGTGAACCCGAAGAGCAAACGCAAAGCAACAGCGAATGGCAATGGGCATGGCAGGAAAAACCCGATGAAGAAGAACGGCTAGGCCGTCTGAAAGAATATGGGTTTGATGCCGAAACCATCGCCACGCGGCTTGACCAAATCCGCAACGGCCATAAATACCGCCACCTTTCCGCCCACGCCCAGCCGCGTTTCGACGCCATTGTGCCGCTGTTGGTACAGGCGGCGGCCGAGCAACCCAACCCGACCGACACATTAATGCGGCTGTTTGACTTTCTCGAAAACATCAGCCGCCGCTCCGCCTATCTCGCCTTCCTCAACGAACATCCGCAAACCTTGGCTCATCTGGCACAAATCATGAGCCAAAGCTCATGGGTGGCGGCGTATCTGAGCAAATATCCGATTTTGCTGGACGAACTCATCAGCACGCAGCTTTTGGATACCGCGTTCGACTGGCCGGCCCTTGCCGCCTCACTTTCAAACGATCTCAAAGCCTGCGGCGGCGACACCGAAGCACAAATGGACACACTGCGCCATTTCCAACACGCCCAAGTCTTCCGCCTAGCCGTTCAAGACCTTGCCGGATTGTGGACGGTAGAATCACTTTCCGACCAGCTCTCCGCACTTGCCGACACCATCCTTGCCGCCGCCCTGCCGTGCGCGTGGGCGGATATGCCCAAAAAACACCGTGATGCGCCGCAATTTGCCATCATCGGCTACGGCAGACTGGGCGGTAAAGAGCTCAGCTATTCCTCCGATCTCGACTTGGTCTATCTTTATGACGACCCTCATCCCGATGCAGGCGACGTGTACAGCCGCCTCGCCCGCCGCCTAACCAACTGGCTTTCCGCCGCTACCGGCGCAGGCAGCCTCTACGAAACCGACCTGCGCCTGCGTCCCAACGGCGATGCAGGTTTCCTCGCCCACAGCATCGCTGCCTTTGAAAAATACCAACGTGAAAACGCATGGACATGGGAACACCAGTCCCTCACCCGCGCCCGTTTTATCTGCGGTACGCCTGATGTTCAGACGGCCTTCGATCGTATCCGTACTGAGATGCTGACCGCTGAACGCGACCAAACCGTTTTAGCAGGCGAAATCATCGAAATGCGCGAAAAAATGTTTCCCACCCACCCGCCTGCCGACAGCAACGTCAAATACGCGCGCGGCGGCGTGGTCGATGTTGAATTTATCGTCCAATATCTGATACTTGCCCATGCCCGCCAGTATCCGCAACTCCTCGATAACTACGGCAACATCGCCCTATTGAACATCGCCGCCGACTGCGGCCTCATCGACAAAACCCTCGCCGAACAAAGCCGCACCGCCTACCGCTTCTACCGCCAGCAGCAACACAACACCAAACTGCGCGATGCCAAAAAAACCGAAGTAACGGACGAGTTGCTGACCCACTACGGCAATGTGCGAAAACTATGGCAGGAAGTATTCGGGGCAGAAGTGAAGTTCGGATAAGCAGGCAGGCGTATTTAACGCGTCAATATAATTTGATTTGCCGTCGCAACACACTCACTTCAAATAGTAGGTTTTATGTAAGGAAGATATTTTTATAAAAGCTGATTGGCAGCTTGAAGCGGTAACTGTCGGGTATAGAGGGAAGCTTTTTGTTTGCGTATTACTGATTCAGTTTGAGCATGGTATGCAAAAACTGTTCTCATTTTGTGTCGATATTGTGATATAGCAAAACAAGTTCTAAAATATGCTGCTTATTTATATATTAAAAACAAGGAGAAACTGATGTCTAAGGTTACGGTACTCGGTGGCGGTCTGTCGGGCCGTCTGATGGCGTTCCAACTGGCAGAGCAGGGCATTTCGGTCGAGTTGTTTGAGAAAGGCGAACGCAACGGCGCGCAAGCCGCCGCTTATGTTGCCGCGGCCATGCTGGCGCCGTCTGCCGAAGCGGTGGAGGCAACGCCCGAAGTCATCCGTTTGGGCAAACAAAGCATTGCGCTTTGGCGCGCGATTGTCGGCCGCCTGAATACGCCGGTGATGATGCAGGAAAACGGCAGCCTGATTGTCTGGCACACGCAGGACAAGCCGCTTTCTGCCGAGTTTGCCCGTCATTTGAAGCGCGGCGGCGTGGCGGAACATGAAACCATACGTTGGAACGCGGATGAAATCGCAGCCAACGAGCCGCAACTGGCAGGGCGGTTTTCAGACGGCCTGTATCTGCCGACAGAAGGGCAGTTGGACGGACGGCAGGTATTGAATGCGTTGGCCGATGCTTTGGAGTCGATGAATGTAGCGTGTCATTGGTCGTGCGAACGCGAAGTCGAAGATTTGGCAGCGCAATACGATTGGGTCATTGACTGCCGCGGTTATGGTGCAAAGAGCGCGTGGAACAGGCCGTCTGAAAGCGTTTTGCGCGGCGTTCGCGGCGAAGTGGCGCGCGTTTACGCCCCCGAAATTGAGCTGTCCCGCCCCGTGCGTCTGCTGCATCCGCGCTATCCTTTGTATATCGCGCCGAAGGAAAACCATATTTTTGTGATTGGTGCGACCCAAATCGAAAGCGAAAGCCAAGCGCCGGCCAGCGTGCGTTCCGGTTTGGAACTTTTGTCCGCGCTGTACGCCGTGCATCCGGCATTTGGCGAGGCAAACCTTTTGGAACTGACCACCGGCCTGCGCCCGACTTTAAACCACCACAACCCCGAAATCCGCTTCAACCGCGAACGCCGCCTGATTGAAGTCAACGGCCTGTTCCGCCACGGCTTTATGATTTCCCCGGCCGTTACCGGCGCGGCCGTGCGTTTGGCCGGTGCGCTGTTTGCCGGAAGCGACATTCCCGAATACGACGAAACCAGTGGTTTGCCGTATATCCGCGCTGCGAATTGAAGCTGTTGCGGACGAAGTGGCTTGAAAATCGGGCAAATTGTTTGTGAAAGACAGCCACAGGCCGTCTGAAAATGATAAAATCGCCGTCAATTCAATTAACCTTGCGTCTGAAAACCGCATGATGCCGTATTCAGACGTCAACCAATTTCCTATTTAACGATAAGCACATGACAACCCAAACCCTTTTAATCGAACTTCTCACTGAAGAACTCCCGCCAAAAGCCCTCAATAATTTGGGCAACCATTTTGCCGCTTCCGTTGCCGAAGGCTTGGAAAAGGCGCAACTGATTGACGGCGCAGCCGAATACACTGCCTACGCTTCTCCGCGCCGTTTGGCCGTTCAAGTCAAAAACGTGAAAGCCGTTCAAGCCGATCAAAAAATTGTGAAAAAAGGCCCTGCCGTGGCGAATACCATGAAAGACGGTGCGCCGACTAAGGCTTTGGAAGGTTTTGCGCGCGGTGCGGGTGCGAAAATCGAAGACTTGACCATCGTCCACGACGGCAAGCAAGACGTGTACGCCTACGAATACGTCCAAACCGGCAAACCGCTGGGCGAGCTCTTGGAAGATATTATCAATCAAGCGGTTAAGAAACTGCCGATTCCGAAAGTGATGCGTTGGGGCAGCAGCACGTTTACCTTCGTGCGCCCCGTTCACGGGCTGATCGTGCTGCACGGCGGCGACATCGTAAACGTCAACGTCTTGGGCCTGCAAAGCGGCAACAAAACATTGGGTCACCGTTTCCTCTCCAGTGGCGAAATCGCCATTGAAAATGCCGACAGCTACGCCGCACAAATGCGCGAGCAAGGCAAAGTGGAAGCATCGTTTGCCGAACGCAAAGCCGCCATTCAGACGGCCTTGAACGAGCAGGCAGGCCGTCTGAACGCGACCGTTGCCGCCGATGAAGCATTGTTGGACGAAGTGACCGCATTGGTCGAATGGCCTGTGGTATTGGAAGCCGGTTTTGAAGAACACTTCCTCGCCGTACCGCAGGAATGTTTGATTCTGACCATGCAGCAAAACCAAAAATACTTCCCGCTGCTCGACCAAAACGGCAAGTTGATGAACCGCTTCCTGCTGGTGTCCAATCTGCAAACCGAAGATTCGTCACACATCATCCAAGGCAACGAACGCGTTTTGCGCGCGCGCCTGTCTGATGCCGAGTTCTTCTACAAACAAGACCAAAAAGCGACTTTGGAAAGCCGCCTGCCGAAATTGTCCAGCGTGGTTTACCACAACAAAATCGGTTCGCAAGCCGAGCGCATCGAACGCCTGCAAAGCATTGCCGCCCATATCGCCAAAGCTTTGGGTGCGGATGCCGCCGCAGCCGAGCGCGCCGCACGTTTGGCCAAAGCCGACTTGGTAACCGAAATGGTCGGCGAGTTCCCCGAACTGCAAGGCACCATGGGTAAATACTATGCCCGCTTGGACGGCGAAACCGAAGAAATCGCCGAAGCCATCGAGCAACATTACCAACCGCGTTTTGCCGGCGACAACCTGCCAGAGGGCAAAGTGGCAACCGCCGTTGCTTTGGCCGATAAACTGGAAACCTTGGTCGGCATTTGGGGCATCGGCCTGATTCCGACCGGCGACAAAGACCCATACGCCCTGCGCCGTGCCGCCTTGGGTATTTTGCGTATGCTGATGCAGTACGGTTTGGACGTAAACGAACTGATTCAGACGGCCTTCAACAGCTTCCCGCAAGGTTTGCTCAACGAGAAAACGCCGTCTGAAACCGCCGACTTCATG
Organism: Neisseria subflava; assembly: GCF_003044935.1. Taxonomy (NCBI): domain Bacteria; kingdom Pseudomonadati; phylum Pseudomonadota; class Betaproteobacteria; order Neisseriales; family Neisseriaceae; genus Neisseria; species Neisseria subflava. Next base: position 179,872 of record NZ_POXP01000002.1, on the reverse strand, counting down.
CAGGCGCGTTTGGCCGTGTTGCTGCAAAACGATTATCCGCAAGACATCGTTGCCGCCGTATTGGCGAAACAGCCGCGCCGTTTGGACGACGTAGTGGCCAAACTGCAGGCCGTTGCCGCGTTCAAACAGCTGCCCGAAGCCGCCGCATTGGCCGCAGCCAACAAACGCGTGCAAAACCTGCTGAAAAAAGCCGATGCCGAGTTGGGCGCGGTTAACGAAAGCCTGTTGCAACAAGACGAAGAAAAAGCCCTGTATGCTGCCGCGCAAGGTTTGCAGCCGAAAATTGCCGCCGCCGTTGCCGAAGGCAATTTCCAAACTGCTTTGTCCGAACTGGCTTCCGTCAAGCCGCAAGTCGATGCATTCTTCGACGGCGTGATGGTTATGGCTGAAGATGCCGCCGTGAAGCAAAACCGTTTGAACCTGCTGAACCGCTTGGCAGAACAAATGAACGCAGTTGCCGACATTGCGCTCTTGAGCGAATAAGGCCGCGTTTCAGTTGCCCCTCTTTTCAGGCTGCCCGATGTTTCAGGCAGCCTGAAGTTTTTCGGGCGTATCCCTTACATGGCGTTCAAGGGTATAATTTGGCAGATTTGTCGCACGACAAATCGCGCACATAAACAATTTCCCACATTCAAGAGGCAGATTATGAATATCCCAGCCATCCGAACCGCACTCGATGCCGTGTTGATTCCCACCACAATACGCACTTTGGGCAGCGAAAAAGCCGTTTCGCTTCTGGAAGAGCATTCAGACGGCCTGCATATCGGCCTGAAATTCGCGTTCCCAGTTGCCCATATTGCCGCAGACATTGCCAACGCCGTTCAAGAAGCCGTCATTTCGCATACCGGCGATACCCACATTCACTTGAGTATCGATACCGAAATCGGTACGCATAAAGTTCAACCCGGCGTAGCAACCATCAAAGGCGTGAAAAACATTATCGCCGTTGCATCGGGCAAAGGCGGCGTCGGCAAATCAACGACCACTGCCAACCTTGCCACCGCAATGGCCAGAATGGGCGCGCGCGTCGGCGTACTCGATGCCGACCTGTACGGCCCAAGCCAGCCCACCATGCTCGGCGTACAAGACCGCAAACCCGACCAACAAAACAAAAAACTCATTCCCGTTGAAGCCGAAAGCGGCATTCAAGTGATGTCCATCGGTTTTCTGGTCGATACCGACCAAGCCGTCGTTTGGCGCGGCCCGATGGTCAGCCAAGCCTTGCAACAGCTTATGTTCCAAAGCGAATGGGACAATGTCGATTATCTCTTCATTGACCTGCCGCCCGGTACCGGCGATATCCAATTGACCCTGTCGCAAAAAATCCCCGTAACCGGCTCCGTTGTCGTCACCACGCCGCAAGACATCGCCCTGATTGATGCACGCAAAGCCGTGGATATGTTCAACAAAGTCAATATTCCGATTTTGGGCGTTTTGGAAAACATGTCTGTCCATATTTGCACCAACTGCGGCCATGCTGAAGCAATCTTTGGCGCAGAAGGCGGTAAAAACCTGGCAGAGCGTTTGAACGTACCATTGCTCGGCCAGCTTCCGTTGAGCCTGCCTGTACGCGAAGCCATGGACAGCGGTACATCTTCGGCCTTGTTTGAAAACAACCAAACTATCGCCGACATCTACACCGAAGCCGCCTTCCAAATTGCACTGGCCATTGCCGATAAAGGCAAAGACTTCAGCAGCCGCTTCCCGAAAATCGTCGTCGAATAAAAAAGTTTAAAAAAGTGTTGACAGCTGTGTGCCCCATCTCTATAATGCACAGCTTATCGGGTCGTTAGCTCAGTCGGTAGAGCAGCGGACTTTTAATCCGTTGGTCGAGCGTTCGAATCGCTCACGACCCACCAAATATAAAAACCTGCTTTGAAAAAAAGCAGGTTTTTTTGCGTTTGAATTTTGGTATTTTGTTGAGTATATTTTGTTATTGAAACAATCCATAGCATATCAAGCATCAGGCCGTCTGAAAGATAATTTCAGACGGCCTGAAGTTTTATAGGAATGGTTTTGAGAAATAAGTTTTCTACTTCGGGCAGACAAACGTTTAAAACCTTACCTGCGTCTGCAACTGCCTACGATAAACCAATACGGCAGCAGTCAGTGTGGTAAAAGAGAATGCAGACAATAAGAGCAGATACTGGCCGATTCCATTCAAGCCGCTGCGGTTGAGCAGTAATTCCTGAAAAGCCTTCAAGCCCCAAGCCATCGGGGAAATCCAAGTAAGTTGCTGCATGGTTTCGGGCATGACGTGTGCAGGCACCATAATGCCGCCGATTGCCGCCATCAGGATAATGCCGCCGCCGCCGAGGACGACGGCGTGTTCGGTGGATTTGGAGCAGACGCTGATTAATAGCGCGTAGCCAAGGGCGGAGGCACTGACGGCAGCGGACAGCAACGCGTAGGGAACAAGGCTGCCGTTGAGTATGAGGGCGGGTACGCCGATTTCGGGTAATAGGTAGCGGCCGAGCAGCAGCATTCCGACAAACTGAAGCTGGTTAATCAGGAAATAGGGAACGAGTTTGGCGGCAATCAGGCCGGACGCGGAGGCGCGGGCGAGACGCAGGCGGGTGATGGTGTTGGTCTGGCGTTCCAGCGCCATAACGTTCGACAGCGGTATCATGATGAAAAACATACCGAAAATCAGCCATGCGGGAACGCTGTGTTGTACGGCGTTGGGTTTTTCCACCGTGCCGCTGCCTGCACTCAGATAGTGTTCTTCCAGCATTTTTTTATCTAAAAAGCTGCGCACGGCGGCGAATTGTTCGTCGTTTTTTTCATCGACTTTTTTCTGGATGTCTTTACGGATGGAGCGGGGCAGTTTTTTATTGTCGATTTTGATGCCGTCGTTGTTGTCGAAATAGGCGTCTAGCCGCGTTTCGGTGTAGTGCTGCTGCAAAACGCCTTTGACAGCCGCCAGCCATGAAGGCTCGGTATCGGGCGGTACATAGATTTGCAGGGCTTTGTCGTCGGCGATTTTGCCGGAAGCGGGGTTCGGGTTGTGCAGCACCAGTTGAAAACGCTTGTCGTGTAGGCCGTTTTGCGCGTCGGTCAGTTTTTCAGACGGCGTCCGCGTAACATGAATCTGCTCTTTTTCCAGAGCGGCGGCCAGCGCGGTATTGATACTGTCGTTTGTTGCACCAACCAGCGCGATACGGCTGTCAGTGTGCGGATCTTGGTCGCGGCTTAGCGCCAACGACATAATCAGCATGAAGGCGATGGGCATCACAAACAACACGGCCAAACCGTGCAGGTCGCGGCAGAGCAGTTTGAGTTCTTTGAGGAGGGAGGAAATCGTCATTGTGGATTTTGCTTATCTGTTGCCGGTTTGTCTTTGCGCAGGAAATCAAGGTAAAACGTTTCCAGCGAACCGTGTCCCTGCTGGAAGTAGCGGATTTGTGCGCCGCTTTGTTGCAGGGCGGCGTAAACGGCGGCGGCATCGTGCGTCGTTTCCATCATGCCGCGGCTGTCCACTTGCTTGGCACCCAAAGCAGTCAGCGTTTGAGGCGGCAGTGGCGGTTCGACGGTAAAGAGCACGACACCTGTTTGCGTACTTAAAAGCTCGTCCAAACCGCCGTGGTACACCAGCTTGCCGTGCTGCAGCAGCGCGATTTTGTCGCAAAGCTGCTCAATTTCCGACAGATAGTGTGAGGTATAAACCACGGTTACTCCCTGCCGTGTCAAATCCGCCACGCTGTCGAGGATAAAGCGGCGCGACTGCGGGTCGATGCCTACCGTGATTTCGTCGAGGAACACCAGTTGTGGAGAGTTAATCAGGCCGATGGCAAAATTCAGACGGCGTTTAAGCCCGCCCGAAAGATGCTTTGCCGCTTTGTTTTTGTGGGTGGTCAGGTCGGTCTGCTCCAACAGCGTGTTCAGACGGCCTTTGTCGCGCACTTTGTAAAGTGAGGCGAAAAACAGCAGGTTGTCCCACACCGAAAGCTGCGGATAAAACGCGAAATCCTGCGGCACCAAACCGATTTTTTGCCGCTCGTTGCGGCTTAACAGGCGCAACGGCTTGCCGTCAAACAAAATTTCGCCCTGCCGTACTTCCTGCAAGCCGGCCAAAAGCGACATCAGCGTCGTTTTCCCCGCACCGTTGTGGCCGAGCAGCCCCAAACATTCGCCGTCGGCAATATCGAACGACACATTGTCCAGCGCGGCAGTTTCGGCTTTGGGATAATGGTGGGAGAGGGATTGGATTTGAATCATGGTTTCAGACGGCCTTTCGAGCGATATTTAAATCGCAGCACCCCATAAATAACGGCGCTGGAATTTGCTGTCCTTAAATATAAAGCAGACGCCGAAAGGATCACCGTCCGAACCTTGTCTGCCGAACAGGTAAAGCGTCTTATCGCTGTGGCGGTAATAGGCTTTCCAGCCTTGATATACATTGCTGCCGCGTGCGGTGGCGGCAAAATCGGGCGAGAACAGTCCTTGCAGTTCGGCAGCGGGAACCGCTTGACCGTTTAGCGTGATACGCTCAAGCGCGAACACGCTTTTGGGGATGACGTAGTCTGTACCATAGAAAGGTTTGCCTTGATAGAATCGCGCGGTGTATTTGTCTTTGCTGATACCCGAGAAATCACTGCGTTTTGGGTGAATGCGGCGGGCTACGATGTGTACCTTTTGACCGTTGCCGGACAAAGTCAGTGTATCGTCATGACCAGATTGTTCGCGCAGGCGGACGAAGTTTTTGTCGGAGGCGGGAAATGTTAAACGGCTGTAATGGATAAAGCCAGAATCGTCGGCGTTTGCCTGTTGCAGCTGAACAAAACAGAAGTCCGACCTGTTTTCACTGAGTTCTTCTATACATTCCAACGGTGTGCCGTTGGGAATTTTTGCCAAGACTTTGGCTTTCAAATCGGGGCGTTCGCGTAAGTTGGTGTGTCCGTCGGCATCATGAACCAAGGCAAAGCCGTTTTGCGGCGCGGCATGGGTTAAGGCGGAACACAATAATAAGAGGGAAGCTAAGTAACGCATTTTTTTATTTCTTTTAGTTTTCAGACGGCCTGAATGTCAAAATAATTCACGGTAGATTAATCGGGATCGAATAAATCCTGATTATTTCAATAATCCCCGCCATAACGCTTCTTCATCATCCGCAATTTTGCGCAGAAATTCGGCAATGTTGCGGCAACCATTTTCAGACGGCTTTTTGCACTGTTTCACACACATTGCTGCGAATTGGCGCCATTGGTCGCCGATGGCGGTCATTTGTTCTGAGGCCGTCTGAAACGCAGGTTCGTTGCAGATATGAGCGGCTTGTTCGAGGAAGTAGGCGTAGATATAGCGGAAACCTGCGCCGCCGGTACCGATTTCTTCCTGCATCCGCACCAAATGGCCAAGAAACAGTTTTTGGTATTTGTCGTTTTGTTTGGCAGGCAGGGATTCGATTTTTTTTGCCAGCGTGCGGATGCCTTTTACGCCGATGAAAAAGACCGGCGCGAGCATATGTTTGGCGTTTTTGCGTATGGCTTTGCGGATAATGGCGGGTAAGTCTGCCATGATTTTTTCAGACGGCCTGTTATCTTCCAAGGTGTACATCATGCCTTTTGCCGCCAATACACCTTTGGCGAAGCGCGCACGCTGCAAATCTTCGGCGGCGCAGCGTTGCACGGTTTCAAATACGGGGTCACTGATGAGGTAGTCGTTGCCGTCTTTGCCGTACACTAAAAGATTGTGTGCGTTGAAATGGAAGCGCATTTGCGGCGGGAAGTAGGGCAGCCAAAAGACGGAGGTTTGCAAACCGGCCAGTTTGCCTGAGGATAGCGCGGCATCCAATGCGGCTTGTCCTCTTTGTGCGTCGGAAAATTTGCGGACAGACAATTTCAGCCCCAATGCCTTGCAGGTGTTTTTGATGATGCTGCGCGGCGCGGTACGGTAAGAAACCAGCGGCATGCCGTTTAATTTGATCAGCGGCATCCAGACAAATGTCAGCGCATGGGCAATGCCGAAAATCATGGCTTCATCTAAATTGTGGCCATGGTATTTGAGCAGGGTGGACATCACACCGCTTTCGCAATGGGCGGTATGCTGGTGTGGAAATTCTTGTGTGGTCATAAAGTTATTGGTTTTCGTGCAATGTTTTCAGATGGCCTGATGCGGTCGGAATGGTTTGTTGTTTTGGAAATCAGCGGGCTTCTTTGGCCGCTTCCTGCTCGGCTTTGTGACGGCGCAGAAATTCGATGGCGGCGGCTTTTTCGGCTTCGTTGCCGTATTTGGCATCACGTTGGGCGCGGCGCAGTTCGGCGCGTTCTTTAGCTTCTTCGATTTGTTGCGCTTTGAAGTCTTCGCGGTTGTCGGAGGAGACGAGTTTATCCTGTTGTGATTGCGCTTTTGCCATGGCTTTGGCAATCAAATCCATGGGGTTGAATGCGGCGCTTGGTGCGGCTGTTTGGGTTTGTGCCTGTGCGGCCTGTTTGGCTTTGACGGCGGCTTCGCGTTGCGCCAGCAGGGCTTTGCGTTCGGCATCGTCGCGCTGTTTGCGCGCGGTATGGCGTTCGAAACGGCTTTGTGCGTGTTCGGCGGCGGCAAAGCGCGGTTCGGCAGAGGTGCTGAAACGGCGTGCGGACGGCAGGAAGGGCTGCGATACGGGAACCATGTCGATGCAGTCGACGGGGCAGGGGGTAACGCACAAGCCGCAGCCGGTGCATTCGTCGCTGATGACGGTGTGCATCAGTTTGGACGCGCCCATAATGGCATCGACAGGGCAGGCGCGGATGCAGGCGGTACAGCCGATGCAGACGGCTTCGTCAATCAGGGCTACGGCTTTGATTTGTGTTTTTGCCGGAGCGAGGTATGGCTTGCCCAACAGGTTGGCAATGTCTTTCATGACGGTTTCCCCACCCGGCGCGCACAGGTTTACCGGCGCTTCTCCTGCCGACAGGGCGCGCGCATAGGGTAAGCAGCCTTCATAGCCGCACTCACGGCATTGGGTTTGCGGCAACAGGCGGCTGATGCTTTGGATGGGAATGGTCATCATGGATAGTCAAAATCGAAAAGACGCATTATATCAGATTGTTGCGTTTATTTTGACGAAACCCGCTTTGCTTATTTTAGCGAAACTCGCTACGCTCGTTTTGGCGAAACTCGTTACACTCGTTTTCAGACGGCCTGAGTCGGGTTTGCGTTATAATTTTGAAATGGATTTATTCGGATAATTAGGAATGACGGCTACACTTTGCCCCTGTCAGTCGGGGCGTGTTTATACGGAATGTTGCGCACCGTTTCATGCGCGTGAGGCGGCGGCTTCGACGGCGGAAGAGTTGATGCGCTCGCGTTACAGCGCGTATGTTTTGCAGGAAATCGACTATATCGTGGACACGACCGTCCCTGCGCAGCAGAATTTGTTGGACAAGCAGGATTTGGCGGCATGGAGTAAGCAGACGCAGTGGTCGGGATTGAAGGTTATCCGTCATGTGCCGTTTGGCAAGCTGCATGCTTTGGTCGAGTTTGAGGCGTATTTTGAAGAGAACGGGCAAACTGAGTGCCATCATGAATTGTCGGCGTTTGTGAAAATAGACGGGCGTTGGTACTTTATTGATCCGACCGTTGCTTTGCCGACGATGAAACAGCCTTGTTTGTGCGGTTCTGGCAAAAAGTTTAAGGCGTGTTGCGGACAGTTTTTCAAATAGTAATGTAAACAGGCCGTCTGAACGTTCAGACGGCCTGAGCTGTTTTTTCAGATAAAAAAAACCATTCATACTAAGGGAGAAGTATGAATGGCCAATACATTGCGGGAAAACGTCTTACTTGCTGCACCGCCCAAAAGGGATGAAAGAGCGGTGTTGTGTCAGCGATTGATATTCTACCGTTTTTAGTATTAAATGCTGTTAAGAAGTGAAATAATTTCAATAAGTTGCAAGATAATCGTGATTTTTTGAAGATAAACGGTATTTTTACTGATTTTCGCGAATCCATTTCACCCATTGTTGAAACAGCTCGGGTTGCAATGCGGCTATGACGGAACGCTTGAATACATGTTCGCCGCTCCAAAAATCGTCGCCCTCCAAAGTGGTCAGACAGCCGCCGGCTTCTTCAAAAATCAATGCGCCGGCAGCGTAGTCCCACAGCTTTTGTCCGCCGTGGATGTAAATATCGTAGCGGCCGCTGGCAAGGTAGCACCAATCGAGCGTGCTGCTGCCCATGCTGCGGATTGTGCCGAATGGGGCAAGGGTATTCATGCGGCTGGCGAGTTTGCCCGAACGCAGGTATTTGATTTCCACGCCGGCAATGGATTCGTTGAGTTTTTTGTTTTCCGAACGCAGCGGCAGCGGCGTGCCGTTGAGGAATGCGCCTTTGCCGCGTTCGGCATAGAAACATTCGCCGCTGACCGGATTGTAAATCACGCCCAATTCGGCGTGGCCGTTTTTAACCAGCGCGACGGATACGGCAAAATGCGGCAAACCGTTGACGAAGTTGTTTGTGCCATCGATAGGGTCGACAATCCACAGGCCGTCTGAATGTTCGTTCCACAAACGGGTTTGCTCCTGAACGCTCATCTCCTCGCCCAACATCGGACAATCCTCCAATAAGGGCAGGGCGGCGGCAAAAGCGGTTTGTGCGGCCAAATCTGCTTCACTCAAAACCGAACCGTCTTCCTTGCGTCGTGACGGCGTGTTCAGAAAACGCGGCATGACTTCGGTTTGGGCGATGTGGCGGACGACTTTCTGTAAACGGTATAGCACGGCGTATCCTTGTTTTTTGCAGTTTTGCGTGACAGTGGATTAAAATTCAGGAAGTTTTAAATTATAGTGGATGAAATCGAAATCAGGCAGGCAAGAGGATGTCGCCGTGTTTCAACTTCGTTCACGAAAGTTCAAATTATATACATGAATAAAGCAGGAAACCATGCCCCGATTTTACGTTGATTTTGCCTTAAGCCCCGACAGCGTGGTCGAATTGCCCGATAATGTGGTGCGCCATCTGAATGTATTGCGCGTGAAAAATACGGAAGAAATCGTGTTGTTCAACGGCAATGGCAAGTCATATCCGGCTTTGCCTGAAGTTTTGGAAAAACGCCGCGCCAGCGTGCGGATTCTGCGTGAAGAGGCAACGGACAACGAATCGCCGCTGAACATTACGTTGGTACAGGCGGTATCCGCCGCAGAGCGCATGGATTTCACTTTGCAGAAAAGCGTGGAATTGGGCGTGGCAGAAATTCGCCCGGTCATCAGCGAACGCTGTGTCGTCCGCTTGAGCGGCGAACGCGCTGAAAAGCGGGTAGCGCGTTGGCAGGAAATCGTTGTTTCGGCGTGTGAACAAAGCGGCCGCAATATTGTGCCGAAGGTTTTGCCACTGACGACTTATGCACAGGCTCTGCAGCAGTTGCCGCAGGAAACGAGCAAACTGTTAATGAGCTTGAACCGCGCACAAAAACTGAGCGATGTTCAGCCGCAGTCCGGTAAGGTCGTGTTTATGGTCGGCCCGGAAGGCGGCTGGACGGAGAAGGAAGAGCAACAGGCATTTGATGCCGGTTTTCAATCCGTTACGCTTGGCAAACGGGTGTTGCGTACCGAAACCGCTTCACTTGCGGCCATTGCCGCCATGCAGACGCTTTGGGGTGATTTTGCATAAAGTTCAGGCCGTCTGAAAACGAGCGTAGCGAGTTTCGCTCAAACAAGCTGTTGCTTCATGAGATAAAAATGGGAGTTTAAAAATGTCTTACACCTTTACACTGGCCGAGCACGAGCTGGAAGCGGAATTGAAAAAGCTAATCGTGCAAGAGGCCGATAAGGCCGACGATGTGGATATGGATGATTTCACCGACGATGCACTTTTGTTTGGCGATGGCAGTCCGGTCGGTTTGGATTCGCTTGATGCGCTGCAAATCAGCGTTGCCTTGCAACAGTATTTCCAAGTGCGCCTGCAGGGCGACCGGATGGTGCGCAAACATATGATGTGCGTACGCGATTTGGCGGCGTTTATCCGTGCGGAGCATGGCGCGTGAGTTGGGTTTGCGGTACGGCGGCCACTTCTGCCTTGAATCCGCAAACGGATTTCAGACGGCCTGATGCGGTGTCTTATACGTTTTTAAACCAACCGCAGCAGGCTGCTTATTTTCGTGCATTTGCTAGCGACAGTTTGGGGCGGAAGGAATTGGCGGATATCGCCGAACAACATTTGCGCCTAGCTGCCGAAAATGCAGGCTGGCCATCTGAAAGTTGGCATGATGCGCCGGTGTTTATCGGGTCTAGTTCCTATTCCATCTCCGAATATGAAAACTGCCATTTTGTGGGCAATAGGGCGGAAGAAGAACACAATCTGCTTTATCTCGCCGAAGATTTGCGCCGGCGCAGCGGCAATCGGCAGATTTTCAGTTTCGCTACTGCCTGCACTTCATCCGCCCATGCGCTCATTCAGGCGGATAACTGCTTGCGCGGCGAGGCGGAGCGTGCCTTTGTGCTTGGGATTGAAAACCTCAACCGACTGACTTTGCTGCATTTTCACAGTTTGGGTTTGCTGGCAGAACACTATCAGCCTTTTGGCGGAAACGGTTTGATTTTAGGCGAAGGTGTTGCCGCACTTGCCTTATCTTCCGTTGCTCCCGAATCTTCTTCAGGCCGTCTGAAACTTATCGGACACGCTGCCAATACAGGCAATGACCTGATTCAAAGCGATGGCCAAGCGCAAGAGCAGGTGATGCGCCGTGCGTTAGATATTGCAGGCATCGCTCCTGAAAGCATTGCAGCCGTTAAAACACACGGCATCGGCACGGCTGACAGCGATGCCGCTGAATTGGCCGCACTGGAAAATATATTCGGTGCACTGCCGCCTCTGATGGCGTTTAAGCCGCAAATCGGACACACGCTTGGCGCAACGGCAGCCCTTGAAACAGCCCTGCTTTTATCCGCTTTAAAACAAGGTGGAAACAGCGATTATCAGGGGCGGGAAATTCGTTTTTCCGAGTGCGCAGCTTCACAAAAAGGCGGTTTTTTCTGTTTGGCCAATCAGTTTGGTTTTGGCGGCAGCAACACATCTTTGGTATGGAAATGGCAACCGTAAATCCTAATATCCGCATTACCGCCGCCGTGCGTTTTGATACGGACGCTGGCACCGGTGGTAAAATTCTCAAACAAACCTTAAAGCAGCAAAACGGTATAGATACCCGCCGCCTCAGCCGCTTGAGTTTGATTGCCGCGCTTGGTGCAGGGCAACTGAAGGAACAAAGCAAAATTTGCCCTGATTGCACCGTTTTTCTCGGTACGCTGTTTTCTTCGCCATCCGTGTTTGAAAAAATGGCAGACAATGTACTGAACCATCACGCTGCGATGCCGTTTGACTTTATTGCCAACCTGCACAACGCTCCCGTTTTTCATGCTGCTCAAGCGTTAGGAACGCATGGTGCAACTTTGGTCGTAGCTGTCGACAACAATATGGATACCTGCTTTCATCCATTGTTGCTGGCGATGCAATCTGTGCAAAATGGCGGACAGGCTGCGGTTGGCTGGGCATATGAACATCAAGCAGCACATGCCGATACCCATGAAGGCAGTATTTGGATTGTGCTTGAAGCCGGTGCAGAGCAGGGTGTTCCCGTTGTGTTGAATGATGAAGTGATGCAGACTGATAGGTCGTCTGAAAAGCCGCAATATTATTGGCAAAATATCGCCGATTGGATAGAAGCAGTAATGGCGCACGAGGGTAGGGATGTGAAGAAATGTACTTTGGCGTGATCAGCAAATGATTTTAGAGAAAGTATTTGTCTGTTGAATAAATAAGGTTTGTACCATTAAAAAGGCCGTCTGAAAATGTTTTCAGACGGCCTTTTTGTATAAAAAACCAATCAACGAGACATCTCGCCTTGAATAGCGCGGATATTTGCTTTACGGGCGTTGATGGTACGGGTCAGTTGTTGGATTTTAATCTGATCGCCTTTTTGTTTGGCCGCATTCAGCTGTGTTTGAAGGCGGGTAATAGCGGCCTGTTCGTTGCGTACTTCGGTCTGCAATATTTGTTTGCGGGTTTCCTTAGGACTTGGCTTAGGAGCCGGCGTAACCACAGGAGCAGTACGGATCACAGGGGCTTTGTATTTGCTGTATGAAGAAGCGCGTGATTTACCCGGACGGTTGCGCAAGATAATATTCAGACGCGGATTGGCGGCTTCGGCTGTGTTGGTTACGCTGGTAATCGGAATATGGGGCAGAATTTTGATATCGTTGTAAACATTGCTCGGATCGAACGGAATATCGGCAGCCGGCTTATATGCATTAGGGAAAGGCGTTTGTACGGATGTTTTGCTTTGATCTACCGGGGAAATCGTTGCAGCAGGTTTATTTGGTACATTTGATTCTGCTGTTGGTGTAACAACGGTTTTAATCGTTTGTTCGTTAGCCGTGTTTGTGACGGCTATTTTTACAGTTTTGGTGTTTTTTGCATTACGTAGGGTTGGAGTTTGGGCTTTGCCTTTACGCTTGGTTTCAACTTTGATAGGTGTTTTGTCAAGTGCTTCATCTGAGGCAGTTACGGTTTGGTTATTTTGTTTGGCCGTAGTGCGATCAGGTGTTTTCGGTAAAACAACAGGATTCTGAATAATTGTTTGGGGAGCTTGAATCGCAGATGCTTTCGGGCGGGTTTGCGTAATAGGAGTGGTAATGGAGTCGGGTATATTGTTTGGAGTTTGATCAGCCGCAGTTTGAGGTTGTGTGGTATCAGGCATGACGTTGAGAACGTCAGTAGTGTCAATTTCAGGTTTTATTGTAGATGGGGTTGTATCACCGAGAATGGCAAGGCCGTCAGCAACATTTTTATCAATTTGAGAAGTTAGACGTGCTTGTGCCATCGGAATGGAAATAGGTGTAGGGATACCGTTTTCATTTCGAGTAACAACGACTGGGGTTTGTACCGCAGGCATTGCTTGAGAAGCATGAACGTAGTCAGTGGCAGATGCTTTAAATTCTGTTGTTTGTACCGTTTTTAAAGCGGACATATCGTTGAGGATAGCAGAACCATTTGTAACGGATTTATTAGTTGGTTCAGATTCAGTGAATACGTTAGGTTCTGCAACAATGCTGCTCTCTGTGGTGGTGTTTGTGTCAACTACGCGGCAGGTATTGTTGAGTGGGTATGAAGCATAAACAGAGATGCCTTCAACATTGCAGACATACTCGGCAGCGTTGGCGGCGGCGGGGAGGGTCAGGCTGAGGGCAATGGCGGTTTTGCAGAAAAACGGTTTCATAAAAGCAATAGAATCAGGTTGTTTGTTTAAAGTGTAATTATACTATGTACACTGTCAGCATCCGCCAACTTATTTTTAGGCGGTGTAAAACTGTGGCTGAAAGGTTGAAAATTGGAATAAAAGGTCTTAGGCCGTCTGAAACTTGTCATATAAAGTTTCAGACGGCCTTTGCTGTCATAGCGTATTAGGCGTTTAACAGGCTTTCGTCCAATGTCAGCTCTTCGTTTTTATTGACGGCTACTTTGCGTGCCAAAACGTTTTGGGCGATTTCGTGCGCTTCGGCAAGCGAGTGCATCAGATAAGTACCGCATTGGTATTCGTTCAGCTCGGGAATTTTGCTTTGGTCTTGAACGGTCAAAACATCCTGCATTGAAGCGAGCCATGCATCGGCCACTTTTTGCTCGTCGGGCGTACCGATGAGGCTCATGTAGAAACCGGTACGGCAGCCCATCGGGGAAATGTCGATGATTTCGACGCCGTTGCCGTTTAAGTGGTCGCGCATAAAGCCTGCGAACAGGTGCTCCAGCGTGTGAATGCCTTTTTCAGGCAGGATTTCTTTGTTGGGAATGCAGAAACGCAGGTCAAACACGGTAATAGTGTCGCCTTTGGGCGTGGTCATGGTTTTTGCCACGCGTACGGCAGGGGCGTGCATACGGGTGTGGTCGACTTTGAAACTGTCTAGTAGGGGCATTTGGGTGTCCTTTGAGGTAAATAGATTTTTAGCTAGGGATATTTGGAGACTGAATCACAATTCCGCAATCTCAACTGCTTCGCCCGAAGCCGCGCTTAGTGCTTCGTTCAAAACGTCGTAGAAATCGCGGCTGTCGCGTGTTGCCAGCCATTTGCCGTTTTGCTCGGCGAAATGGTAGCCACCGCTTTTTGCGGCAATCCACAATTCTTGGTTGGGCGTGTGGCGGTTGACGATGATTTGCGTGCCGTTTCCGGCTTCGATGGTCAGGACGTTTCCGGCAAACTGGCAGTCGAAATCCCAGCCGTTTTCGTCGATTTGGTCTTCGATGTGTTCGAATAATTCTTCGCTCATGCGGATGAATTCGCTTTCGGTCATCATGGCTTTTTGTGTGGTTTTTGTTTAAGATACCGAATCTTGCCACATTCGTAATGATGAAGAAAGTTTTACTGATGAAATACGGCGTATTTTTTGCAGCGGCAACGGCTCTGCTGCTCTCTGCCTGCGGCTACAAAGGCGACCTCTACCTGCCCAAAGAAGGCGACAAGGCGCGCTTCGGCGTGATTCAGACCGGCTTGAAATTCGATACGGCTAAAGAGCCGACCACTCAAACCAATGATTAAAAAAGACTTCACAAACATGACCTTATCCTGCGAACAAATCCCTTATTCCCACCTTGCCGAGGAATTCGGCACGCCGCTTTATGTGTACAGCAAATCTGCGCTGACCGAGGCGTTTGACAACTACCAAACCGCGTTTGCTGCTTTGAACCCGCTTGTCTGCTACGCGGTTAAAGCCAATGGCAACCTGAGCATTATCAAACACTTTGCTTCTTTGGGGAGCGGTTTTGACATTGTGTCCGGCGGCGAGTTGGCGCGCGTTTTGGCGGCCGGCGGCGATGCGGCGAAAACGATTTTTTCTGGTGTAGGCAAGAGTAAGGCAGAAATTGAATTTGCGCTGAATGCAGGCGTGAAATGCTTCAATATGGAAAGCATTCCCGAAATCGACCGCATTCAGAAAGTTGCCGCGCGTTTGGGTAAAGTCGCTCCGGTTTCCCTGCGCGTCAATCCTGATGTCGATGCCAAAACCCATCCTTATATCTCCACCGGTTTGAAAGCCAACAAATTCGGTATTGCCTATGCCGATGCGCTTGAGGCCTATCGTCATGCTTCCCGACAAAGCCATTTGAAAATCGTCGGTATCGACTGCCATATCGGCTCGCAATTGACCGACCTTAGCCCGCTCATCGAAGCCTGCGAACGTATTTTGGCCTTGGTCGACCAACTGGCAGAAGAAGGCATTGTGTTGGAACACTTGGACTTGGGCGGCGGTGTCGGCATTGTTTACCAAGACGAAAATGTGCCTGATTTGGGCGCGTATGCCCAAGCCGTTCAAAAACTAATCGGTACACGCCGTCTGAAACTGGTTCTTGAGCCAGGCCGTAGTTTGGTCGGCAATGCCGGTTCGTTGTTGACGCGCGTCGAATTCGTCAAACACGGCGAAGAGAAAAACTTTGTGATGGTCGATGCGGCGATGAACGATTTGATGCGTCCGGCGCTTTATGACGCCTATCATCACATCGAAGCGGTCGAAACCAAAAACATTGAGCCTCTGACGGCCAATATCGTCGGCCCGATTTGCGAAACCGGCGACTTCCTCGGCAAAGACCGCACCATCGCTTGCGAAGAAGGGGATTTGCTGCTTATCCGCAGCGCCGGTGCGTATGGTTCAAGCATGGCGAGCAACTACAACACGCGCAATCGTGCGGCGGAAGTATTGGTTGACGGCAGCGGATACAAACTTATCCGCCAACGTGAAACCGTCGAGCAGCAAATGGCCAACGAATTGGCTTGTTTGTAAGGTTTGATTGTTTAAAAGGCCGTCTGAAAGCTTGATTGACTTTCAGACGGCCTTTGTTATAAAAGAAAAGGGCATGTATCCAACACGCCCTTTTTAGGTTATCAATAATGCGGCGGAATCTCGTCGCGCAGGCTGTACGGTTCGCGTTCGCCGTTTGCGCCTTTGTCCTGCATCCGTTGATACAGCAGCCGCAACTGGCCTTGCTGCAAATCCAAAGCCTGTTGCATCTTGGCGATGGTGTCGTTCAGGCTGCCGATTAAATCCTCCTGCAAGGCAGTCTGAATTTCCAGCTCTGTGACGCGGTGTTCCAATTCCTGAATATCGCTCATATTACAGCACCATCGCGGCAATCCAGCCGGCAGCCATCAGCGGGATATTGTAGTGGATAAAAGTCGGGATAACCGAATCGCGGATGTGGTCGTGTTGGCCGTCGGCGTTCAAACCCATGGTCGGGCCGAGCGTTGAGTCGGAAGCGGGGGAGCCGGCATCGCCCAGTGCGCCTGCCGTGCCGACGATGGCCACGGTAGCCATTGGGGAGAAGCCCAAGCTGATGCACAAAGGCACATAAATCGCGGTAATAATCGGCAAGGTGGAGAAAGACGAGCCGATGCCCATGGTTACCAGCAGGCCGACAAACAGCATGGTAAAGGCGGCCATGCCTTTATTGCTTCCGAACAAAGCCATGCTGCGTTCGACCAAAGGCTGGATGTCGCCGGTCGCGTTCATGACGGCGGCGAAACCTTGTGCCGCAATCATAATAAAGCCGACCATCGCCATCATTTTGATGCCTTCGCCGAACACATCGCTGGCGGCGGAGCGGTTCATCACGCCCAGCATCATAAACACGGCAAAGCCCAACATCGCGCCCAATACCAACGAGTTTTCATACAAAAGCTGAATGGCAAAACACACGGCAATCGCCACGGCCGCCACCAAGCTGCGATAGGTTGACGGCTCTTGCTGCTGCACTGCTTCACGGTTGTCTTCCGTATCGGCGGCGTTGTTTTGATAAATGCGCGGCTTGCGGTAGTG
Organism: Neisseria subflava; assembly: GCF_003044935.1. Taxonomy (NCBI): domain Bacteria; kingdom Pseudomonadati; phylum Pseudomonadota; class Betaproteobacteria; order Neisseriales; family Neisseriaceae; genus Neisseria; species Neisseria subflava. The sequence continues at coordinate 163,106 of NZ_POXP01000002.1, read as the reverse complement.
CAAGAAGGCCAGCAGCAAACCGGACACCATGCCCAAAGCCGGAATCGCCATCGCGTGCATCACATTGATGCCGCCGGTATCCATGCCTGCCGAGCGGATATTGCCCAACATGATGTCGTTCAAGAAGATGGCGCCAAAACCGTAAGGCAGGAACATATAAGTCGTTACCAAGCCAAACGTAATCACGCAGGCCACCAAGCGGCGGTCGAGCTTCAAGCGGTTGAACACCAACAGCAGCGGCGGAATAATCATCGGGATAAATGCGATATGAATCGGCACAACGTTTTGGCTCATCACGCCCATGCACAAAATAATCGCCAGCAGCATCCATTTGACCGCGCCTTCGCCTTTCGCATTGCCTTCGCCGCCGTTGAGTTTGCGGATAATCACACCGGCGAGCTGTTGCGGCAGGCCGGAATGCGTGATGGCCATGGCAAACGCGCCGAGCATGGCATAAGACAGCGCGATTTGCGCCCCGCCTTTCAGGCCTTCGTTAAAAACAGGAATAATCCCTTGCTGCACCACATCGCCGGCCGCGTTGGTTACATTCTCCAAAGGCATACCGGCCACCAAGCCGCCGACAAACGCGCCGACAGCCAAGCTGAGCACTACATGCACGCGCGATAAAGACAGCACAAGCATGATGATGACCGCAATTACAACCGCATTCATATCGTTCTCCGTTGTTTCAGACGGCCTGTTATGTAAAAACAGGCAATCATCTGTTTACATATTACAAATAAACATCATAACCCAAGCATGAAGCCTTTGCAAAAAACGGCAGGCCGTCTGAAACCCGGAGCATCGGTTTCAGACGGCCTGAAGTAATTTCTTGTTTTATGTTTCAATATGGTATGCGGTTTATCGCCGAGATTAAGATATTCAAAAATAGCCAAAAAACGCGCGCTTCCTATTCTTTGCATATTGTATAAATGTTAAAATCGATACAATGCTCTATTTTTAGATTTGTAGCTGAAACTAAAGCAGTTATTTATAAAATCTAATTCAATAATACACAAACAAAGGAAAGAAACTATGGATATTCTGACGCGGCTGCACAATCTGCCGCCCTCCCGCTTTCATTACAAACTTCTGGTTTTGGTCGGTATAGGTTGGCTGTTTGATGCCATGGATACAGGCTTGGTGTCGTTTGTATTGCCGGCTTTGGGCAAAGATTGGGCGCTGGCTCCGGCGCAGTTGGGTTGGATTGTCAGCATTGCCTTTGTCGGCATGGCTCTGGGTGCGGTATTCAGCGGCTGGCTGGCGGACAGGTTCGGACGGAAAACCGTTTTTGCCGGCACGATGGTGGTGTACAGCATTGCCACAGGTTTGTGTGCGCTTGCGCCTGATTTGACGGTTTTGCTGGTGTGCCGCTTTTTTGTCGGCGTCGGCTTGGGCGGCCAACTGCCCGTCGCCGTGTCGCTGGTCAGCGAATATGCGCCGCCGAAAGTACGCGGCCGTTTTATTGTATTGCTGGAAAGCTTCTGGGGCTTGGGCTGGCTCTCGGCTGCGCTGGTGTCTTATTTCTTTATTCCGCAAACCGGCTGGCACAGCGCGTTTTTATTCGGCGCCTTGCCCCTGTTTTATGTGCCGTTGGTGTTGAAATTCGTTCCTGAATCCGTGCCTTACCTGCTTTCCCGCAGCAAAACCGATGAAGCGCACCATTTGGTATCCGCGCTGGAAATCCAATCGGGCATCACGCCGCCGACACAAGCCGTTGCCGCCCCAGCCGCCCCGCGCGAACGCATCCGCTTCGTCCAACTTTGGCAACATCCGTTTGCACGGCGCACGCTGATGCTGTGGCTGGTTTGGTTCGGCATCGTGTTTTCGTATTACGGCATTTTCACTTGGTTGCCCAAATTGCTGGTCGAGCAGGGCAATACCGTGGTCAAAACCTTTGAATATGTGTTGGTGATGATTGTTGCGCAACTGCCCGGCTATATAGCTGCTGCGGCCTTGGTGGAAAAAATCGGCCGCAAAGCAACGCTGGCAGGCTTCCTGGCCGCTTGCGCCGCGTGCGCATGGTTTTTCGGACAAAGCACCACTGCGGCCGAAGTCATGGTCTGGGGCAGCCTGATGTCCTTCTTCAACTTGGGCGCATGGGGCGTTTTGTACACCTACACCCCCGAACTCTACCCCTTGCGCTTCCGTGCTTTCGCATCCGGCTGGGCAGGCGCCATCGGCCGCGTCGGCGGCATACTCGCGCCTATGGTAGTGGCGGCGATGGTGGGCAACAGCGGCGGCTTCGGCAATATCTTTATGATGTTTGCGCTGGTTATGCTGCTGATTGTGGCGGTAATCTTGGTATTGGGTGAAGAAACCAAAGGCCGAACGCTGGAAGACATCAGCCAATAAAAGATAGATATGAAAAGGCCGTCTGAAAAAGATTTTTAGACGGCCTTTTTCATTTACGCTTGTAATTTTAATACATTGATTTTCTGTTTTTATCTTAATTACCGAGGAAAGCGACGAAGAATGACCGTCTTTGTTTTCGTGTAGATAAAAATATTATACTTCAAAGAATTAAAATGAATAAACGATAAAATGGCCGTCTGAAAAGTTCAATCATGGTTTGTGATGTAGGTCAAAGCAAAATGTAACTAAATTACTTATAGTTATCGTAGTGAAAATTTATTGACCTTATTGCCACCTTTTATTAAGGAGATACACCATGAACGCATCAGCCGACAACGTCGTCAGCCCAGCCGTAGCCGAGGTAAACAGCCTGGTTGAAAAGGGTTTACGGGCGTTGGATGAGTTTCTTAAGCTGGATCAGGAGCAGATTGATTTTATTGTGGCTAAAGCCTCTATCGCCGCGCTGGACAAACATGGTGTACTCGCCATGCACGCGGTGGAAGAAACAGGACGCGGCGTGTTTGAGGATAAGGCGACGAAAAACCTGTTTGCCTGCGAAAACGTTGTGCGCCGCCTGCGCGATTTGAAAACCGTGGGTGTCATCAACGAAAACGATGTAACCGGTATTACGGAAATTGCCGATCCGGTCGGCGTGGTTTGCGGTATCGTGCCGACAACCAATCCGACTTCCACCACCATTTTCAAATCCCTCATTGCGCTGAAAACCCGCAATCCGATTATTTTCTCGTTCCACCCGTCCGCCCAGCAGTGTTCCGCCCATGCCGCACGTATTGTGCGCGATGCAGCGATTGCGGCCGGTGCGCCGGAAAACTGTATCCAGTGGATTGAAAAGCCGTCTATGGAAGGCACTTCCGCGCTGATGAAGCATCCGGGCGTAGCAACGATTTTGGCGACCGGCGGCAATGCGATGGTGGAAGCCGCGTATTCTTGCGGCAAACCTGCGCTCGGCGTCGGGGCGGGCAACGTACCTGCTTATGTTGAAAAAACGGCGGACATCAAACAGGTGGCGCACGATATTGTGATGTCGAAATCTTTCGACAACGGTATGGTGTGCGCCAGCGAGCAAGCCGTCATTGCCGATAAAGAGATTTACAAAGAGTTGGCCGAAGAGTTCAAATCTTACGGCGTGTACTTTGCCAATAAAAAAGAAAAAGCCATGCTCGAAGAGTTTATCTTCGGCGTAACGGCGAATTGCGCCAGCTGCGGCGGAGCGAAACTCAATTCTGCGGTAGTGGGCAAACCGGCGGCATGGATTGCCGAGCAGGCCGGGTTTAAAGTGCCTGAAAAAACCAACATCATCATCGCCGAATGCCGAGAAGTCGGCCCGAACGAGCCGCTGACCCGCGAAAAACTTTCGCCTGTTTTGGCCATGATTAAGGCGGATTCGACCGAACAAGGTTTGAAGTTCGCCGAAGAAATGGTTGCCTTTGACGGCTTGGGACACTCCGCCGCCATCCATACCGCTAACGAAGAATTGGTCAAAACGTTCGGCTCCCGCGTCAAAGCGCTGCGCGTGATTTGGAATTCGCCTTCTACTTTTGGCGGCATCGGCGACGTGTACAACGCCTTCCTGCCTTCTCTGACCCTCGGTTGCGGCTCTTACGGTAAAAACGCCGTCGGCGGCAACGTCAGCGCAGTCAATCTGTTAAACATCAAAAAAGTAGGCCGTCGGAGAAACAACATGCAATGGTTCAAAGTGCCCGCCAAAATCTATTTTGAACGCGATTCCATCCAATATCTGCAAGACATGAAAGACTGCGAAAAAGTCATGATTGTGACCGACCGTTCGATGGTTGATCTGGGCTTTGTCGATAAAATCACTCATCAACTGCATCAACGCAAAAACAAAGTGACCATCCAGCTGTTTACCGATGTCGAAGCCGATCCGAGCGTCCAAACCGTCTATAAAGGCACGGATTTGATGCGCAGCTTCCAGCCCGACACCATCATCGCGCTGGGCGGCGGCTCGCCGATGGACGCGGCAAAAGCCATGTGGCTCTTCTACGAGCAGCCGCAAGTCGATTTTGAAGACCTCGTCCAAAAATTCATGGACATCCGCAAACGCGCGTTCCGCTTCCCCGAATTGGGCCGCAAAGCCAAATTTATCGGTATCCCTACCACATCGGGCACAGGCTCCGAAGTGACGCCGTTTACCGTCATCAGCGACGGCGACAAAAAATATCCGATTGCCGACTACTCGCTGACACCGACCATTTCAATTGTTGATCCTGCGTTTACCATGACCGTTCCGGCAGGCGTAACCGCCGATACCGGTTTGGACGTATTGACCCATGCCGTAGAAGCATACGTTTCCGTACTGGCGAACGACTTTACAGACGGCCTCGCCCTGCAAGCCATTAAGCTCGTGTTTCAATATCTCGAACGCTCTTATAAACACGGTGCGGCCGATCCCGAAGCGCGCGAGCATATGCACAATGCCTCTACCATCGCAGGCATGGCGTTTGCCAATGCGTTCTTGGGCATCAACCACTCGATGGCACACAAAATTGGCGGCAAATATCACGTTCCGCACGGCCGCGCCAACGCCATCCTGCTGCCGCACGTCATCCGCTACAACGGCACGCGTCCGCAGAAAACCGCCACTTGGCCGAAGTACAACTACTACAAAGCCGACCTGAAATATCAGGAAATCGCCCGTACTTTAGGCCTGCCATGCAGCACGCCGGCTGAAGGCGTCGAATCCTTCGCCCGCGCCTGCCATGAACTGGCAGTCAACGTCGGCATCAAAATGTCGTTGAAAGAGCAGGGTATCGATGAGAAAACCTTCCTCGACGGCAGAAAAGAGCTGGCCATGATGTCTTTTGAAGACCAATGCACCCCGGCCAACCCACGCCTCGCTATGGTAGCCGATATGGAAGAAATCCTGACCAAAGCCTATTACGGCGAATAAAATCGGGCAGTTAAAAAGGCCGTCTGAAACCTGAATATAGGGTTTCAGACGGCCTTTCGTATTAGAACTAAAGTTGATACTTATTGTATGTGGAATTTAATTTGCAAACATTAAGAATAGTCATCATGAAATCAGAAATTTTAAAACAATTTGGCAAACATGTTCGTCATTTAAGACAACTCCAGGATTTAAGTCAGGAAGCATTGGCTGAAAAAGCGAATATGCACCGGACTTATATCGGAATGATAGAACGTGGAGAGCGTAACCCTGCCCTATTAAATCTTATTCGTTTGGCTAGTGCATTAGATATTTCTTTGCCTGAACTTTTAACTTTTAAGGACTATGTTAATGACGGGAACTGTGATAATGAATCTAACTGATTCGTATGGTTTTTTTATAGAAAACGTCGGAAGGACGCTAGGAGATCTAAAACTTGAATATCAAACCAGATTTCCCGAGTTCACCTCTGAAATGAAGATAAATAAAGGCGGGGTAGGACAGTTTATCGAGAAATTAATAGGACTTGAGAATACAAATGCTTTGACAGATTTTTCTGATGGTGAGCTGAAAACCAATAAAGCAGATGCAGATGGTGCACCACTAGAGACTATGTTTATCTCGCAGATTTCCAGTAACTTTGATCAGTTAATCAGCGATCAGATAAGCTTTGAAGATAGTTGGATATACCAAAAAATAAAGAATTTGCTATATGTTCCTATTTGTAAAGTCGACAACGATCCTGATAAATGGTACATACAGTCAGCCTATCATGTGCAAATAAATGAAGAGGGTGAACTTTTCAGACAGTTATCTGCTGATTTCACGCAAATTAAAGGTAAGCTGTTAGCTGATATTAATTCCGGCGACGGATACATTCACACATCAAACGGTAGTTTTATACAAATCAGATCAAAAGATTCCAAGCCATACAGTCCTATATTTTCTGCACAATATAATCGGAATATTTCAAATAAGAATCATGCATTTTATTTTAAAAAAGAATTCATGCGGGAAGTTCGTGAAATGGCCAGACAGGATAGAGATGGTGTTGTTCGAATAATTTAAAATAAGATGGGGCTACAGCTTTTGTTGTAGCCTTTTCTTTGCTAATTCAAAAAAATCTTCTTCTAGTTCGCAACCACAAAATTTCCGACCATGTTTTAAGGCAGCAACGCCTGTTGTGCCGCTGCCCATGAAAGGGTCAAAAATTAAATCTCCGATATTTGAAGCCGATAGTATGCAGCGTTCAAGCAAGGGGAGTGGTTTTTGTGTCGGATGTTTGCCGAATGTTTTTTCGGTTTTATTTGGTGGAGGAAATGTCCAAACACATTTCATCTGTTTGCCATCATTTTGTGCTTTCATCATTTCATAATGAAACGTATGTTTGGCTTTTTTATTTTTCTTTGCCCATAAGATTGTTTCTGTCGAATGGGTAAAAAAACGGCAGGACAAATTAGGGGGAGGATTTGGTTTTTCCCAAGTAATATTGTTCAAAATATGGTAGCCGATGGTTTGCATCAGGTAGCCGATTAAATAGATATTATGAAATGTGCCGCAAACCCAAATTGTGCCGTTTGGTTTTAATAAGGCGTAACACAGTCGGAGCCATTCTTCGTAGAATTCCAAATCTGCCGCCATTCCTTTGGATTTATCCCAGTTGCCCTTATTAACGGAAACCATTTGTCCGTTTTGACAACTGAAGCCGTCATTGGAAAGAAAGTAAGGAGGGTCTGCGAAAATCATATCAAAACAGCCATTTGGATGTTTTTCCAATATCTTCCGCATGACGGTAAGGGAATTTTCGTTGTAGAGGACAAGGTCGTCTGAAACAATTTTTTTCAAACGACTTTGATAAATGGCAGCTTCTTCAGCCAATTTGTCGAAATCACTCATAAATTGCCAATAATTCTCCGACTTTTTTACGACTGCTGCCTTTCGCGGCAATATTGCGTTGTACTTCAACCGTTTTCAGAATAGCAGAAGAATAAATATCTCTCGTAAATTCAGTATCATGATTTGAAATCAAAACGCCTTGAGAGTTAGGCGCAATTTGTTGGGCTGACAGGGAAAGGCGGATTTGATCGTCTAAATTGAAACCTTCTTTGGCATAAGTGGTAAATGAAGCGGTTGGGCTTAAAGGTGCATAAGGAGGATCACAATAAACAGTATCTGTATTGTTTGTCAGAGATAGGATCGTTTGAAAATCTCCGCACATTAATTCAACTCTGTCAGATTTTTGAATGAAACCTTCCATTTCTTGTTGTGGAAAGTAAGGAGATTTGTAGCGTCCAAATGGCACATTGAATGCCCCTTTGCTGTTGTAACGGCATAAACCGTTAAAAGCATGGCGGTTCAAATAAATAAATAGCGCTGAACGTTCGTGTAGATCTTGGTTGAAGTTGAATTGTTCCCGCAATTCATAGAATCTTGAATCGCTATTGTTTTCGGAAGTAAAGAAAGAGCGGGTATAGTCTATGAATCCGGATTTTTCTTCTTTTAGGATACGGAATAAGCCGATTAAGTCAGCGTTAATATCATTGAGCAGATAATGTTCGAAATCCAATGCAAGAGACAAAGCAGCAGAACCGCAAAAGGGTTCAACCAGACGTTTTCGTGCAGGAGTGGGTAGATTGTGTTCGATAAAGGGGACAAGTTTATGTTTGCCACCAGCCCATTTTAGGAAGGGTTTTGAAGCCATTAGGATGCCAAGTACAAGCGTGGTTGATTGGCTTCGAATTGTGCCAAAACATCGTGAGGAATACAACGGATTTATGTTTCAGGGACGTGTGTAGAGTGATTCTAAATCCAATGGAACCTTTTCATCACAATGTGTTATTGGACTTATCAGCTTAATCTACCTTAAAAAGGCCGTCTGAAAACCTGTTTCCAAGTTTCAGACGGCCTTTATCTGTGTGGCTAAACCTTAAAAGCGGTTTAGACGACGATATTCACCAAGCGTCCGGGAACGACGATGATTTTCTTCGCAGGCTTGCCTTCCATGAATTTTACTGCACCTTCGTTGGCAAGGGCGGCGGCTTCGAGGTCGGTTTTGGAGGCGTCGGCGGCGACGGTGATTTTGCCGCGCAGTTTGCCGTTGACTTGAACCATCACTTCGATTTCGGATTTGACCAAAGCAGCTTCGTCGACTGTCGGCCAGCCTGCTTCCCACAGTTTCGCGCTGTTCAATTCGCTCCACAGGGTTTCGCAGATGTGTGGAACAATCGGCCACAACAGGCGTACGGCGGCTTCCAATACTTCTTGGGCGACGGCGCGGCCTTGTTCGCTGCCGGTGTCGGTTTTATCGTATTGGTTGAGCAGTTCCATTACGGCGGCGATGGCGGTGTTGAACTGTTGACGGCGGCCGTAGTCGTCGCTGACTTTGGCGATAGTGGCGTGCAATTTGTGGCGCAGGTCTTTGAGTTCTTTAGACAAACCATCTTGGCTGCCTGCGAACGCTTTGACTGCTTCGCCTTGCTTCAAGTATTCGTAAACGGTACGCCACAGACGACGCAGGAAGCGGTGTGCGCCTTCGACGCCGCTGTCGCTCCATTCGAGGGACTGTTCGGGCGGTGCGGCGAACATCATGAACAGGCGGGCAGTGTCCGCGCCGTAGGCGTTAATCAGCTCTTGCGGATCGACGCCGTTGTTTTTGGACTTGGACATTTTTTCCGTGCCGCTGATGACGACAGGCAGGCCGTCGGCTTTCAGAACAGCAGAAACAGGGCGGCCTTTGTCGTCGAAAGTCAGCTCGACATCGGCGGGGTTGATCCAGTCTTTGCCGCCTTTGTCGTTTTCGCGGTAGTAGGTTTCGCAAACGACCATGCCTTGCGTCAGCAGGCGTTCAAATGGTTCGTCAACATTGACCAAGCCTTCGTCGCGCATCAGTTTGGTGAAGAAGCGCGCGTATAAGAGGTGCAAAATTGCGTGTTCGATACCGCCGATGTATTGGTCGACCGAGCCCCAGTATTTCGCGGCTTCTGCCGATACCATGCCTTCTGCGAATTGAGGCGACATATAGCGGAAGAAGTACCAGCTCGATTCCATGAAGGTGTCCATGGTGTCGGTTTCGCGTTTCGCCGCGCTGCCGCAGCATGGGCAGGTGGTTTCGTAAAACTCGGGCATTTTTGCCAAAGGAGAACCCATGCCGTCTGGTACGACGTTTTCAGGCAAAACGACCGGCAGTTGGTCGGCAGGGACGGGTACGTCGCCGCATTTTTCGCAATGGATGATAGGAATCGGGCAGCCCCAGTAGCGTTGGCGGGAAATACCCCAGTCGCGCAGGCGGTATTGGGTTTTCGGTTCGCCTGCGTCTTGGCTTTGCAGCTTGGCGGCGATGGCGTCAAAGGCCGTCTGAAAATTCATGCCGTCCAAGTCGCCGCTGTTGACCAATACGCCGTTTTCTTTGTCGCCGTACCATTCTTGCCATTGGTTTGCGTCAAATGCGTTGTCGCCGACGGCAATGACTTGTTTTTTAGGCAGATTGTATTTGGTGGCGAACTCGAAATCGCGTTCGTCGTGCGCCGGAACCGCCATCACTGCGCCGTCGCCGTAGCCCCACAAGACGTAGTTGGCAATCCACACTTCCAGCTTGTCACCGTTGAGCGGATTGACGACGTAGCGGCCGGTCGGCACGCCTTTTTTCTCCATCGTCGCCATATCGGCTTCGGCAACGGAGCCGGCTTTGCATTCAGCGATAAATGCCTGCAATTCGGGTTTGTCGGCGGCTGCGGCGGTTGCCAGCGGATGCTCGGCGGCAACGGCAACATAAGTCGCGCCCATCAGCGTGTCGGGACGGGTGGTATAAACTTGCAGGAATTTCGCGTAATCGCCTTCCAAGCCTTGTTTGCTGTCGTCTGAAACGGCGAAGCGCACGGTCATGCCGCGAGATTTGCCGATCCAGTTGCGCTGCATGGTTTTGACTTGTTCCGGCCAGTGTTCCAGCTTGTCCAAATCGTTGAGCAGCTCTTCGGCGTAATCCGTGATTTTGAAGTAATACATCGGGATTTCGCGTTTTTCGATCAACGCGCCCGAACGCCAGCCGCGCCCGTCGATGACTTGCTCGTTGGCAAGGACGGTTTGGTCGACAGGGTCCCAGTTTACCGTGCCGTTTTTGCGGTACACGATGCCTTTTTCAAACAGCTTGGTAAACAGCCATTGTTCCCAGCGGTAGTATTCGGGTTTGCAGGTAGCGACTTCGCGTTCCCAGTCAATCGCAAAACCCAGGCTTTTGAGCTGGGTTTTCATGTATTCGATGTTGTCGTACGTCCAAGCGGCGGGGGCGACGTTGTTTTTCATCGCTGCGTTTTCCGCCGGCATGCCGAACGCGTCCCAACCCATAGGCTGCATGACGTTGAAGCCGTTTAAGCGTTTGAAGCGGCTCAATACGTCGCCGATGGTGTAGTTACGCACATGCCCCATGTGCAGCTTGCCGCTGGGGTAGGGGAACATGGAGAGGCAGTAGTATTTGGGTTTGGAAGCGTCTTCGGAGACGTTGAAAATACGCTCGTCGTCCCATTTTTTCTGCGCCGCAGGCTCGATGGCGGCGGGTTGGTAATGTTCTTGCATGGTCATTCTGTTTTTCGCTTGAAAACGTTGGAAAAAATAAAGATGGGATTATAGCAGGTTGTCGGGCCTGTCGGTTTGACAAAGGCCGTCTGAATGTTTGGATGTCGGAAAAGCACAATTTCAAACGGCCTTGAAAATACTGACTTGAGTTTTTGATACTCGCCCACATATCTCACCCAGTTTGAATTCATTCTTAACACTATCAAAATATATGAGCAATAAAGATTTTTACGAAACCCTTGGTGTTGCCCGCAGCGCTAGCGACGATGAAATCAAAAAAGCCTACCGCAAGCTGGCAATGAAATACCATCCCGACCGCAACCCTGACAACAAAGAAGCGGAAGAAAAATTTAAAGAAGTCCAAAAAGCTTACGATACCTTGTCTGACAAGGAAAAACGCACCATGTACGACCAATACGGCCATGCCGCGTTCGAACAGGGCGCAGGTGCGGGCGGATTCGGTGGCTTTGGCGGTTTCGGCGGCCAAGGCGGATTCGGTGGCGCGCAAGGCTTCGATTTTTCCGATATTTTCAGCCAAATGTTCGGCGGTGGCGGCAGCGCAGGCGGCCACCAGCCGGATTACAGCGGCGCGGACTTGCAGGTCGGCATAGAGATTTCGCTTGAAGAAGCCGCCAAAGGCGTGAAAAAACGCATCAACATTCCGACTTACGAAGAATGTGATGTCTGCCACGGCTCAGGTGCCAAACCGGGCACATCCGCATCGACTTGTTCGACCTGTCACGGCTCAGGTACGGTACACGTCCGCCAAGCCATTTTCCAAATGCAGCAGACTTGTCCGACTTGTCACGGTACAGGCAAAGAAATCAAGGATCCTTGCGTCAAATGCCGTGGCGAAGGCCGCACCAAAACCAGCAAAACAGTTGAAGTCAACATTCCGGCAGGCATCGACGACGGTCAACGCATCCGCTTGAGCGGCGAGGGCGAGCCGGGTCAACACGGTGCACCGGCAGGCGATTTGTACGTCAATGTCCGCGTAAGACAGCACAAAATCTTCGAGCGCAACGGCTTGGACCTGCATTGCGAACTGCCGATCAGCTTTGCCATTGCTGCATTGGGTGGTGAAGTCGAAGTGCCGACTTTGGACGGCAAAGTCAAACTGCATATTCCGAAAGAAACGCAAACCGGCCGCCGTATGCGCGTGAAAGGCAAAGGCATCAAGTCTCTGCGTTCCAGCTCGACCGGCGATTTGTACTGCCACATTTTGGTTGAAACTCCGGTCAACCTGACCGACCGTCAGAAAGAGTTGCTGGAAGAATTTGAAAAAATCTCCTCCGGCCTCAATCTCAGCCAAACCCCGCGCAAAAAATCGTTTTGGGAAAAAGTAGGCGAAAAAGTAGGCGATTTGTTCTCCGATAATTAATCGCTGTGAAAAAGGCCGTCTGAAACCTGCTTGAATCAGGTTTCAGACGGCCTTTTGTTTTTCTTGCTTCAAACTTTTGTTTGCCGTAAAATCCGCGCTTCACTCTTACGGGAGTAGCCATTCGGCGCAATGCCGAAACCGTTGTCAACATAATCGGCTTGTGCGGCCGTGGCAGCGGTATCTTCTCTGCTTTATCGGAAGACAGGCAAGACGTAAGCGTTGTCCATACCCTTGCGGGCGGTATGCACAGCGCTTTTTGTTTGCCCGCTTTTCGGTTGAGTATCTTAAATCATGGAAGCTTTTTTCTCCTCGACGCTGGGCGTTGCCATTGCCGAAATCGGCGATAAGACGCAATTACTGGCGCTCTTTTTGGCAGCACGTTTTGCCCATAAAAACGCGATTGTTGCCGGTATCTTTATTGCAACCCTGTTGAACCATCTTGTTTCAGCCGCACTCGGTGTCTGGCTGGCATCCGCTATTTCGCCCGAAGTCATGAAATGGGTGGTCGGCGGCAGCTTTATTGCGGTTGGATTGTGGCTGCTGTTGCCGGACAAAGACGAAGACCCTGACGGCAAGTGGCTGAAATACGGCGCATTTACGGCGACGGTCGTCCTGTTTTTCTTGGCTGAAATCGGCGATAAAACGCAAATTGCAACAGTTCTTTTGGCGGCAAAATACCAATCTATCCTGCTGGTCGTGGTCGGCAGTATTGCCGGTTTGATGATTGCTTCTGTGCCTGCCGTGTATTTGGGCGAAATGCTGATGCGCAAAATTCCAGCCAAAGCAGTACGCATTGCCGCATGTATCTTGTTCTGCCTGCTGGGTATTTTGACCCTGCTTGGCGACGGTATTGTGTTGAAGGCCGTCTGAAATGTGGGACATTGTTTTTGAACACAAAGATTTTGTGGTCATCAATAAGCCTTGCGGCGTATCGGTGCACAGCGAATCGGAAGGGAATGTTTGCCTGACCGCATCGCTGGCGCAACAGCTCGGCGTTGAGCGCGTGTGGCTGGTTCACCGTTTGGACAAAGCCACCAGCGGCCTGTTGCTGTTTGCGTTAAACCGCGACAGCGCGGCCGCTTTGTCGGCACAGTTTGCCGAGAAAACCATGCGTAAAACTTATTTGGCACTCGGTACGCACAAGCCGGCGAAAAAGCAGGGTTGGGTGAAAGGCGGTATGGCGCGTTCGCGGCGTGGTACATGGAAGCTGACGCGTGATGAGGATAATTTTGCCGTTACCCGTTTCAGCAGCCAAAGCCTGCAGCCCGGTTTGCGCCTGTTTGTGTTGCAACCGTTTACCGGCAAAACCCATCAGCTGCGCGTGGCCATGAAAAGCATAGGCAGTCCGATTTTGGGCGATACGCTGTATGGCGGCGATGAGGCGGAACATCTGTTTCTGCACGCCTGGCGTTTGGTTTTCGACTATCGCGGCGAGCATTTCGATATTCGGGTTGCACCCGATAAAACATGGCCGTCTGAAATCGATTTGTCGGCGTGTTTGAACTCGGATAAGTCCGAATAGAAGCAGTGAGATTTTTTATATATTGAAAAGGCCGTCTGAAAATTGTTCAGACGGCCTTTTGATTGTTTCAAGTTTACATTTCCAATTCGCTCAAACCCGGCAAGTCGGCAAAACAGCGGTCGTGCGTGATTTGGCAGAAGTTGTCCAGATAGCCTTTGTTGGCATCTTCCGTACGAATGGCGGCATAAAGTTTGCTTTGCAGGCCGTCTGAAGTGATTTTGCGGTGGACGACGTAGCCTTTTTCCAGATACGGCATGACCGTCCAATAGGGCAGGGCGGCGATGCCGCGTTTGCTGGCAACCAGCTGGATAATGGCAATGGTCAGCTCGCTATGGCGGCGCGGCGGATTAATGCCTTTGGGCAGTAGCACTTTTTTGGGCAAATCCAGCATTTCGTCGGGGACGGGATAAGTAATCAGGGTTTCGTCGATAAAATCTTCCGCTTCCCAAACGTCTTTGTCGGCAAGCGGGTGGTCTTCTGCGCAGATGCCGACCATTTCATAGGCAAACAGAGGGCGGTAGCTGATGCCGTTGAGCGGCTCGGCTTCGGAAACGATGGCAAGGTCGGCGCGGTGTTGCAGCAGCAGCCCGACCGGATCGGCTTGGAAACCGGAAACGATGTCCAATTCAACTTGCGGCCATAACGGGCGGAATTCGCCCATGGCAGGCATCAGCCAGTCAAAGCAGGTGTGGCACTCGACGGCAAGTCTGAGTTCGCCCGCTTCGCCTTCGATAATCCGCACCAAATCACGTTCAGCGGCGGCAACCTGCGGCAACAGCTCGCGCGCCAGTTGCAATAGGCGCATACCGGCAGGTGTGAAGCGCAAAGGTGTGGATTTGCGTTCAAACAACGGCGTTTCGTAATAATTTTCCAAGGCGCGGATTTGGTGCGACAGGGCGGATTGGGTCAGGAAAACCCGTTTGGCGGCAAGGGAAACGCTGCCGGTTTCTTCTAAAGCCAGCAAGGTTTTGAGATGACGCAATTCGATAATAGAGTCCATGTGTTTTCAGACGGCCTGTAGGTAAGGTGGGGTATATTAAAATAATTCATGATGATGTGCAAATGATTAATGTTGGGAATGATTGCTGAAATCGGAATGTAAGAATTTGAGGCATAAACAGATTTTGCGGTTAGAATGCGAAGCTGTTTTTGAAGATAGATATAAGGAGCGGAATATGGCTTTACGCCGCGAAATTCTGGCTTGGTGTGATGAGACTTTGCAGGTCGGGCTGTTTAAGGACTATGCGCCCAATGGTCTGCAGGTCGAAGGCAAAGAAGAAATTGCCAAAATCGCCACTTCGGTTACCGCCAGCAAAGCAGCAATCGATTTTGCCGTAGCGCAGGGAGCGGATCTGCTTTTGGTCCACCACGGTATGTTTTGGAAAAGCGAGCCTGTCACGATTACCGGTTGGAAAAAAGCACGCATTGAAACCTTGCTGCAACACCAAATCAATATGGCGGGCTACCACCTGCCGCTGGACGCGCACCCGCAATTAGGCAATAACGCACAGTTGGCTGAGAAACTCGATTGGGTACTCGAAAAACAATTCGGCGAGCAAAACCTGTTAAATACAGGCCGTCTGAAAACCACGCAAACGCTGGTGCAGTTATCTGAACGCATTGAGGCGGTATTCGGCCGCAAGCCGACCGTTATCGGCGATCTTGAACGTAAAATCAAACGTATTGCCTGGTGCAGCGGCGGTGCGCAGGGATTTTTTCAGACGGCCGTAGACGAAGGTGTCGATGCGTATCTGACCGGTGAAATTTCCGAAGCGCAATATCATCTTGCCAATGAAACAGGTGTGGCATTTATCAGCGCTGGCCATCATGCGACAGAACGCTACGGCGTACGTGCCTTAGGCGATGCCGTGGCAGAAAAATTCGGTATCGAAGTGGTTCACTTTGATGAAAACAATCCTGCTTGAGTATTGAGCAATATCATAAAACTTTACCTTATTTTAAATAATGCTTTGAGTATTACAACAAACTAGGTAGAATTACGCTGTTTAATGGCTCGGTATTCCCAAAATTTTAGGACGACTGAATAATGGATAATCAAGAAATCAACAACGGTCGCCGCCGTTTCCTGACACTGGCTACTTGCGGTGCAGGCGGTGTGGCGGCTCTGGGCGTAGCTACGCCTTTCGTGGCCAGCTTCTTCCCATCGGAGAAAGCTAAGGCTGCCGGTGCTGCTGTCGAAGTAGATGTCAGCAAAATCGAAGCAGGCCAAATGCTGACTGCCGAATGGCAGGGTAAACCGATTTGGCTGGTCAACCGCACAGATCAACAGCTCAAAGACTTGAAAAGTTTGGATGGTGCAGTTACAGACCCTAATTCCGAAGTGGATCATCAGCCCGAAAATTGTAAAAACGAGACCCGTTCGATCAAGCCGAACCTTCTCGTCGCTATCGGTATCTGTACCCACCTGGGTTGCTCTCCGACTTACCGTCCCGACATTGCTCCCGCCGACTTGGGTGCAGACTGGAAAGGCGGTTTCTTCTGCCCTTGCCACGGTTCGAAATTCGACATTGCAGGCCGAGTATACAAAGGTGTTCCTGCACCGACCAACTTGGTTGTACCGCCTTACAAATATCTGAGCGATACAACTGTTTTGGTGGGCGAAGACTAAAAATAAGGAACGATAATTATGGCAAACCAAACCAATAGCAAAGCAAAAGCATTGTTAGGCTGGATGGACGCTCGCTTCCCTCTGTCTAAAATGTGGAATGAGCATTTGGCTCAATACTATGCGCCGAAGAACTTCAACTTCTGGTATTACTTCGGCTCTTTGGCCCTGCTTGTCCTTGTAATTCAAATCGTCAGCGGTATTTTCCTGACCATGAACTACAAACCGGACGGCAACCTTAACGCCTACCATCTGCCTGCTGCCTTTACCGCAGTAGAGTACATCATGCGCGACGTGTCCGGCGGCTGGATTATCCGCTACATGCACTCCACCGGCGCATCTTTCTTCTTCATCGTCGTTTATCTACACATGTTCCGTGGTCTGATTTACGGTTCATACAAAAAACCTCGTGAATTGGTGTGGATTTTCGGTTCCCTGATTTTCTTGGCATTGATGGCAGAAGCCTTTATGGGTTACCTGTTGCCTTGGGGTCAAATGTCCTTCTGGGGTGCGCAGGTAATTATTAACCTGTTCTCCGCCATCCCTGTTATCGGTCCTGATTTGTCCACTTGGATTCGTGGTGACTTCAACGTTTCCGACGTTACTTTGAACCGCTTCTTCGCCCTGCACGTTATCGCAGTACCTCTGGTATTGCTCGGCTTGGTTGTGGCTCACATCATCGCCCTGCACGAAGTGGGTTCTAACAACCCTGATGGTGTTGAAATCAAGAAAAACAAAGACGAAAACGGTATTCCACGCGATGGTATCCCATTCCATCCTTACTACACCGTTAAAGACATCTTGGGCGTCGTTGTATTCCTGATTGTCTTCTGTTCTGTGTTGTTCTTTGCACCTGAAGGCGGCGGCTACTTCTTGGAAGCGCCAAACTTCGATGCAGCTAATGCGCTGAAAACACCTCCTCACATTGCGCCGGTATGGTACTTCACTCCGTTCTACGCAATTTTGCGTGCGATTCCTTCCTTTGCCGGTACTCAGGTATGGGGTGTAATCGGTATGGGGGCAGCAGTTGTACTGATTGCCTTGTTGCCTTGGTTGGATAAAGGCGAGGTTAAATCTGTCCGTTATCGCGGCCCAATCTTCAAAACTGCGTTGGTTCTGTTCATCATTGCCTTCATCGGTTTGGGTATTTTGGGTGCAATGGTAGCAACTGATACTCGTACTTTGGTTGCACGTATCCTGTCTTTCGTCTACTTTGCATTCTTCCTGGGTATGCCGTTCTATACCAAACTGGATACCAACAAACCAGTTCCTGAACGCGTAACCATGAGCACTACTAAACAAAAAATTATGTTCTTTGTTTACGTCGGTATTACCGTTGTTGGTGCTTATTTGTTTGCAACCAATATCTGATGAGGGCAGCGAAAATGAAACAAACTCTGAAAAACTGGTTTGCTGCCTTATTGCTGGCAGTGCCTATGAGTGCAGCCGTCGCCAGCGGCGGCCATGCAAACTACGAAAAAGTCGATATCGACCTGCGTGATCAAGTCAGTCTGCAGCACGGTGCGCAAATCTTTACAAACTACTGTTTGTCTTGCCACTCTGCAAGCGGTATGCGCTTCAACCGTCTGAAAGATATTGGTTTGACTGAAGATGAAATCAAGAAAAACCTGATGTTCACAACAGACAACGTTGGTGACGTAATGGTAGCGGCAATGGATCCGAAAGATGCCTCCAAATGGTTGGGTGCGCCTCCGCCGGATTTGACCCTGATTGCTCGTTCTAAAGGTGCAGACTACCTGTACGCCTATATGCGCGGTTTCTATAAAGACCCAACTCGTCCGAACGGTTGGAACAATACTGTTTTGGCCGGCGCGAGTATGCCTCACCCATTGTGGGAGCAACAAGGTATTCAAGCCGTTGAGTTGGATGCTAAAGGTCAGCCTGTTATGATTAAAGACGAGCATGGCAACCTGACTCCTAAGCTGTATTGGGAATCTACCGGTCTGCACAGCCGTCGCCTGCCTAACGGTAAAGTGATCCAAAAAGAGTACGATGCGTATGTGCGCGATTTGGTAAACTACCTGGTATACATGGGTGAGCCTGCTCAATTGCAACGCCACCGTATCGGTTACATGGTTTTGACATTCCTGTTTGCCGTAATGTTGCCGTTGGCGTACTTCCTGAAAAAAGAATTCTGGAAAGACGTTCATTAATTCTTTTGAATCAAAAAGGCAAACCTGTTTCAGGTTTGCCTTTTTTGTTTGCTTAATCAATTTATGTCGGATTAATGCAAATCTAAAAATTGCTTAATGTAAACAGTGTGTTATTTTAAATTTCTGGATTAAGTATTTGAAATTATGTATAATTCTTTCTGAATTTTTATAAGGCTTAAGGCCGTCTGAAAAGATTGATCAGGAGTAGAAGATTATGATGACTTTGTATTCGGGTATTACTTGTCCATTCAGCCAACGCTGCCGTTTTGTGCTGTACGAAAAAGGCATGGATTTTGAAATCAAAGATGTGGACGTGTTCAATAAACCTGAAGACTTGGCTTTGATGAATCCGTATAACCAAGTACCGGTTCTAGTTGAGCGTGATTTGATTTTGCACGAATCAAACATCATCAACGAATACATTGATGAGCGTTTCCCTCATCCTCAGTTGATGCCGGGTGATCCTGTTATGCGCGGTCGCGGCCGTTTGGTGCTGTACCGTATGGAAAAAGAATTGTTCAGCTTGGTACAAGTGTTGGAAAACCCTGAATCTACCAATAAAGAACAAGCTAAAGCGCGTGAAGCCATTGGCAATGGTTTGACATTGTTGGCACCATCTTTTACTAAAAACAAATACATCTTGGGCGATGACTTTTCTATGATTGATGTTGCCTTGTCTCCGCTGCTGTGGCGTTTGGACTATTACGACATCAAACTGGGTAAATCTGCTGCGCCTTTGCTGAAGTACGCCGAGCGTATTTTCCAACGCGAAGCCTTTATTGAGGCATTGACGCCGGCTGAAAAAGCCATGCGCCGCTAAAGGATGGATATATGGCAACTTCAACCAAACCGTATTTGTTGCGTGCTTTGTATGAATGGTGTTTGGACAATAACCAAACACCGCACATCGTTGTTTGGGTAAATGAACATACCCGTGTGCCGATGCAGTATGTGCGTGACAATGAAATTGTTTTAAATATTGGCCCTACTGCCAGCCATAACTTGAATATCGACAACGAGTGGGTCAATTTTTCTGCACGCTTTTCCGGCGTAGCGCACGAGATTTGGATTCCGGTCGGTCATATTGTCAGTATATTTGGCCGCGAAAGTGGAGAGGGTATGGGGTTTGAGGTAGAACCATATCAGCCTGCTTCTATCGAAGCTGCAGTGGTCGAAGATAAAAAAGCTGAATCTGCGGAAGAAAAACCGAAAAAAGTATTGAAGCTTGTGAAGTAATTAAAAGACAAGAGGCCGTCTGAAATGTTTCAGACGGCCTTTATTGATTGGGTATTGAGATGGCAAAATTAATGAGCAATCAGTTATTAATTAAGATTAAGCCAAACAAAAAAGCTCTTGTGTTTAACAAGAGCTTTTTTGTTTAGTGGTGGAGGTAAGCGGGATCGAACCGCTGACCTCTTGCATGCCATGCAAGCGCTCTACCAACTGAGCTATACCCCCGAAATTTGGTGGCGAATCAGGGACTCGAACCCCGGACACAAGGATTATGATTCCTCTGCTCTAACCGACTGAGCTAATTCGCCGTTTCGTGAAGTCGCTATTATAGTTTTTTTTGAATATTTGGCAAGCGCTAATTTTGCTTTTTTTTATTTCTTATTGTTTTTAAAAAATAAAAAGTAGGTTGTCAGGCTATAACTTATGGCAAATATCGCCGTGGCTGAAGCCTGTCCAATCGATATCAATGTCTTTGCCAAAAGCGATCACTTTAAAAAGTTCGCCCATTTCGTGCTGATGTATCAGTTTCTGTACTGCGGCGGCGGCTTGGATATATTCAACCGAATCCGGGCTGCCGATTTGTGAAAGTAGATCAGTGATGCCGAGATTGAGCAGGAAATAGGATTGGGGCAGGTAGCCGATTAAGTCCAAACCTGCTTCCGTGCCGGCGCGTGCAATATCGGTGAAATTGACGTGCGCAGTCAAATCGGTTAGGCCGATATTGAAAAATGGGTCGTGGATGGTGTGGTGGCGATAGTGGCCGATAAATGTGCCTTCTTTGCGTTGCGGATGGTAATACTGGGCGGCGTCGAAGCCGTAATCGATAAATATCATGCCGCCGCGCTGTAATTTAGCGGCCAGGGTTTGGATAAAGGCATATTGTGCCGGATGCAGCTCGCTTGTGTATGAAGGGAGGGGAGGAAAATATAAGGTGGCTGTTTGTATCAGTTCGGATTGGGTCAATGGTCTGATGGCTTCGATTAGCTCGTCATTCTCTAGGCTGACGCCGATTTGTTGAAATCCTCCATCTTGATAAATTAAGCGTTCAACCGGCATGGCATCCAATACTTCGTTGCCGATGATGATGCCGTCAAAGTGTTCGGGTAATGCGGTGAGGTGGATGATTTTGGCGGCTGCTTCGGGAGATGTGTGCTCAAGAATATGTTGACGTTGTCTCTCTGCAAGCTCTGCTGATAGCTCAATAATGTAGTAATGACTCAGGTCGTCTGAAAGATTTTGTAACAAAGTAGCGGCAAGATGGCCTGTACCTGCACCAAATTCATAGATATTGCCTGCTGTTTGCGGCAGTAATTCGGCAAGTTGTTTGGCAAGGGTTTGTCCGAATAGGGGGGAGAGGGTTGGGGCAGTAATGAAGTCGCCGTCTGTGCCGATTTTATGGCTGCCTCCACTGTAATAGCCGTATTGAGGTGTGTAAAGGGCAAGCTCCATAAAACGGGAAAAGGGTATCCAGTTTTGATGTTGTTCAATTTCGTTTTTTATGAGCTTGGTCAGGTGTGCTGAAGAGGCTTGTGCATCAGTGGAAGGGAGGGGGAGTTGTGGCTTCATGACTGTTAGATAATGTAAAAAATTTGAATTTGTTTGTATATTATAGCCCCTTGTGAGAGGGGTGATAATCGGGTGTAAAAATACTATATGTAGTATTTTAAAAATATAAACAATACTAGATATGGTGTTTTATGCCATATAAAATGGCTGGCATATTAATTTGTCATGCATTTTTATATATATAAGCTATTGAATTTTAAGTGTTTAGTGTTTCATTTCAGATAAAGGGTTGATTTGACCTGATTGCCAAAATTTCTTATAGTGTCGGTTAGTGGGGCATAGTGGGTGAAAGTGGTTACTTTTCCCAAAAAGTGTTCCGTAGAAGTGAAAACGAAATATTTTAGGAAGGTGGGATTTTTAATCCCACTCTAGTTTTATTTTAATCGAATTTGAGGTGTGATGTGTTTGGTGGTGCTCATGAATTGAGTATGGACAGTAAAGGGCGGTTGGCGATTCCTGCCAAATTCCGCGATATTTTGCTGCGCCGTTATACGCCTGCAATTGTGGTCACACTGGATTCCCGAAAAAAATTATTGATGTACCCCGAGCCCGTTTGGGAAGAAAAAGCCGAGCAGATTTTGAAGTTGAAAGTTGCCGGCAATGAAGCTTTGCAACGGTATCAAAATCTGCTGCTGCACAATGCGGAGATTTTGGAGTGGGACAGCGCCGGACGTGTTTTGATTCCGGCCAATCTGCGCAAACGTGTGGATTTTGAAAAAGAAGTTACTTTGGTTGGCCGTGCAAACCGTATGGAGTTGTGGGGTCGCGAACATTGGGAAGAGGAAATGAATCAGGCTTTGGATATCGATCCTGATGAATTGGCTTTCCAATTAAGTCAAACGGATTTGCAATTGTGAGTAAAGTTGAAAATTATCAGCATGTTACTGTCTTGTTGCATGAGGCGGTGGATGCGTTAGCAATCCGTGAAGACGGGATTTATGTGGACGGTACGTTCGGTAGGGGAGGGCATTCCCGGCTGATTTTGTCACGTTTGGGTGAGCAGGGTCGTTTGGTTGTTTTTGATAAAGACCCGGAGGCGATTGCGGTAGCTAATGAGCTGGCGGCCCAAGATAAACGTGTCAGTGTCGTACACAATGGTTTTGAAACATTTCAGACGGCCTTGGATGAATTAGGCATCGATAAGATTGACGGTGCGCTTTTTGATTTGGGGATTTCGTCGCCGCAAATTGACGATGGCAGCCGCGGATTCAGTTTCCGCTTTGATGCGCCGTTGGATATGCGGATGGATCCGACTCGCGGGATGTCTGCGGCAGAATGGATTGCAACCGCATCCGAACAGGATTTACACGAGGTCATTAAGAATTATGGTGAAGAGCGGTTTAGTCGCCAGATTGCGCGCGCCATTGTTGCGCAACGCGAGGAGAGTCCCATCGATACAACCCGCAAGCTGGCGCAGCTTGTGGCGCAAAACGTCCGTACTCGTGAGCGCGGACAAGACCCTGCAACGCGCACCTTCCAAGCAATTCGCATCTTTATTAACCGCGAGCTCGAAGAGGTAGAGGCAGTTTTGCCGCAGGTTGCAGGCCGTCTGAAAGAGGGTGGACGCTTGGCTGTCATTGCGTTCCATTCGCTGGAAGACAGAATTGTGAAGCAGTTTATTAAAAAATATTCGCAACATGCGCCATTACCCCGTTGGGCAGTGGTCAAAGAGGCGGATTTGCCTCAGCCGCCTTTGAAGGCTGTGGGCAAAGCAATCAAACCGGGTTCGACAGAGACTGAAGCTAATCCGCGTGCACGCAGTGCAGTTTTGCGTGTGGCGGAGCGCAGCAGCGACGAATTTTCGGTTGTTGACTAGGGAAGCGTTTCGGCATTGTCGCAAGGGATGTTTCTGTTGACAGGCCGTCTGAAAGTTTGAAATGGGTAAGTTGAATATTTTATTACTGGTTTTGGTGACGGTTTCGGCCTTTGCCGTAGTGTTTAAGCAAAACCAGTCGCGCTTGCACTTTATCGAGTTGGATAAGGCACAAAAACGGGAAATTCAGTTGGAACAGGATTACGCGCGCTTGAAATTGGAGCAGGCAAGATTGGCCAACCACAAACTGATTAAAGTGGCGGCCGAAAAGCAACATCTGCTTCCGCCGGGTGTGCATAATACGGCTATGCTGGAACGCAAAAAATAAGAATATAGCCTTGTTTTCAAGGTGTTTACGGGAATTAATAGCTCACTGAGCAGCTAAGTCATGAGAAGTCCAACATGTTAATTAAGAACGAATATAAACCTCAAATGCTGTCTGGAACCACAAAAACAAAAAAACCGCTGACAAGTAACGGGCGTATCGGTTTGGTGCTGGGTGCCGTTGCGCTGGCATTTACCGGTCTGTTGGTGCGCGGGGTTTATCTGCAAACCAGTCAGCATGAGTTTTTGAAAAATCAGGGCGACCAACGTTTTGTGCGTACGCTTCCGTTGCCTGCATCACGCGGTATGATTACCGACCGTAATGGTGCTACATTGGCGTTGAGTGCGCCTACCGAATCATTGTATGCCATGCCTTCCGGTATGGAGGAAATGCCGACTGACGAGCAGTTGGAAAAACTGTCGGCCATTGCCGATGTGCCTGTTGAAGTGTTAAAAAATAAATTGTCTAAAAAAGACAAAGGTTTTATCTATCTGAAGCGTCAACTCAGCTACGAAAAAGCGGAAGAAATCAAGGCATTGGGCATTAAAGGCATTGCATTCCAAAAAGAATTGAAACGCCATTACCCGATGGGCAATCTGTTTGCGCACGTTATCGGTTTTACCAATATCGACGGCAAAGGTCAGGAAGGCTTGGAGCTTTCCCGTGAAGACAGCCTGCGCGGTGAAGATGGTGCGAAAGTCGTATTGCGCGATAACAAAGGTAATATCGTTGACAGCCTTGACTCTCCGCGCAACAGTGTGCCTAAAAACGGCCAAGACATGATTTTGTCTTTGGATCAGCGTATTCAAACTCTGGCTTATGACGAGTTGAACAAGGCTGTGGCTTATCACAAAGCCAAAGCGGGTACGGTTGTGGTATTGGATGCGCAAACCGGCGAGATTTTGGCGTTGGTCAACAGTCCGGCTTACGATCCGAATCAACCGGGTCAGGCCAATAGCGAACAGCGCCGCAACCGCGCCGTAACCGATATGATTGAACCCGGTTCTGCCATGAAGCCGTTTACTATTGCCAAAGCATTGGATTCCGGCAAAGTGGATGCAACCGATACGTTCAACACCCTGCCTTACAAAATCGGTCCGGCTACCGTACAAGATACCCACGTTTATCCTACTTTGGATGTGCGCGGCATTATGCAAAAATCTTCCAACGTCGGTACCAGTAAACTTTCTGCCATGTTTACGCCTAAAGAAATGTACGATTTCTATCATGATTTAGGTGTGGGCGTGCGTATGCATTCAGGCTTTCCTGGTGAGACTGCAGGTTTGTTGAGAAGCTGGCGCAGATGGCAAAAAATCGAACAGGCAACCATGTCTTTCGGTTATGGCCTGCAATTAAGCCTGTTGCAATTGGCGCGTGCCTATACTGTCTTGACCCATGACGGCGAATTGTTGCCTGTCAGCTTTGAAAAACAAGCGGTTGCACCTAAAGGCAAGCGCGTCATCAAAGCCTCTACTGCGAAAAAAGTGCGCGAGTTGATGGTTTCCGTTACTGAAGCCGGCGGTACCGGTACTGCCGGTGCTGTCGATGGTTTCGACGTAGGTGCGAAAACCGGTACGGCGCGTAAACTGGTTAATGGCCGCTATGTGGACAACAAACACGTCGGTACGTTCATCGGTTTTGCTCCGGCTAAAAATCCACGCGTGATTGTGGCCGTTACCATCGACGAACCGACTGCCAACGGCTATTACGGAGGCGTGGTTGCCGGTCCTGTATTCAAAGAAGTCATGAGCGGAAGCTTGAACATCTTGGGCGTTTCCCCGACCAAGCCGTTAAGTAATGCCGCTACTGTCAAAGTACCGTCATAATCCAAACAATCAAAGAGATATTGTTTATGTTCAGCAAGCTAACCCCTTTGGCTGAAACCAACTTTCCGCCTCTGCTGTGTGAAAACGCAGCAGGGCGTTTGTTGCATTCAGACAGCCGTCAAATCAAACAAGGTGATATTTTCGTTGCCTGTCAGGGCGAATATACAGATGGCCGCAGTTATATCCCCGCAGCCATTGCCAACGGCGCGGCTTTTGTTTTTTGGGACGATGACGGCAAATTTGCGTGGAATCCCGAATGGAACGTTCCCAATCAAGGCATTAAAGATCTGAAACATCGCGCCGGTATGTTGGCGGCGCAGGTTTACGGCAATATTTCAGACGGTCTTAAAGTTTGGGGCGTAACCGGTACCAACGGCAAAACCTCTATCACACAATGGCTGGCGCAAGCTGCCGATTTTCTGGGCGAAAAAACCACCATTATTGGCACAGTCGGCAACGGCTTTTGGGGCGCATTGGAAGAGACCACGCATACCACGCCTGCTCCTGTCGATGTCCAAACCCTGCTCTACCGCTTCCGCCAGCAAGGCGCAACAGCCGCCGCGATGGAAGTCTCCAGCCATGGCCTTGACCAATCGCGCGTCAACGGCGTGCCGTTTTGCAGTGCAATCTTTACCAATCTCACCCGTGACCACCTCGACTATCACGGCACCATGGAAGCCTATGGTGCCATCAAATCGCGCCTGTTCTACTGGCATGGTCTGCAACACGCCATCATCAATGTCGATGACGCATACGGTGCAGAACTCGCAGGCCGTCTGAAAAAAGACTGTCCCGATTTAGCCGTTTACGGCTATGGTTTCAGCGAGCAAGCCGATATCCGCATTACCGATTTCACCGCTTCTTCAAACGGCATGGAAGCCGTATTCCAAACCCCGTGGGGCGAAGGAAAATGCCGTACCCGTCTGCTCGGACGATTCAACGCGCAAAACCTCGCTGCCTGCGTTGCCTTGCTGTGTGCCAACGGTTATCCACTCAATAACGTTTTGGAAGTACTGGCAAAAATCCGTCCCGCTTCAGGCCGCATGGATTGCATTATGAACAGCGGCAAACCTTTGGTTGTTGTCGATTATGCCCACACGCCCGATGCACTGGAAAAAGCACTCTCCACTTTGCAGGAAATCAAACCGCAGGGCGCGGCTTTGTGGTGCGTATTTGGCTGCGGAGGTAACCGTGACCGTGGCAAACGCCCATTGATGGGTGCGGCAGCCGTGCAGGGTGCCGATAAAGTTGTCGTAACCAGCGACAACCCACGCTTGGAAAATCCTCAAGACATCATCAACGATATTTTGCCTGCCGTGCCTCATCCTGAACGCGTCGAAGTTGATCGTGCCGTTGCCATCCGTTATGCGGTTGAGCAGGCTGCCGCAAACGACATCATTCTGATTGCCGGTAAAGGGCATGAAAACTATCAGGATGTACAAGGCGTGAAGCACCATTTCTCCGATTTTGAAATCGCAGAAAAAGCATTGGCAGCGCGCGGATAGACCATATCGCAAATGTTCAGACGGCCCGAAACCTTAAGGCCGTCTGAAAAAGATTTAAACATATACAATAAAAGCAAAACGACACACGCATTACGGCACGTCAGCCATTAAACCCATCACAGTTGTTTGTTTCGGAGGACTTTTTAACAAGGCCGTCTGAACAACAAGGAGACCGATTTGATGCTGAAAATGCCGACAAAAACCTTATTAATCAGTGCAGCCGTAGTTTTATTCGCAGGCTGTACCACCAAACAACTTCCGCGCCCTACTGCCGAAATCGAGCAGTTGAGGGCGCAACAGCCTCCGGCCGAGCAAAGCCTGCCCAATCCTGTCAAAGGCAAGCGTTTTGACGACACTTGGGGCGCGGCGCGCAGTCAGGGGCGCAGGCATGAAGGTGTGGATATTTTTGCTAAGAAAAACACGCCGATACGCAGTACTACACCCGGCATCGTAACCAAAATCGGGCGCAACCGATTGGGCGGTAAAGTTATCGGTATCCAAGGGCCGGGTGCTTGGCATTACTATGCCCACCTCAATAAATTTGCCCGTATCCGTCTGTATGAACGAGTAAAAGAAGGGCAGGTCATCGGCTATGTCGGCAAAACCGGCAACGCCAGAACCACACCGGCCCACCTGCATTACGGCGTGTATCTGCCGAACGGCGCGGTGAATCCGTATCCGCTGATTAATCAGAACAGATAGGCCGTCTGAACAAGATTTGAGAATATGAACGCAAAGAAATTGGTTAAGGCAACGAATATCGTCGGTATGGTGGCAGTCGTGCTGCTGGTGTATTGGGTATTTGTTCTGATTTTATCCAATGTTTTCGGGCTTAAGGTATTCCGCGAATACATTACGGAAATTTTCCTGATGAGTATTTTGGGAATTTTTGCCGTGATGGCGGGTGCCTTGATACTGAACATCATGCTGAATTTGACCCGTATTGCCGAGCGAGGACAAGAGGAAGAAAGCAAAGGTGGCCGGAAAACCTTATATTTGTTGTTGGCAGTGTTTCCCGTTTTAGCAGCCCTGTTATTTGGCGGAAATTATCTGACTGTTCAGAAAAAACGTCAGATTTTGACTCAATCTCTAGAGCGTATCGTCAAGGATAATCCATCGCAAATCAATGCGTTGGCAGATTATCGTTTTGACTTGGCGTACATCAAAAAAGCGGCGTTAATTCTTGAGCTGATGTCGAAGGAAGATTCTGCCTTTAAAGCCGCTACGGTGATTGTGCCGGATACGATAGGTAATAAACAGGTTTATCTGGCTTTCTCAGCCGATTCCTATTTAAGCGGGATTGATGAGCAGACACCCAATGCTCAGGGAGTAGGCGATGATAATGGTTTTGTCGTTACTCGGAATGGCAATAAAGAAATAATCAGCAAAACGCAATATCTTTATGCCCCAAATCTGAGCGAGCGTGAATACTTGCAAAGAATATTTGCCGGACAAACAAATGAAATACGTTATGAGGCAAAAGACGGTAATTACAGCCTTTGCCACCCCTACCGACAAAACGGTAAAACCATTGTATTGTGTTTTTCCGATTACCAGCAGTACGGGAAAATCGGCAGTTGATAAGAGAAAGTGATTTGTAGTATGAAAAGTTGGTTTTCCAATACATTTCCTGAATATAAAAAATTGCCCAAAAGCGGCAAATTTATGGCATGGCTGACTTTTGTGCAGGGCGTGGTTTGGTTGATTCTGGCATCAATTCAGAGTGTGCAAGGACTGATTAACAACATAGCATGGGCTGTGTTTTTTGGGATTTTACTTTTCATTTTGGGTGTGTTGGCGTTGTCTGCAGCATGGAATGCGTTTAAATTCCGTGAAATAGGTTTTAATAGAATGATATATGTGTACACGCCATGCTTGTTGCAAATAGTCTTTGTAGGAGAGGCATTTTCTTTTACGTATTATATAGAAAGTGTACTGCAATTATTATTTAGCCTTACGGTACATAAGCTTACTGTCGGTGTAAATTTTGCCGCTATTCTTTTTATTGTGCTGGCAGGACGTAATTATCGTCATTTAAAAATGGTTTCCCAAAATACGGATAAAAATGTGGAGCCGTTAGAACAAGGACAAGAAACACAATCATGAAACCACTAGACCTTAATTTTATTTGTCAGACCCTCAACCTTCCGATGCCGTCTGAAAATCAACCTGTTTCGCGTATCGTTACAGACAGCCGCGATATTCAGGATGGCGATGTATTTTTCGCGCTTGCCGGAGAGCGCTTTGACGCGCATGATTTTGTTGAAGATGTGTTGGCAGCGGGGGCAACGGCAGTTGTGGTTTCGCGCGAAGATTGCGCGGCTCTGGAAGGCGCATTGAAGGTTGACGATACGCTTGTGGCTTTGCAAAAACTGGCGAAGGCGTGGCGTGAAAATGTGAATCCGTTTGTCTTTGGCATTACCGGCTCTTCCGGCAAAACGACGGTTAAAGAGATGTTGGCCGGTGTATTGCGTCATCGATTCGGTGATGAAGCCGTGTTGGCGACTGCCGGTAATTTCAACAACCATATCGGCCTGCCGCTGACTTTGTTGAAACTGAACGAAAAACACCGCTATGCCGTCATTGAAATGGGCATGAACCATTTTGGCGAATTGTCTTTGTTGACCCGAATCGCCGGTCCGAATGTCGCTCTGGTCAATAACGCTTTGCGCGCGCATGTCGGTTGCGGTTTTGATGGTGTCGGCGACATTGCCAAAGCCAAAAGTGAAATCTACGAAGGTTTGCTTTCAGACGGCATTGCGCTGATTCCGTGCGAAGATGCCAATATCGCTACATTTGAAGCCGCTACTGCGCAATTGAACGCTCAGACTTTCGGCATTGCCAGTGGCGATGTCCATGCAGAAAATGTTGAGTTGAAACCGTTGTCTTGTACGTTTGATTTGGTGCGTGACAATGAACGTGTTGCCGTGGTACTACCAGTCCCCGGCCGTCACAATGTGCATAATGCCGTAGCAGCGGCGGCTCTGGCTTTGGCGGCAGGTTTGAGCCTTGCCGAAGTTTCAGACGGCCTGAAAAATTTCAGTAATATCAAAGGCCGTCTGAATATCAAGCAAGGCATTAAAGGCGCGACTTTGATTGACGATACTTATAATGCCAACCCTGACAGCATGAAAGCCGCTATTGATGTGCTCGCCGCTATGCCTGCGCCGCGTATTTTTGTGATGGGCGATATGGGCGAATTGGGTGAGGATGAGGCCGCAGCCATGCACGCCGAAGTCGGCGCGTACGCCCGCGACCAAGGCATCGAAGCGGCTTATTTTGTCGGCGACAACAGCGTCGAAGCGGCGGAAACATTTGGCGCGGAAGGTTTGTGGTTTGCAGACAAAGATCCTTTGATTCAAGTGTTGAGCCATGATTTGCCTGAACGCGCTACTGTATTGGTCAAAGGCTCGCGCTTTATGAAGATGGAAGAAGTGGTCGAGGTGTTGGCAACAACAACTGCGTAAAAGGCCGTCTGAAATATGAAAAAGATTTTACTATTGGCTGGTTTGCTGATTGCCGCGTTTTATGCTGGAATGAAAGTACAGGCATTTATTTATGAAGATACCTGCTTGGATTTGGGTGGCGGAAAGAATCCTGGAAACTATCCGATTTGCGTGGTAGAGAAATAATCTTACTCAACAAGGCCGTCTGCAATTTCAGACGGCATACCGATTTATTTTTAATTGGGCATAAGCCCGCTGTAACAACAAAAACAAAAAAGGAAGCCCCATGTTTTTATGGCTCGCACATTTCAGTAACTGGTTAACCGGTCTGAATATTTTTCAATACACCACATTTCGTGCCGTGATGGCGGCTTTGACTGCTTTGGCGTTTTCCCTATTGCTTGGTCCGTGGACCATCCGCAAACTGACTGCGCTTAAAGTAGGCCAAGCCGTCCGTACCGATGGCCCTCAAACCCACCTGATCAAAAACGGTACGCCAACCATGGGCGGATCGCTGATTTTGACCGCCATAACCGTGTCCACAATCTTGTGGGGCAACTGGGCAAATCCTTATATTTGGATTCTCTTAGGCGTCTTGCTTGCTACCGGCGCACTCGGTTTTTACGACGATTGGCGTAAAGTGGTTTATAAAGACCCTAACGGCGTGTCTGCCAAATTCAAAATGGTGTGGCAGTCCAGCGTTGCCATCATCGCCGGTTTAGCATTGTTCTACCTTGCTACAAATTCCGCCAACAATATCCTGATTGTTCCCTTCTTCAAACAAGTTGCCTTGCCGCTTGGCGTAGTCGGCTTCTTGGTATTGTCCTACCTGACCATCGTCGGCACATCCAATGCCGTTAACCTGACCGACGGATTGGACGGCTTAGCCGCATTCCCCGTTGTACTTGTCGCAGCCGGTCTTGCCATCTTTGCCTATGCCAGCGGCCACTCCCAATTTGCACAATACCTGCAATTGCCTTACGTTGCGGGCGCGAACGAAGTGGTGATTTTCTGTACCGCCATGTGTGGCGCGTGTCTCGGCTTTTTGTGGTTTAACGCCTATCCCGCGCAAGTCTTTATGGGCGACGTCGGCGCGCTCGCGCTTGGCGCGGCGCTTGGTACCGTTGCCGTCATCATCCGCCAAGAATTTGTCCTCGTCATTATGGGCGGTTTGTTTGTTGTTGAAGCCATTTCCGTTATGTTGCAAGTCGGTTGGTACAAACGCACCAAAAAACGCATCTTCCTGATGGCGCCGATTCATCACCATTACGAACAAAAAGGCTGGAAAGAAACCCAAGTCGTCGTCCGTTTCTGGATTATCACCATCGTCTTGGTGCTGATTGGTTTAAGTACCCTCAAAATCCGCTAAATCTCCAAAGGCCGTCTGAAACTTTCAGACGGCCATTATGTAAGGTAAGCATGCTTGCCTGAATCCTACGTCTCAAAATAAATCCCGTAATAATCCACACAGAAAGTCTCCAAACATGTACCAATCTTTTGGCGGCGCAACTGGTATCCGCACACTGACCGACCGTTTCTACGACTTGATGGAACTTGAGCCGCAATACCAAGCCTTACGCCAAATGCACGGCGAAGACATGACCCTGATACGCGAAAAGCTCTACGAATTTTTCAGCGGCTGGCTCGGCGGCCCGCAACTCTTTGTCGAAAAATACGGCCATCCCCAACTGCGAGCCCGCCACATGCCTTTTGCCGTCAACGTACAAGTCCGCAACGAATGGATCGCCTGCTTTGCCCAAGCCATGAGCGAACTGGACATCGATAAAGCACTTGCCGAGCCGGTTTTAATCCAAGTTTTTGCCATGGCAGATTGGTGCCGTAACCAAAACGAAGACGGTATCGAACCGCCTATGCCGCCGATGGCGGTCGATCCCGTAATCCGCATTCCCGAATTGAAAAACGTTTTAAAGCAGTATGGCGTGGATAGTTATTTTGAAGGTTGAGGTCGTCTGAAAAGTGATTGTGATAGCAAATGTAAAAATAGATTAATCATCATGATAAAGGGGGACTTTAAACTCAAATCATGAAAAGGTCGGATTCTGAATCCAGCCTACGGCTAAAACAAGAGGTAATATGGATGTTGTAGGAATAATGCTGATGTGGTTAGTTGGAATAGTCTTTTTTCCTATTATTGTGTACATCGTATGGAGAATTTATAAATATACGTGCACACTTCCTATAAAAGTGCAGCGAGGTATAGCAATTTTAATCATTGTTACCCCGTTAATTTTATATATGGGTATGTCGCAAATCGTAGATAAAGGATATTGCATTAGGGACAGAAAGTATTTTTCTGAATATTCAAAAGAAAAAATGGTTAATGATGCAATAATTTTGTTGATAAATAAGGGTTCAGATATTTCTTTGGGTGGGTATAAAAAAAATCAAGATTTTTCTAAAAATTCTGAGACTTTTGATATTGCTAATTTTAAATCATTTAATGATGATTGCTGTCATGTATATATAGGTGATATTAATGACGGTAGCGGTCCGGTTAAATATGTCTATAAATTCACTGGGAAATTTTATGGATATGTAATGTTGGAGTATTGGCAAATAAGGCCAAATTTTAAAATGTATGAAGAACAAAAGCGTGTTTATCAGAAAATTGAAAAAACAAGAAGCTATTATGGAGTGAGCCGTTGCGGAGAAGTTTTTGAAATTCCCAGTTATCTATATTTTTAAAATTGTGGAAAAGATATAAGAAAGGATAGTTATGTTGAGATTTCTACTTGGAATTAGTTTTTGTATAACATTATCAGCTTGCCAAACAGAAACTTTGGTAAAAGATATAAACATTTCGAAAAAACAGGAGTTGCATAATATGAATATGAATACTTATTTTGCTAAGAATACAAAAAAATTAGATGAGGTGATACAAATTCCTAGTGAGGGTGTTAAATCTATCGATGTATATGCTCTCTATGGATTTGTTGAATCATTTTCGCCCATTTCTACTGCTGAGCAAATTAAACAAAGAGTAGGGGAAGGTTTGGGTTATAAGGACTTATTTGGTACAAAATCTGTCCATTACCGTTTAGAACCAAAAGACTTTTCTCATTTTTTCTCTGGTTTTAATAGAATTAAAAGTACATTAAATCCTTATGATAAATTTGATTCAGTATATTTGATATTGATTGAAATTAAGTATAACACCCATTCTGTCCAAATACTTACTCGAGAGGCAGCAGCGGGAGAAGATTTTTTATTCAGTAAAATTATTAAGAATGATGAGAGATTTTTGATTTTATTGGATTCAAAAGGATTAAAAGAGTTATTTAACACGATCGATCCAAATCAAAATATCCTGAAATGATTAATTTAAGTTGGAGCTGTTTATGACAAGCGGTGTGGATTTTAATAAAAAAGGTTTTGTTGCCAGTGTGCAAAATGAGGAAACTTTTGGGAGAGTTTTAATAGAAAATAACGCTTACAATAATGAGACGAAAGAGTTTGATAAAACAAAAGTGAATGCTTTAATGCCTGCAGATTCGGATGATGTCAAAAAATTAGACTTGGCTTTGCAATATTTGCAGCAAAATGAAAAAGCTAATTCGTTGATTCAAAATGCTTCTGATATGGGTATTCATATCGTAATCTTTAAAGAGGGAGATAACACTTTTTATCCACTAAGACCCAATAATACTGATGGGATTATCTTTTGGAACCCTAATCAATCGGCAGAGATTTTTTCTGAAATTAATGGGAAAAAAGTTTCATTAGGAGTCCAATCTGCTGCTAATGTTTTGTTTCATGAGTTGGTTCATGCAACTGATCCTAATTTGGCAAAATCTGATGTTGAAATGGACAGTTATAACAAGCCTTTTGCATCAGATGACGTGAAACATAAATTTTATAACGCTCCTGAATATTTGGCTGTAACGATGTCCAACGAAATAGTCAGTAAATTTCATAATGAGCCAATAAGACCTGATTATATCGGTGATTCAATGTTTGTTTCTGTACCTAATCCCATCAATTCTCAAACCAATCATTACGACCAAGATGGCAACCTTATAGGTAAAACAGTCAAAACTTACGACGAAAAAAACGAAACTATCAAGACGGTAAATACTGATTATTTGCGTCAAGATGAACGTGGTTTGCCAGTGGAAAGTGAGACGGTCACTGATATAAATGGAGAGCCTGTCAAACAAATTCAAGATAAGTCCTCTTTCAACTATAATTTGCCTGACTGGAACAATTTGAACGGCAGTGATTTATACGCTGCAGTTTTGTCTGCGGACAGTAGTCAGTTGGATGCGTTGGGTAAAAGTCTGGCGCAGTCGGAAGAAGGTCAGCGTATGCTGAGGCAGGGAGAAAATCTGTTGGCTGAATATAAAGAACAGCAGGAATTGGAGCGGCAACAGGAGTTGGTACATTCAAGCCGGGCAATGGTCAGAACGCTTTAAATCCGTATATCAGGGAAGGTTTAAATGGACGATAAGAAATTTGATGAGGCTATAAAGGTGTTGGTAATGTTGCGGGCGGACGTTATCGAACAGGGGAAGAAAATTAATGGCCGAATTAATGAGCAACAGCGTGCTTTGTCGGAGGAGTCTGACCGGTTCAGACGACAGGTTGGTAATATAGTTGACAATGCAGGGAAGACTATCCGACAAGAAACTGAGCAGTCGTTGGGCTTAGCAAGTGAAGGGTATAAGAAGGCAGTTGATGAATTAAATCGTGAAGTGGGAAAACTCAATAAAATTATCAAAAGCTGGTATATCGGCATAGGCGTAGTATTAGTTATTGCTGTCATTATATTGTTTGTGGTGGTGCGATATACGGTTGTTGATTTGGCTGATAGGCGTGCGGAATTGGAGAGTTATGAACATGCCATTGAAACTGCCAAAGCATTTGCTGAGTCGGATGCCTACATATGTGAAGGGCGCATTTGTATCAATACAGGTAAAAATGTCGGTAACGGCTATCGTCAGGCAAAACCGAGAAAGAAATAAAACGTCGTCTGAAAAACTAGGATAAAACAGAAATAATAATTTGAAAGAAATGGATTTTAGAATGAATAAATTATTAAAAAAAATGATGGTAGCCCTGTTATCTTTGGGCTTGGTGCAGGCAGTTTGGGCTGATAATGTACCGGATTTTAAGAAAACGCTTCAAGCTGCAGAGCAAGGGTATGCTAAAGCCCAATTTAATTTGGGTTTGATGTACTACAATGGGCAAGGAGTTCGTCAGGACTATACACAGGCGGTGCAGTGGTATCGCAAGGCGGCAGAACAAGGGGATGCAAAAGCCCAATATAATTTGGGTGTGATGTACGACAATGGGCAAGGAGTTCGTCAAGATGATGCACAGGCGGTGCAGTGGTATCGCAAGGCGGCAGAACAAGGGTATGTAAAAGCCCAATATAATTTGGGTGTGATGTACGACAATGGGCAAGGAGTCCGTCAAGATGATGCACAGGCGGTGCAGTGGTATCGCAAGGCGGCAGAACAAGGGGATGCAGAAGCCCAATATAATTTGGGTGTGATGTATTACGATGGGCAAGGTGTCCGCAAAAACTATGTTGAAGCGGTCAAATGGTATCGCAAGGCGGCAGAACAAGGGTATGCTAAAGCCCAATATAATTTGGGTGTGGCGTATGAAAAAGGTAAAGGAGTCCGTCAGGACTATACACAAGCAGTGCAGTGGTATCGCAAGGCGGCAGAGCAAGGGTATGCCGATGCCCAATCTAATTTGGGTGTGATGTATGAGGAAGGACAAGGAGCCAGTCAAGACTATGCACAGGCAGTGCAGTGGTATCGCAAGGCAGCAGAACAAGGGCTTGCAGAAGCCCAATATAATTTGGGTGTGATGTATGCCAAAGGAGAAGGTGTTCGTCAGAACTATAAGATCACCAAAGAGTGGTTTGGTAAGGCTTGTAATAATGGATTGCAACGAGGTTGCGATGCTTATCGCATATTAAATCAGGCAGGATATTGAATCCTTATTCAAAGGCCGTCTGAAAAAACTTAGGACAAAACCAAAATGACTTTTCAAAACAAAAAAATCCTCGTCGCCGGGCTTGGTGGCACGGGTATTTCCATGATTGCCTACCTGCGCAAAAACGGTGCGGAGGTTGCTGCGTATGATGCGGAGCTGAAAGCTGAGCGCGTGTCGCAAATCGGTAAGATGTTTGACGGGCTGGTGTTTTACACGGGTCGCATGAAAGATGCGCTGGATAACGGTTTCGATATTTTGGCGCTCAGTCCCGGCATCAGCGAGCGGCAGCCAGATATTGAAGCGTTCAAGCAAAACGGCGGGCGCGTGTTGGGCGACATCGAATTGCTGGCGGACATTGTGAACCGTCGTGGCGACAAAGTGATTGCGATTACCGGCAGCAACGGTAAAACCACAGTAACGAGCCTGGTGGGCTATCTCTGCATCAAGTGCGGGCTGGATACCGTTATCGCGGGCAATATCGGCACGCCGGTTTTGGAGGCGGAATTGCAGCGCGAAGGCAAAAAAGCGGACGTGTGGGTGTTGGAGCTTTCCAGCTTCCAATTGGAAAACACCGAAAGCCTGCGCCCGACTGCGGCGACGGTGCTGAACATTTCCGAAGACCATCTCGACCGCTACGACGACTTGCTCGACTATGCGCATACCAAGGATAAGATTTTCCGTGGCGATGGCGTGCAGGTTTTGAATGCGGACGACGTGTTCTGTCGTGCGATGAAACGGGCAGGGCGCGAGGTGAAATGGTTTTCTTTGGAACACGAAGCCGATTTTTGGTTGGAACGGGAGACAGGCCGCCTGAAACAAGGCAATGAAGATTTGATTGCCACGCAAGACATCCCGCTGCAAGGCTTGCACAATGCCGCCAATGTTATGGCTGCCGTGGCTTTGTGCGAGGCTGTCGGTTTGCCGCGCGAGGCATTGCTCGAACAAGTCAAAACCTTCCAAGGCCTGCCGCACCGAGTGGAAAAAATCGGCGAGAAAAACGGCGTGGTGTTTATCGACGACAGCAAAGGCACGAATGTCGGCGCGACCGCCGCCGCGATTGCCGGTTTGCAAAATCCGCTCTTCGTGATTTTGGGCGGCATGGGCAAAGGGCAGGACTTCACGCCCCTGCGCGACGCGCTTGTCGGCAAGGCAAAAGGCGTGTTCCTGATCGGCGTCGATGCTCCGCAAATCCGCCGCGATTTGGACGGCTGCGGCTTGAATATGACCGACTGCGCCACTTTGGAAGAAGCAGTTCAGACGGCATACGCCCAAGCCGAAGCGGGCGATATTGTGTTGCTCAGCCCTGCTTGTGCGAGCTTTGATATGTTCAAAGGCTATGCGCACCGTTCGGAAGTGTTTATCGAAGCGTTCAAAGCTTTGTAAGGCCGTCTGAAAGATGAAAGTCGGGTTGAAAATCGGCTTGTCGGCAGCTGTGCTTTTGGCTGTCGCCGCTTCAGTAGTTTGGTTTGCCGCGCCGATTCGTTCCACGACAACTGTTACCATGTCAAGTGAAGCGCCGTTGCCTGAAAATGCGGTTATCGACAGATTGGTCGTGTATAAAAGCAAACGCACCATGTCGGCGTACTCGCAAGGCAGGTTGCTGAAAACCTATCCTATTTCGTTGGGCAAGCAACCGGTCGGGCATAAACAGTTTGAAGGCGACGGCAAAACGCCCGAAGGAAAATACCGCATCAATGAGCGTAATCCCAATAGCGGCTACCATAAAAACCTCGGCGTTTCCTATCCCAACGAAGCCGACAAAGCCTACGCGGCGGCACAAGGCAAAAGCCCGGGCGGGTTGATTAAAATCCACGGCATGAAAAACGGCTGGGGTTTTATCGGTAAAAAACACCTGCAAAAAGACTGGACCAACGGCTGCATCGCGGTAACGGACGAAGAAGTCGACGAACTCTACCGCAGTGTAAAACACAACGCGGAAATTGAGATTCTGCCGTAAACCTTGTGCGCTATTGCCTCAAAGGTCGTCTGAAAACGTCAAGGTGGTTTCAGACGACCTTTTTGCAGCAACGATAAATTTGTTTCTTTTTCTTTATCCGGTGTTACTGTTTGAAATATAAGCCATATAAAAAATGATGAAGTTAACTCGAAAACTTTTGACTACAACTCCTTTTATCCTATTATTTGTTTTTTGGGGCTATAGTGAAATAGATACACGGTCTTGTCAGTATATAAACCTAAACAATGATTTTTTCCAATTTATAGATGATCTGTCAGAAGAACGTGTTAGAAAAATTAATAAGGAAAAGGGGTTGTTTGCGCCTGTTACATGGAACTATCCTACAAGGGATATATCTGTATATACGCTGTTAAAAGCTGAAATATTGGATAATCCATCTCCGTATGTTTGTGATGCGGCTTATGTTATTAAGTCCAAGGAGTTTGACCAATCCCAAAAAGCATACGCTATTATGTTGATGCATTTTGCTTCAATGAAAGATCATATCTACCTGTTGAAAACAGCCAATAAAGCTTATGAGGAGAAAATTATTACTGATAAAGAAGTGTTAGCGGAATTGCTGTATACCCCCGAACATATGGGTTACAGTACTAATGCAAAATATGTCTGGTTACCTGTATGGCGTAGAGAATTTATGAAACATGCCAATGAGGTATTGGATAAAGAACAAATTGATAGTATTCGATCAGGTAAAATTCTGTGGAGAGGATGGTAGTAAACATAGGTTGAGATCTTTGTAAAATTCCCTAAACTACCACCAAGACATTTAGCGGGCTTCTCCATGTGCATATTCTTTCAGTAAACTGCAACAACCCTGGAAGCTAAATACATTAAACGCTTTACCATGGCAGGTAGCTATGCCTGACTGACAAAACGTGTGTTTATCAATCCGAAAGGAAAACCCATGAATTTTCAAGACTACATCCGTTACGATGCCGTCGGTTTGGCAGAGCTGATCCGCAAAAAAGAAGTCTCCGCCGATGAAGTGTTGCAGGCTGCTTTAAACCGCTTGGACGAAGTCAATCCCAAGCTCAATCTGTTGGCGCACGATCTGCGCGAACGCGCGGCGGCGTGGCAGGGGTCGTCTGAAAATGCCGATACGCCGCTGGCGGGCGTACCGTTTTTGCTCAAAGACTTGCTGGCGGATTGGGAAGGCGCGCCGACATGGTCGGGTTCGCGTATGATGCAGCATTACATTGCCAAACAAAACAGCGATTTGACCCAAGCCTATCTCGATGCGGGGCTGCGCGTGTTCGGCAAAACCACTACGCCCGAATGGGGCTCGTATCCCGTTACCGAAACCGAAATTTACGGCATCACGCGCAATCCGTGGCATTTGGATTACACCGCGGGCGGCAGCAGCGGAGGCGCGGCGGCGGCAGTGGCTTCGGGCGTCGTACCCGCAGCGCACGGCAGCGACGGTGGCGGCTCCATTCGCTTACCCGCGCACAACTGCGGCGTGTTCGGGCTGAAACCCACGCGCGGCCGCAGCAGTTACGCGCCGAACGCATCGGAGGCATGGCAAGGTTTGGTATGCGACCATGTGTTGACCCGCAGCGTGCGCGACAGCGCGGTTTTACTGGACATCGCCGCCCAAACCCAAGCCCGCGCCCTGTATGCCTGCCCGCCGCCGCCCGAAAACGGTTTTGCAGGCAGCCTGAAACTAGAAACAGGTCGTCTGAAAATCGCTTTTTGGAAACAGACATGGTTTGGCGGCGGTAACGACGAAGGCACGGAAGCCGCGTTCGCCCATAGTTTGAAACTGATGCAAGACGCGGGACACGAATTGGAAGAAGCCACGCCCGATTTCGCGCTGCCCGAACAGCTCAACCGCGCCGCCCGCATCATCGTCATGGGCGAAACGGCAAAACTGTTCTACCAATATCAATACGAAACCGGACAAAAACTACCGCACTGCCTGCTTGAACCGACAACGTGGGCAATGATTGTGCAGGGGCGGCAAATCAGTGCGGGCGAAATGGCATGGGCGCGCGACGTGATGCTGGCGCAGGAACGTGCCGCCAAAGCATTTTTCACACGCTACGACGTGTTGATGACGCCCGTCTGCCCGCGCACCACGCCGAAAATCGGCGAGATGATGCCGCCGCCCGCCGCACAAAAAGCCATGCGCCTGCTGTTTGGCACGCTGCGCTTGGGTTTTCTGTTGAAAAACAACCCGTTTTTAGA
This sequence comes from Neisseria subflava, assembly GCF_003044935.1. Classification (NCBI taxonomy): domain Bacteria; kingdom Pseudomonadati; phylum Pseudomonadota; class Betaproteobacteria; order Neisseriales; family Neisseriaceae; genus Neisseria; species Neisseria subflava. The sequence goes on along the minus strand of NZ_POXP01000002.1, from coordinate 122,705 downwards.
AAAAGAAGCCGCCGCCGCGCTGCAATACGTCGGTTATACGTCGCCGCTGAACATGAGCGGCAACCCCGCCATGAGCGTGCCGCTTTACCGGCATAACGAGCTGCCCGTCGGTACTCAGTTTGCCGCCGCTCACGGACGCGAAGACACGCTGCTCCGCCTTGCAGCGCAGTTGGAACAGATACAGCCGTGGGCGGAAATACCGCAGTTGGCTTAGGGTTTGTATTGGATAAAAAGTAGCCTATTTTTCTGAAGAAAAAATTTATACAAGGCCGTCTGAGAACATAAAAGCGTTTTCAGACGGCCTTTTGCCGGTATCAAAGGGTAGGGGAGGGCGCAAAGAACGTCGGAATCCGGCATCTTTAAAGATTCTGAATTGTTGGTTTGGAAATAAACCTTTAAAATAACGTTAATTCATTTTTTCAGACGGCCTCTTGCCCATTAGCAGGCCGTCTGAATATTTTATTCAAGCCGTTACGGATGTTTTCATGATTAGTCTTTCCAAAATGCTTGACCGGCCGATTGCGCGCGATGGTCGGAAGTTTGATGTTTCTCTCTTGTGGATGGTCGTCTTAATGACGGTCTTCAGCCTGATTATGATTTATTCGGCTTCTATTGCGTATGCGGCATCGGAAGGGGGCAGTCAGTTTTCTTTTGTGTCTAAGCAGGCAATGTTTATCCTGTTTACGGTGGCTATATGCTTGCCGCTTTTCCTGCTGAAGATGAGCTTCTGGCGGCGGATTATTCCGTTTTATTTTGCTGTTTCGGGTTTGCTGTTGCTGCTGGTTTTGTTTGTCGGCCGCGAGATTAACGGCGCGACGCGCTGGATTCATATCGGACCGCTCAACTTGCAACCGACTGAATTTTTCAAATTGGCGACAGTCTTGTACTTGTCCAGCCTGTTTACGCGCCGTGAGGAAATGTTGCGCGATTTGGATTCTTTGGGTTGGTCGTCTTTGTTTACCGGTATTGGCGATTTGGTGTGCAGCCCTTTTAAAAGTGAAGCTTGGGTAAGGGTAAAGGAACGCTTCCGCAAGTTTAAGACCTTGATTCTGCCGATTATGTTGGTGGCGGTCGGTTTGGTTTTGATTATGGGTCAGCCGGACTTTGGCTCGTTTGTCGTGATTGTCGTAATTACCATGGGTATGCTGTTTTTGGCAGGTTTTCCGTGGAAGTATTTTGCCGTATTGGTGGCGACCGTTGTGAGCGGTATGGGCTTGCTGATTTTGGCTGCGCCTTACCGTATGGCGCGTGTGGCGGCGTTTTTGGACCCTTGGAGCGATCCTCTGGGTAAAGGCTATCAGCTGACACATTCCTTGATGGCGATTGCGCGCGGCGGCTGGTTTGGCGAGGGCTTGGGTGCGAGTTTGGAAAAACGTTTCTATCTGCCTGAAGCGCATACGGACTTTATTTTTGCCGTTATCGGTGAAGAATTTGGCTTTGTCGGGATGCTAGTTTTGGTGTTCTGCTACGGCTGGCTGGTGTGGCGCGCGTTTTCCATCGGCAAGCAGGCGCGTGATTCGGGCTTGATGTTCAGCGCGTACATTGCCAACGGTATCGGTATTTGGATTGGTATTCAAAGTTTCTTCAATATCGGTGTAAACATCGGTATCCTGCCTACTAAAGGCCTGACTTTGCCGTTTATGTCTTACGGTGGTTCGGCTGTCTTTATCATGCTGGTGTGCATTACTTTGTTATTGCGCATTGATTATGAAAACCGCCAAAAAATGCGCGGTTATTCGGTGGAGTAAAACCATGAGCGGTAAAACTTTTATGCTGATGGCCGGCGGTACGGGCGGTCATATTTTCCCTGCATTGGCGGTTGCCGAGTCGCTGCAAAAGCGCGGCCATCATGTGATTTGGCTGGGCAGTCAGGATTCGATGGAAGAGCGTATCGTGCCGCAATACGGCATACGCTTGGAAACGCTGGCTATTAAAGGTATCCGCGGCAATGGTATCAAGCGTAAGCTGATGTTGCCGTTTACGTTGTATAAAACCGTCCGCGCGGCGCAGCAGATTATTAAGAAACACCGTGTCGAGTGCGTTATCGGTTTTGGCGGTTTCGTTACTTTCCCCGGCGGCTTGGCGGCAAAAATTTCCGGTGTGCCGATTGTGATTCACGAGCAAAACGCCGTAGCCGGTTTGTCCAACCGCCAACTGTCGCGTTGGGCAAAACGTGTTCTGTATGCTTTCCCCAAAGCCTTTCAACATGAAGGCGGATTGGTGGGTAACCCTGTCCGTGCCGATATTGCGGCATTGCCTGTACCTGAAGAACGCTTTGAAAACCGTCAAGGCCGTCTGAAAGTTTTGGTGGTGGGCGGCAGTTTGGGTGCGGATGTGTTGAACAAAACCGTTCCGCAAGCTTTGGCATTATTGCCTGAGGCGGCCCGTCCGCAAATGTATCATCAGTCCGGCCGCAATAAATTGGGTAACCTGCAGGCGGATTATGATGCATTGGGTGTGCAAGCCGAGTGCGTCGAATTTATTACCGATATGGTATCCGCCTACCGCGATGCCGATTTGGTAATTTGCCGTGCCGGTGCGCTGACGATTGCCGAGTTGACGGCTGCCGGTTTGGGCGCATTGCTGGTGCCGTATCCTCACGCAGTGGACGACCATCAAACAGCCAATGCGCGCTTTATGGTGCAGGCTGAAGCTGGTTTACTGCTGCCGCAAACTCAACTGACGGCAGAAAAACTGGCCGAAATCCTCGGCGGATTAAACCGTGAAAAATGCCTGAAATGGGCGAAAAATGCCCGTACCTTGGCACTGCCGCACAGTGCGGACGATGTGGCGGAGGTCGCCATATCCTGTACCGAATAAGCAGGCAGACTTTGTTCAAGGCCGTCTGAAAAGTTGATTAACGGCGTTTCAGACGGCCTTTATTGCTTTTGTTAAAATTCCTTTACAATAAAAGCATAGCGCAGAAGCGGATAGCCCTTTAAAATAACGCTTTTACGCACTAAAAACCAACCGGAACGCAACGTTATGATGAAAAATCGAGTGACCAACATCCATTTTGTCGGAATCGGCGGCGTCGGCATGAGCGGTATTGCCGAAGTTTTACACAATTTGGGCTTTAAAGTTTCCGGTTCGGATCAGGCGCGTAATGCCGTTACTGAGCATTTGAGCGCTCTCGGCATCCAAGTTTACCCAGGTCATACTGCCGAACACGTCAATGGCGCCGACGTGGTTGTTACCTCTACTGCGGTTAAAAAAGACAATCCTGAGGTTGTTGCCGCGTTGGAACAGCAAATCCCCGTCATTCCGCGCGCGTTGATGTTGGCAGAATTAATGCGCTTCCGCGATGGTATCGCTATTGCCGGTACGCACGGCAAAACCACAACCACCAGCCTGACCGCTTCCATCCTCGGCGCGGCAGGACTCGACCCGACTTTCGTTATCGGCGGCAAGCTCAATGCCGCTGGTACCAACGCCCGTTTGGGTAAAGGCGAATACATCGTCGCAGAAGCCGACGAATCCGATGCTTCTTTTCTGTATCTGACGCCGATTATGTCCGTCGTGACCAATATCGATGAAGACCATATGGACACTTACGGCCACAGCGTTGAGAAGTTGCATCAGGCGTTTGTGGATTTCATCCACCGTATGCCGTTTTACGGTAAGGCATTCTTGTGTATCGACAGCGAACACGTCCGCGCGATTTTGCCCAAAGTGAGCAAGCCTTACGCCACTTACGGCTTGGACGATACTGCCGATATCTACGCGACCGATATTGAAAACGTTGGCGCGCAAATGAAATTTACCGTTCATGTTCAAATGAAAGGGCATGAGCAAGAGCCGTTTGAAGTTGTTTTGAATATGCCCGGCCGCCACAACGTCCTCAATGCGTTGGCGGCTATCGGCGTTGCGCTGGAAGTTGGTGCATCGGTTGAGGCCATTCAAAAAGGCTTGCTCGGCTTTGAAGGTGTCGGCCGCCGCTTCCAAAAATATGGCGACATCAAATTGCCAAACGGCGGAACCGCGCTGCTGGTGGACGATTATGGCCATCATCCTGTCGAAATGGCGGCAACTCTGGCCGCCGCACGCGGTGCATACCCTGAAAAACGCTTGGTCTTGGCTTTCCAACCACACCGCTATACCCGTACACGCGATTTGTTTGAAGACTTCACCAAAGTCCTCAATACCGTTGATGCGCTGGTGTTGACCGAAGTTTATGCCGCAGGCGAAGAGCCGATTGCCGCGGCCGACTCCCGCGCTTTGGCGCGCGCCATCCGCGTATTGGGCAAACTTGAGCCGATTTACTGCGAAAACGTTGCCGATCTGCCGCAAATGCTGCTGAATGTTTTGCAGGACGGCGATGTTGTGTTGAATATGGGTGCCGGCAGCATCAACCGCGTTCCGTCTGCATTGGTGGAATTGTCGAAACAATCATAATAAACAGGCATATTGGCCTTTGAGGACAGATAGGTCGTCTGAACAATATTCAGACGGCCTGTATCAGTATTTAAGAAAGTGGAAATTATGCAGAATTTTGGCAAAGTGGCCGTGTTGATGGGTGGCTTCTCCAGCGAGCGCGAAGTTTCGCTGGATAGCGGCGCCGCTATTTTGGCTGCCTTGAAAAGCAAAGGTGTCGATGCCCATGCGTTCGACCCCAAAGAAACCCCGTTGTCTGAATTGAAAACACAAGGTTTTCAGACGGCCTTCAATATTCTGCACGGCACTTTCGGCGAAGATGGCGCGATTCAAGGCGCGTTGGAATTGATGGGTATTCCTTACACCGGCAGCGGTGTGGCCGCTTCTGCGTTGGGTATGGACAAATACCGCTGCAAACTGATTTGGCAGGCTGTGGGCTTGCCTGTTCCTGAGTTTGCCGTATTGCATGACCACAGCGACTTTGATGCCGTTGAAGAAAAATTGGGCCTGCCGATGTTTGTGAAACCTGCCTCAGAAGGCAGTAGCGTCGGCGTAGTAAAAGTAAAAGAAAAAGGCCGTCTGAAAAGCGTTTACGAAGAATTGAAACACTTGCAGGGCGAAATCATTGCCGAACGCTTTATCGGCGGCGGCGAATATTCTTGCCCGGTATTGAACGGCAAAGGCCTGCCGAGCATTCATATTATTCCGGCTACCGAGTTTTACGACTACGAAGCCAAATACAACCGTGACGATACGATTTATCAATGCCCGTCGGAAGATTTGAGCGAGGCGGAGGAAAACCTGATGCGCGAACTGGCTGTGCGTGGCGCGCAGGCGATTGGTGCGGACGGCTGTTTGCGCGTGGACTTTCTGAAAGATACAGACGGTAAACTGTATCTGTTGGAAATCAATACCTTGCCTGGTATGACCAGCCATAGTTTGGTGCCAAAATCTGCAAGCCATACCGGCGTAGATTTTGCTGATTTGTGTATTGAGATTTTGAAGACCGCTCATGTGGGATGATGCAGGCGCACTGGGTCGGCTGACCCGCCGGCTATTGTTGCTGATGACCTTTCTGCTGATAGGTTCGGGCATAGCTTGGCTTTACAATTCCAAATATTTCCCTGTGAAACAGATTGCCATTCAGGGTAAGCTGAAATATGCCTCCAGCAAAGAATTGCAAACTGTTGCACGAGAGCATATCAGGGGTAATATGTTCCGCGCCGATATTGATTCGGCGCAGGCCGCTTTTCAGGAATTGCCTTGGATTGACTCGGCAATGGTACGCCGCCGTTTTCCGGAAACCGTGGAAATTATCCTGACCGAGCGCGTGCCGGTTGCACACTGGCGTGCTGGCGGCTTGGTCGACAGTAAGGGCAATGTGTTTGCCGCAAGCCTGAAACAGGACCTGCCTATATTTGAAGGGCAGCAGGGGACAGGCAAAGACATGGTCAAACATTATGCGGACTTTTCCGGTATTTTGAGTCCGTTGAAGCTGACCATCAAAGAATTGATCTACACGCCGCGTTCGGCATGGCTGCTTGTATTGGACAACGGCATTACCGTGCGCTTGGGGCGTGAAAACGAAATTAAACGTTTGCAGCAGTTTGCCCAGATTTGGCCGTCGCTGCTGCGTAAAAAACAAAGTCGTATCGAGTATGTCGATATGCGTTATAAGGATGGTTTTTCAGTCCGTTACAGGCCGTCTGAAAACCCTTCCGACAGTGAATAGCCGATTAGACGTGAAGCAATCTTGTTTCAAAAATAATCAAACCGTCAGTCAGACAACATAGCGAACGAGCAATTATGGAACAACAACAAAATAAATATATCAGTGCCTTAGACATTGGTACGTCCAAGGTCATCGCCTTAATCGGTGAGATTCGGGAAGATAACGAAATCCACATTGTTGGCTTGGGTCAAAGCCCTTCACGCGGTCTGCGTGCAGGTATGGTGACCAACATTGACGCTACCGCGCAAGCCATTCGTCAGGCGGTAGAAGATGCCGAGCTGATGGCAGATACCAAAATTTCCCACGTCGTCACCGGTATTGCCGGTAACCATATCCGCAGCCTGAATTCACAAGGCGTGGTAAAAATTAAAGATGGCGAAGTATCACAAGCCGACATCGATCGTGCCATCGAAACGGCCAAAGCTATCAATATTCCGCCTGATCACAATATCTTGCATACTGTGGTTCAAGAGTACATCATCGACAACCAGCCAGGTGTGAAAGAGCCTATCGGCATGAGCGGCGTGCGTTTGGATACCCGTGTTCACATCATTACCGGTGCGAACACTGCTTTGCAAAATATCCAAAAATGTATCCAACGTTGCGGCCTGCAAATGGATCAAATCATGCTTCAGCCTTTGGCAAGCGGTCATGCTGTTTTGACTGAAGACGAAAAAGATTTGGGTGTGTGCGTCATCGATATCGGTGGCGGTACAACCGACATTGCGGTTTATACCAATGGTGCAATCCGCCATACTGCGGTTATTCCCGTTGCCGGCGATTTGATTACCAAAGACTTGGCACAAGCCTTGCGTACGCCGCACAGTGCAGCCGAGTACATCAAAATCCATTACGGTGCCGCGATTCCGACTATGGACGGCTTGGACGAAATGATTGAAGTTCCTAGCGTTGGCGACCGTCAATCACGTCAAATTTCACGCCGTGTATTGGCTGAAATCATCGGCCCGCGTGTAGAAGAAATTTTGGAGTTGACGCTGAACGAATTGCGCCGCTCCGGTTTCCCAGAAGAAGTGCTGACTTCCGGTATCGTTTTGACCGGCGGTGCTTCTATGTTGACCGGTATTGTTGAGTTGGCGGAAGAAGTCTTCAACCTGCCGGCGCGTATCGGTGTTCCACAAGAAATGGGCGGCGTATCCGAGCGTATTCGTAATCCACGCTATTCAACAGCGATCGGCCTGCTTCAGACGGCCTATGCTGCCGAAGAGGGTGAGCAAACCAGCCGAACCGGTGCGATTGCACTGAATGATTCAGGCAAAAAAATGGGTCTGTGGGAAAAAATCCAAAGATTCTTCAGAGATAATTTCTGATAAAAGTTTTCAGGGCAGGCGGTGCAGCAACCGTTTGTCCTGAATATTTAAGTGAAATTAAACAGTTTTAAATAATTGCCAAGTGAATAATTTAAAACTTGTATATTTTCTGTTAAAAAATGTAGTAAAAATATAACGCCGACAGCCGAATGGTAAGAAGATTTTTGCCAGTATCTGAATACTTCTTATATAATACGGATAATGAGTTATTTTTGAACCGTCCTTATAAAGCGGGGCGCGGAGGATTATTGAATGGAATTTGTTTACGACGTAGCAGAATCAGCAACGAGCCCTGCTGTTATTAAAGTTATCGGTTTGGGTGGCGGCGGTTGTAATGCCATCAACAACATGGTTGCCAACACTATTCATGGTGTTGAGTTCATCAGTGCCAATACCGATGCGCAATCATTGGCTAAAAACAATGCGGCTAAACGCATTCAATTGGGTACAAACCTGACTCGCGGTTTAGGTGCCGGTGCAAATCCTGAAATCGGCCGCGCTGCTGCCCAAGAAGATCGCGAAGCCATCGAAGATGCCATCCGCGGTGCAAACATGCTGTTCATCACTACCGGTATGGGTGGCGGTACAGGTACCGGCTCTGCTCCTGTTGTGGCTGAAATCGCTAAAGAAATGGGTATCCTAACCGTTGCGGTTGTGACCCGTCCGTTTGCTTACGAAGGCAAACGCGTACACATCGCTCAAGCAGGTTTGGATCAGCTCAAAGAGCGCGTTGATTCCCTAATTATTATCCCGAATGACAAATTGATGACTGCCTTGGGCGAAGACGTGACCATGCGTGAAGCTTTCCGTGCGGCCGACAATGTATTGCGTGATGCGGTTGCCGGTATTTCCGAAGTAGTGACTTGCCCGAGCGACATGATCAACTTGGACTTCGCCGACGTGAAAACCGTGATGAGCAATCGCGGTATCGCCATGATGGGTTCAGGTTTCGCACAAGGTATCGACCGTGCCCGTTTGGCTACCGATCAAGCTATCTCCAGTCCGCTCTTGGATAACGTTACTTTGGATGGTGCACGCGGCGTATTGGTAAACATTACCACTGCTCCTGGCTGCCTGAAAATGTCTGAGTTCAATGAGATTATGCGTATTGTCAACCAAAATGCACACCCTGAAGTGGAATGTAAATTTGGTGCTGCCGAAGACGAGAGCATGAGCGAAGACGCTATCCGTATTACCATCATTGCTACCGGCTTGAAAGAAAACGGTACTGACAACCAACTGCGCGCTGCTGCCCGTACCCAACAATTGGTACGTGGTGCGGAAGAAGCGCCTCAAGCTCAAAGCCAAAGTAGTGCTGAAAGCCTGGTTCGTACCAACCGCAATATCCGTTCTATGAATTTGACTGCGGCTGATTTCAGCAACCAGTCTGTACTGGATGACTTTGAAATTCCGGCTATCTTGCGTCGTCAGCAACATACTTCTGAGAAATAATCAGGATAATGTATGAAAAGACCTGCCTTTAAGGCAGGTCTTTTTTATTAGCAAAATAAACTTAAGGCCGTCTGAAAATTTTCAGACGGCCTTAAGTTTTCAAATAAAGCAAATAACAAGCCTACCCTTTATTGAGAATTTGTTTGTTTTCGCCCTCGCGGCGCAATTCTTTAGGCAAGACAAATACAATGCTTTCTTCTGCACCTTCTCCTTCGCGTATGGTCTCGTGCCCCCAATCTTGAATGGTTTGTAAGACTTCTCGAACTAAGACTTCGGGCGCAGATGCACCGGCAGTGACACCAACCTTGGTTTTGTTTGCAAACCATTCTTTTTTCAGATAGGAAGCATTATCGACCATATAGGCATCAACTCCGCGTAATGCGGCTACTTCACGCAAGCGGTTGCTGTTGGAAGAATTGGGCGAACCGACAACAATTACGATATCGCATTCTTCGGCCAATTCTTTAACAGCAGTTTGGCGGTTGGTTGTGGCGTAGCAGATGTCTTCTTTATGCGGATTACGGATATTGGGGAAGCGTTGGTTTAAGGCCGCAATAATGTCTTTGGTTTCATCTACCGATAAAGTGGTTTGGCTGACGTAGGCAAGTTTGTCAGGATTTTTGACGTTCAGTCCGGCTACATCTTCCACTGTCTCAACCAGAAACATTTTACCCGGAGGCAATTGTCCCATCGTGCCTTCTACTTCGACGTGGCCTTTGTGGCCGATCATAATGATTTCGTAATCTTGCTCATCGAGGCGGGCTACTTCTTTATGGACTTTGGTTACCAGAGGGCAGGTGGCATCAAAAACGCGGAAACCACGTTGTGCCGCTTCTTCCTGTACAGCTTTGGATACGCCGTGAGCAGAGTAAATCAGCGTTGCGCCCTTTGGGACATCCGCCAAGTCATCGACAAAGACGGCACCTTTTGCCCGCAGATTGTCCACGACGAATTTGTTGTGAACGACCTCATGGCGGACGTAAATGGGCGCGCCGAACTCTTCGAGTGCACGTTCAACAATGCTGATGGCGCGGTCAACGCCGGCACAGAAGCCGCGGGGATTGGCAAGGATAATGGTTTTTTGAGTCATGTGTGTTCCGTTTTCAGACGGCCTTTGTGTCGTTTGAAGGTGTTTTTTTGTGCAGCAAACCATCTATTACCAAGCAAACTGCGCCAACGCAGATAAAGCTGTCGGCAATGTTAAATGCGGGGTAGAACCAGTTTTGCCAATAGAAAAGCAGAAAATCGACAACGTGGCCGTGAATCAGACGGTCAATCACATTGCCAATCGCGCCGCCGATAATCATGGCAGCCCCCAGTTTACCCCAGCGGCCAAACTCATCACGCCAGATGGCACGGGCCAAATACAGGCTGATAACGACGGCCAGACCTAAAAAGAAGAATTTTTGCCAGCCGCCTTGGTCGGCCAAAAAGCTGAATGCCGCACCTGGATTATAGGCAAGTGTCAGGTCAAAAAAGTCTGGAATGATATTGAGGCGTTCGCCTTCGGTAAAGTGTTTCAAGATTTCCCATTTGCTCAGTTGGTCAAGAATGATGGCAACGAGGGAAAGTAAGAAAAAGGGCGTTTTTGCAGGAGAGGATGAACTCATGTTTTCAGACGGTTTATGTAGTAAAGGGCTTATTTTACCTGAAAGCAGGCTGGAAGTGTTTGCAATGGCATCGACGTCAAGGCCGTCTGAAAATAGAAACGCCGCCACTTGAATGTATCAAAGGGCGGCGTGGTAAGTATGTGCGGGCTTATTGGTTTTTAAGCAATGGGAAGCCCAGTTTCTCGCGGCTTTCAACGAATTTTTGAGCAACGATACGGCTCAGTGCACGAATACGGCCGATGTAGGTTGCGCGTTCGGTAACGGAAATGGCGCCGCGTGCATCCAAGAGGTTGAACGTATGGCCGGCTTTGAGTACAAGCTCGTAAGCAGGCAGGGCAAGACTGGTGTCCTCAACTGCAAGCAGGCGTTTGGCTTGTTCTTCATAGTCGTTGAATTGGCGCAAGAGCCAATCGGCATCGCTGTATTCGAAGTTGTAGGTGGATTGTTCGACTTCGTTTTGATGATAAACGTCGCCGTAAGTGACGATGTTGCCATCAAGGGTTTTTGCCCAAACGAGGTCGTACACATTTTCCACGCCTTGCAGATACATGGCGAGACGCTCGATACCATAGGTGATTTCGCCGAGTACGGGGGAGCAGTCGATACCGCCGACTTGTTGGAAGTAGGTGAATTGGGTTACTTCCATGCCGTTGAGCCAAACTTCCCAACCCAAACCCCAAGCGCCGAGAGTAGGGTTTTCCCAGTCATCTTCGACAAAACGGATGTCGTGTACTTTAGGGTCGATACCCAATTCGCGCAGTGAGTCGAGGTATAGGTCTTGAATATTGGCGGGAGCTGGTTTGAGCGCAACTTGGAATTGATAGTAGTGTTGCAAGCGGTTGGGGTTGTCGCCATAACGGCCGTCTTTGGGGCGGCGGCTGGGTTGAACGTAAGCGGCAAACCAAGGCTCCGGGCCTAATGCGCGCAGGCAGGTGGCTGGATGCGAAGTACCGGCACCGACTTCCATATCGAAAGGTTGGATAACGGAGCAGCCTTTGTCTGCCCAGTAGTTTTGTAATTTGAAAATAATTTGTTGGAAGGTGAGCATGGTGGATGGAATAGGTTGGAATAAAGAGGGTATTTTACTGTTTTGAGCCTGTTTTGGATAGACTGAAGGAAGCGGCACAGTTTATTTGCCGTCCAATAGGTCTGAAAAGGGGTCGTCTTCCGAAGAAACGGTGTATTTTTCTTGCGCCCATTCGCCTAAATCAATGAGTTTGCACCGTTTGCTGCAGAAAGGACGGTAGGGGCTGTCGGTGTTCCAAACGACTTCTTTATGGCAGGTCGGACATTTTACAACAGGAGCAGTCATGCAGTTTCTTTCAGTGATTGTGCAATGGATTGATAGTATTGATGCAAGCGGGCAACCTTGATTTTTGCTTCTTCCAAGCTATGGGTATTGTCTAATACATCGTCGGCATGAAGCAGTCTGTCAGAGCGAGAAGCTTGGGTTGCCATGATTTGGCGCGTCTGCTCTTCTGAAAAACCATTGCGTTGATGTACGCGTTTGATTTGGACGGACTCCGGAACATCTACAACCAAAATGCGGTCGGTCTCCGCTTTAAATGCCGGATTCTCAATCAAAAGCGGTACATCGACAATGCCGTAGGTGGAGAAGGCAAGTTGTTGTTTCTGCTTTTGGATTTTGTTTAAGATTAATGGCAGAAGCAGGTTTTCCAGTTGTTTTTTGGATTGAGGCCGTCTGAAAACTTCTTCCCGTAAAGCCATACGATTCAGACGGCCTTCATGATCAAAAACCTCATCGCCGAAAAGTTGGCGGATGGCTGGAAGGGCTTCACCGTTTTCAGCGGTCAGTGAACGGCTGATGGCATCGGCATCGATAATGGGTACGCCAAGTTCGGCAAACATTTGGGCAATAGATGATTTGCCGCTGCCGATACCGCCGGTCAAGCCTATCCATAATGTCATTATCGGAATCCTGATTGTACGAGCCACCATTGTACCAGTTGGGTAATAGGTGCATTGGCAACCAAAATAATCCATCCTGCCACAGCAAGGCTGGGACCAAAAGCAAAATATTGGCCTTTGCCGACGCGGGCAATGAGTGCGCCCACCAGTCCGACCAAGGCAGCCATGAAGATCAGAACAGGCAAGATACCTACGCCCAGCCATGCACCGAGCGCGGCCAAAAGTTTGAAGTCGCCATTGCCCATGCCGATTTTACCGGTCAGAAATTTATAGACAGCGCATAAAGTATAAAGGCTCATATAGCCTGCGATCGCACCCCAAACGGCTGAATGCAGGGGTACGAATGTGTCATTCAGATTAAACAGCAGGCCGATCCAAATTAGGGGCTGAGTCAGGCTGTCGGGTAAATATTGAGTATCGGCATCGATAAAGGTCAGCGCAATCAATATGGCAGTCAGAATGAATCCGCCAATAGTCGCCCATGACCAGCCGTATTGCCACGCGACAATACCGAACAAGACGCCTGTCAGTAGCTCAATCAGCGGATAGCGTATGCCGATAGCGGTTTTGCAGGAGTGGCATTTCCCACCCAGTAAAATATAGCTGAGGATGGGGATGTTTTGCCAAAGTTTGACTGGGCTTTTGCATTTTGGGCAGCGTGAATCCGGTTTGCGCAGATTAAATGGCTGTTTTTCTTCATCTGTCAGATCGATGCCCAAATGCTCTTTAGAAAATTGTGTCCATTCGCGTTCCATCATTATCGGCGTGCGATAAATAACAACGTTTAGAAAGCTGCCAATCAGCAATCCCAAAATAACGGCTAAAGGAATGGCGAATGGTGCAAGAACGGAGAGGGCGTCGATGGCAGAGTAAATACTATCAAGCATATCAACCTACGACATTACCCAAGTTAAACAGCGGCAGATACATGGCAATCAGCAAGATACCGATGAGCGAACCCAATACCACCATGATGATAGGTTCCATCAAGGCAGATAAGCGGGAGACGGAGTTGTCTACTTCATCTTCGTAGAATTCGGCTGCTTTGTTCAGCATATCGTCCAAAGAGCCTGACTCTTCGCCGATGGCCGCCATTTGGATCACCATGTTGGGGAACATATCTGTACTTTGCATACTGGATGTCAGTGACAGACCTTGGGTTACCTTGGCGCGGATGTCTTGAGTGGCTTCTTCATAGAGAATATTGCCGGATGCGCCTGCAACTGAATCTAATACTTCCACCAAAGGAACGCCGGCTGCGAAGAGGGTAGAAGTCGTACGCGCCCAACGGGCAATGGTCGCTTTACGGACGATGGTGCCAAAAACAGGCAGTCTCAAAATCAAAGCATCGATTCGTTTTTGGAAAGTAGGCGATTTTTCATGGAGTTTGTACAGACCGAAGGCGGAAACAATCAAAAGGATGATCATAATCCAGCCGTAGTCGACGAATAAATCGGACAAGCTCATGACAAGTTGGGTAAGGCTTGGTAACTCTGCACCCATATTGGCATAAACTTCTTTAAAGGCAGGTAGCACAAACATCATCATGATGAAGATAAGCGCAATCGCCACCACGATAATGGCAATCGGATAGGTCAGTGCGGTTTTGACTTTTTTCTTAATGGCTTGGGTTTTTTCTTTATAGACAGCCAGTTTGTCCAATAGGCTTTCCAGTACGCCGCCGGACTCGCCTGCGCTGACCAGATTGCAATAGAAGCGGTCGAAATATTTTGGATATTTGGAGAATGATTTGCCTAATGCGCTACCTTGTTCGACATCGGAGCGAACCTGCATCAGCATTTCGGTCATGCTCGGATTGGAGTGGCCGCGAGCAACGATTTCAAAAGCCTGCATCAGCGGCAAGCCTGCCTTCATCATCGTTGCCAGTTGGCGCGTAAACACCGTGATGTCTTCTTGGGTAATACGGCGTTTGCGTGCGGTTTTGACTTTGCTGATACGTAAAGGACGAATGCCTCTGCGTTGGAGTTTTTTGCGTGCTTCTTCTTCGTCTTTGGCAACTACTTCACCACGGACAAGACGTTCGGTCTCGGTATTTTTTCCTTCAAATGTAAAACGCTTGCCTTTACTTCTTGAGCTGAACAGACTTCTTTTTTGCTCTGCTTGAGCCATGAGTTATCCCTTGTTAGTAAGAAATAAAGCGGACTGTTTCCCCGTGCCGCTTTATTTTAATTTTCGAAAATATGGCAGTTTAGTCATTGGTATGAGCAGTCACTTCTTCCAACGAGGTCAGGCCTTGCATGACTTTCATGAGGCCGGCGCGACGCAAGTCTACCATGCCTTCCTGATAGGCCATGTTCATGATATCAACTTCTGTACCGTTGTTCATAATGACTTTTTGCATTTCATCGCTGACCGGCATGACTTCATAAATACCGACGCGGCCTTTAAAGCCTTTGCCACGGCAGCTGTCGCAACCAACCGGGCGGTAGAGTTTCCAATCTTGAGCCAAGTCCGCATCGGTAAAGCCGGCTTTTTTCAATGCCGGAACCGGCGGGCGCTCAACTTCGCGTTTGCAGTTCGGGCACAGTCTGCGCAACAGCCTTTGCGCCATAATCAGGCTGACCGAGCTGGCGATGTTGAAAGGCGCAACACCCATGTTCAAAAGGCGGGACAGCGTGGCCGGTGCATTATTGGTATGCAGGGTCGAGAAAACCATGTGGCCGGTTTGTGCGGCTTTAATGGCAATGTCGGCGGTTTCCAAGTCACGAATCTCACCGACCATAATAATATCAGGATCTTGACGCAAGAAGGATCGGAGTGCGGTGGCAAACGTCAGGCCTTGTTTTTCATTGACGTTGACTTGGTTGACGCCTGGTAGGTTAATCTCGGCCGGATCCTCTGCCGTTGAAATGTTGACATCTTCCGTGTTCAAAATGCTCAGGCAGGTATAGAGCGAAACGGTTTTACCCGAACCTGTCGGACCGGTAACCAACACCATGCCGTAAGGGCGGTTGATGGCCTCAAGCAGCATTTCTTTTTGGAAAGGCTCTAAGCCGAGTTGGTCGATATTGAGCGATGTACCATCGGAATTTAGGATACGCATCACCACTTTTTCGCCGAATAATGTCGGCAAAGTGCTGACACGGAAGTCAATCGGACGGCCGTGTTTGTGGAAGGCAATTTGAATTCTGCCGTCTTGCGGAATACGTTTTTCAGAAATATCCAAACGCGCCATCACTTTGATGCGCGATGCCAACTGGCCGCGCACGGCGACAGGCGGCTGTACGACTTCGCGTAATTGTCCGTCCACGCGGAAACGGACGCGTGCTATTTGCTCGTAGAATTCAAAGTGGATGTCCGATGCGCCCGCGTTCAGGGCATCGGATAAGGTTTTGTGGATGAAACGGGGGATAGGACCGTCTTCAGCTTCTTCATTGTCGATATAAAGCGATTGAGATTGCTGCGTTGCTTCATGTTCGTCGTTGATTTCTTTCAGAATGGTGGTCGAACGTTGGCCCAACCATTCCAGCAATGAGCTGAGCTGGTCGTCTGGAACCACTACCAAGTCGACACTTAAACCTGAAGCAAAAGCGATTTTTTGAAAGTTTTGGATTTGGGTCGGATCGGATACGGCGAAATAAACCTTGCGTCCGCGTTTGAAAATCGGAATGCAACGATTTTGCACCATTTGCTCTTCCGTCAGAATGTCGCTGACTACATTATTGCGCGGGTAGTAGTGCAAATCCAAAAGAGGATAGCTGAATATGCGCGCGACTAACTCTCCCAAAGCTTTAGGGGAGATGATGCCGTCTGAAAATAGGTTGGGCAGGATTTCTTTGCCCGATTGTAAAAGGCTGTTGTAATGTTCCGCTTGTTGATTTGAGATGGTCTGGCTTTGAACCAAAACACGCAATAATCCGACACTCATTTTATTTTCCGTTTCTTGTGCAGTTTTCCCTTTAATTTAGAGGAAAGCCGTATTATTTTATCATTATTATGATTAAAGCATATATTTAATTATGCAAATCTGCTTAAGTTGCAAAGACATGCTTCTGCTTTAATTGTATTTTTATTTCAGACGGCCATTATAAAGCAAGGGGAATAGGCGTTAAACTCGATATTTTGGGATTATGATGAAAAAACAACAATTTTGTCGTATGAATCCAATCAATAACGAAATTATATTTCATGTTGCTATTGCTTGTTTGGAGATGGCAGAAAAGGTTGTTTTGATGGACAGACGGTTGGAATTTGAAATATGAAAATGCCGTCTGAAAAGAGGAAACACATAATTTCAGACGGCCTTTGTTTTTGATTCTCTTATCCGTAAATCTTGGTTCGGATTCCAACAAGGGAATTGATTGCCAAACTGCTGTTTACAGCTTCCGGTAGATCGGACTGGGCGAACAAATTTTCTACTTCGTTAACCAATGTTTCTGCACGCGCCAACAGTTCATTGTAAGGAAAAGAACCGCGCTTGATGGCCAGTAATTCGTCACGATTGGGACGGCGTGGCCGGATTTCGCCATAAAGGGCAATATCGCGCGCGGTTTCAAGCAGGCGGAAGATGTGCATCATATTTTTTGCATCGTAACCTTGGCCGTGCGCCTGCGTGCCTTGATAGCGTGTTTCGTTGCGTTCTGTCAGCCATTGTTGATAAGAGGCATATTCGCGGCAGTAGCTGCTGTATCCGTCTTGGTTGAAGGATAGATGGGCAAGCGGTGTTTCGCCTTCTGGAATGGTGCTGAGTGAAAGCGTTGTGGCTTCGGGTTTGGGTGCAATACCGTGGTAGCCAAGTGTGCCGTCGGTATCGTAAAACAGGGCATAAAGTTCTCGGGCGTGGGCTATTTTGATTAAGCCTACACGCCTTTGTTCCATTCCGCGTTGTGCAAGCCAGTACTGTAACGGTACGGTTTGCCTGCCTTCTATGATGTGGCAGAAATCAAGGATGCTTTTCTTTTCAGACGGCATCGGATTGCTGATTTTTTTATTCAATCCCCGTGCTTTTTTAATTTGTCCGTAAGCATAACCTGCAAAACTTTGCTGGCAGGTTTTGGAGATAAACCATTCGGTTTTGAACGCATCCATCAATGGCGAACGGTATCGCACACAGTCGGAAGGGGAAGCCAGCAGCTCCAGCGTGTTCGGATTGCTTTGCAGCAGCAATTCGATAAACCGTCCCAGTTCGTAATACACAATGTCGTTGGTTTCATTGCTGATTTGTGGGATGTATTCCATGCCGTAAAACATGAATTTGGGCAGATAAAACACGCCTTTGATGTCGGTATCGGACTCGGGCGTTGCCAAACCGTAGGCGCGGCTGCCGGACACGGCTTCAAGCAGAATCAGGTTTTGCGTGTACAAGTCTTCGAGGGTCAGCATATTCAGACGGCCTTTTATGGATAAATGCTTGCCAAGGTGGAGCGGAACAATTCGTTCAAAGGCCCGCTATCAGCAGGTTCGGCAGCAGGGGCAGACAAGGCAGAAACTTCGTTATATAGGTCAACAGTCAGCTTTTGCAGCTCTGGCGATAATGTGTGCAGATAACTTTCGTCTTGTCCTGTTTTTAATGCGACTAGATCAGTAATTTGGGTAGCACAATCTGTCTGCCACTCATTCATCAACTCAACCAAAGTCATTGGCGGAATACCGCCTTGTTTCACTGCCCAGCGAGCCGCCAATAAAGGGCGCAAGACGTAAAACCATTTTTTCAATTTAATCGGCTGTGCCAAATCCATGGCTTTCAAAGCATTGCCAGCGATACCGCGATAATGGTGCAACAACGCGGCGGCTTGGACGTATTGGGGAGCAAGTTCGTTCAGACGGCCTATGAATGCCTCATCTTGTGTATAAACAATCGGAGAACGCAGCCATTCCAGCAATACGGCATTGCTTTTTCTCAACAGGCGCAAAGCCTTGCGGATGTCCCAACCGCCTACGTCAAACCATTGGTTTTCAATAAATTCAAAAGTATCTTTTGCTTCATCAATTTGCAGATAATATTCTTGCGGGCGGATATAAATGGTGCGAACGTCATAATCGCTGTCGGGCGAAGCAAAGCCCCATGCGCGGCTTCCGCTCTCCGCCGCCAGCAGAAAATGCAGTGGTTCGGCAAGTGAAATTTGAGTCAGTTTTTCTTGAATAGTTTGTTTCATGATGTTTCCAGAAAAAAGCCGTCTGAAAACCTAAAGTTTCCAGACGACATTTTAAATATTTTTCCCTATGCCTTTAAATTTCTCTATAAACACAGAAATTTTTTGGAAGACACTTTGTTTTTTCGTTAAATACTGTGGGTTGAGCGGGCTCATTTTAGGCAGGGCTTCGGTTAGTTCCGTTCCGTTTTCACTGGCATAGCCGCGTTTGAGTGAGCTGGTTAAATAGCGTTTGGCGGCGGTTTCGTTCAGGCCTTCGGCGGCAATCAGCTCTGCTGCTTCGCTCTTCATCACTTCTTGCGCGTATGCGTAAAAGGTTTCTAGTATGGTAGGAACGTCGGGGACTTTATCCAAATCCGTATCGTTGATGAAATCCACAATCAGGCTCTCTTTGGCGCGGTGGCCGATGCTGGCGCGGATGATACGGCGGATTTCTTCTACCAGCTCCGCTTTGCCTTTGATTTTTTTGTGGTGCTCGAAAACCAGTTGCAGGATGTAATCCAGATTGATTTCCTGCGATTTGAGCAAATCCACCTCAAAAACCACATCGTCCCAATCGATTTTTGATTGCTCTTTCTGTTCGCCTGCTTTTTGGCGGCGCAGCCAGTCTCGGATGTCGTTATAGGCGGAACGGTAATCCTGCACGGCTCTTTCAGACGGCATCGGCACTTGCCGCATTTCCTGCACGTCTTCATCGCTCAAGTAGTATTTTTCCTGAAACGCCTTCATAGCATCTTCGTCCGCCGCATCCACATTCTGCAACTCACACAGCGCGGCAAATTCATCGTAGTTCTGCAATACGTTTTCCGCTCTCAGGTATTCGCCGAAGAGTTTGGCAAAATCTTTTTTGTCTTTTTCCGTTTCGATTTTGTCGGGATCGGGGAAACGCTCGTGTAATTCTTTTGCTATATCTAGATAACCGCGCCGTGCTTCGCCAGTCTGATCATCGGTATAGCCGTTCATGTATTCTTCGTAGCTTTTTTCCAGTACGACGTTTTTGGTGTTTTTGTCGCCGAATAGAGTTATCGCATCAATGGTTGCCTGCTCCAAATCGCGGAAGCAGACAATATTGCCGAAGGTTTTGGTGGCATCGTAAATGCGGTTGGTGCGAGAAAACGCCTGCATCAGGCCGTGATAGCGCAGATTTTTATCGACAAACAGCGTATTCAGCGTCGGCGCGTCAAAACCCGTCAAAAACATGCCGACCACAATCAGCAAATCCACTTCCTGGTTTTTCACCCGTTTTGCCAAATCGCGGTAGTAGTTCTGAAAGGCTTTGCTGTCCGTGCCGAAATTGGTTTTGAAACAGGCGTTGTAATCGTTGATGGCAGCCTGCAAAAATTCTTTCGCGCTGCTGTCCATCGCTTCCGGTTCGAAGGTCTCGTCAACAATTTCACCGACGGCGTTTTGCTCTTCGTTGGCTGCAAAGGAAAAAATGGTGGCCACTTTCAGCGGGTTCAGGCTGCCTGCCTGTTGTGTTTTGAACGCTTCGTAATAGCACTTCGCCGCATCCACGCTGCTGACGGCAAGCATGGCGTTAAAGCCCTTGCCGCCCGCATTCAAGCGGTGCGTTTTCTGCCTGAACTGGTTCAGGATATATTGCGTGATTTCGCGGATGCGTTCGGGATGCAGCAGGGCTTGGCGGTTTTCGGCGGCACTTAGTTTTTTCTCGTCCTGTTCCGCTTCCACGGCTTTGAACTGCGGGCGCACATCGTTGTAATCCACTTTGAATTTCAATACTTTTTCATCGCGGATGGCATCGGTAATCACATAAGAATGCAGCTCCCGCCCGAACACGCCCGCCGTGGTTTCCGCGCCCAAAGCGTTTTCGGGAAAAATCGGCGTACCGGTAAAGCCGAACTGGCAGAATTTTTTAAATTTCTTTTTCAGATTTTTTTGCGCTTCGCCAAATTGCGAACGGTGGCATTCGTCGAAAATAAAGACAACCTGCTGGTGATAAACCGGCAGATTATCTTCACCCTTCATCAGGTTATTCAGCTTTTGAATGGTGGTAACGATGATTTTGTTGTCGTCTTTTTCCAAATTGCGTTTCAAGCCCGCCGTGCTTTCCGAACCATTCACGCTGTCGGGCGAAAAACGTTGGTATTCTTTCATCGTCTGATAGTCCAAATCCTTCCTGTCCACCACGAAGAAAACCTTGTCGATAAACGCCGATTCCGTCGCCAGACGCGCCGCCTTAAAGCTGGTCAGCGTTTTGCCGCTGCCCGTGGTATGCCAAACATAGCCGCCGCTTTCCGGCTTGCTCCAATTCTTCGCCTGTGCCGAACTGTTGATTTTCCACAAAATGCGTTCGGCAGCGGCAATCTGATACGGCCGCATAATCAGCAGCGTATCATTCGCATCGAACACGCTGTAATGCAGCAAAACGCTCAGCAATACGCTTTTCTGCAGGAACGTGGCGGTAAAGTCTTTCAAATCCTTAATCGGATTATTGTCCGACCGCGCCCAATTCATCGTGAAATCAAAGCTGTTTTTGTCGCGCTTGGTGGTGTTGGCGAAATAGCGCGTGTCCGTGCCGTTGGAAATCACGAAGATTTGCAGGAATTTGAACAACGAATTTTCGCTGTTGAAGCTCTCTTTGCTGTAACGGTGCACCTGATTGAATGCTTCACGCACCGCCACGCCGCGCTTTTTCAATTCAATCTGCACCAGCGGCAAGCCGTTTACCAACACGGTAACGTCATAGCGGTTTGCATGCGTGCCCGTCTGCTCAAACTGGTTGATAACCTGCACATGGTTGCGGGCAAGGTTTTTCTTGTCCAGCAGATAAATGTTTTTCAGACGGCCGTCATCAAAAGCGAAATCATAGATATGGTCGTCGTGGATTTTGCGGGTTTTATCGGTAATGTTTTCAGACGGCCTGTCCAGATATTCCGTTAAAAACCTCGCCCATTCGCCGTCTGAAAACGCCACATCGTTCAGCCGCTGCAACTGGGCGCGCAGGTTTTCCAGCAGCCTGCTTTGGCTGTTCAAGTCTTTGCGGTATTCGTACCCCTGATTCTGCAAATCGGTGATTAACTCCGCTTCCAACTGGTTTTCCGATTGGTAGCTGCCCGACTGTTCGATTTTTTCATATTGGTCAAGCACGATGAAATTCGGCGTTTCGGCGATGGGTTTGGTTTCGAGGTTCACGGGTCGTCCTTTGCGGTATCGGGTTTTAAACGGTTTGATGTTCGGATTGGGCTACCTGAAAATGTGCAGGCTGCTTTTTCAGGCTGCCTTGGGGAAGGCAAGCAGCTGTTCGCGGTAATATTCGTATTGTTTGCGGCGCAGGGCGATTTCGTGCGGCAGGCCTTCGCTGATGGAGTGGGTCAGGGTGTCGAATTTGTCTAGGATGGCGGCAATTTTTTCCTGTTCGGGGAGCGGAGGGATGGGGATTTTAAGGGATTTAAGTTGACCAGCTGTAAGAAGGGGTTGTCCTGCTCCTCGTGCAAATTGATTTAATTTCATATTTTTTAATACGTAAAACAAATATCCAAATAGAATGTTATCTTTATTATCAATAATTAAGGTATTGTCTGAAACATCATATTCACCTTCTCCAATATGAACAAAACCAGCATTTGCACCTACACGAGCTACCAAAATGTGTTGTTTGCCATAAACTTTTTCATTTGTTTTTCCAATAACTCCCGTCGATCCATAAATGGGATAAATACCATTTATATCTCTTTTTTTGTTTTTCCCGGAAGAAATATTATGGCAAACCTCCCCTAACGTTTTCCAAACCACATCTTTCAGACGGCCTTTATAGCTATCAGCTATCCCCCCTCCGATTTGATTGTCAAAATCTAAAAGAAAGTCGCGGTAATACTGGTATTGGCGTTTGCGCAGGGCTAATTCTGCTTCCAGCGTAGCTTCCAGCGTAGCTTCCAGCTCGGTGAATTTATCAAGTATTTTTACAATTTTTTGCTGAGTTTCCAGGGGCGGGATGGGGATTTTTATTTCTAACATCTTTGCCTTTGTTAACTTTGCTCTATCTCCTCCTACTAAATAAGGGATAAAATTCATCTGTCTCAAATAATGAAATAGAAATCTATTATTCAATAGTTTATTACCCTGAACAACATGAACGTGATTATTCGCCCAAAATTTTCCTACTACCCATTGAATAGAATAATTAGTTAAGCTGGCAGAGCCATCTTCTGCAATTAGTAAAAATTCTCCATCGTGCGTATATCCATCAACATAGTCCTGGATATTATTTGCACCATAATAAGGAATTTTGCCTGCGACACGTAAAGATGCTTTAACAGGCTTCCTTAAGTTATCTGCAATAAGACACACCTCCCCCAACGGCTTCCACTCCACCGGTGCCGTCTGAATCATCTCAATCAATTTTTTCGCTTTGCTTTGCATATCCATGGTTGTTTTCCGTTTCTTTCCCGCTGCGGCGGGATGTGGGGCGGTTTTGTCCGCCGTAGGGTGGGCTTCAGCCCACCAATCCGCCTGCTGTTTTGCCGTTGTTTCGGTGGGCTGAAGCCCACCCTACTTTGTCTGCAAGGTGCGCGCCGACCAATATTCATTGCCTGTTTCGTCGATGTGTTTGGCGTTTTCAAAAGCGTTGTTTTCTGTTGTCATGTATTTTTCCCCGAAAATTTCTTGATTTGAACTTGTAAGGATTGCTTACAGGTTGCCGCCCGTATTTTCAGACGGCCTCTTTCTCATTCAGTTGTTGCAAAACATGCAACAACTGCCTAGGCCTCAATCTCTGTAATCACTTCGTCAATTTCACGCCGCAGCCGTTCGATTTTGGCGACGGTTTCGCTGATTTCGGCGTTGAGCTGTTTGATGTCGACGGCTTCGCGGGTGTCTTCGGCTTCGACATAGCTGCTAACGGCGAGGTTGTAGCCGTTGTCTTTGACGGTTTGCTGGGCAGCGTTTTGGGTGATATGCGGCACATCGGCTTTATCGGCGAAGAGTTTGACGATTTCAGCAATGTGTTCTTCGGTTAAGACGTTGTTGTTGGTTTCTTTTTTGAAGAAGCCGCTTGCGTCGATGAATTGGATGTCGGTATTGTCTTTGTGTTTGGACAAAACCAGGATATTGACGGCGATGCTGGTGCCGTAAAAGAGATTGGGCGCAAGGGCAATCACGGTTTCCACGTAGTTGCCCTCCACTAGATATTGGCGGATTTTCTGCTCTGCACCACCGCGATAGAAAATGCCGGGGAATGAGACGATGGCTGCGCGGCCTCTGCCGGAAAGGTAGTTCAGTGCGTGCAGGATGAAGGCAAAATCGGCTTTGGATTTCGGGGCGAGTACGCCTGCGGGGGCAAAGCGGTCGTCGTTGATTAAGGTGGGGTCGTCGCTGCCTATCCAGTTGATGGAATAAGGCGGATTGGAAACGATGGCATCAAAGGGTTTGCTGTCTTTGAGCTTGGGATTGGTCAGTGTGTCGCCCAATTCGATATGGAATTGGTTGTAATTGATGTTGTGCAGGAACATGTTCATGCGGGCGAGGTTGTAGGTGGTGTGGTTGATTTCCTGCCCGAAGAAGCCTTCTTCGATGATGTGCTCGTCAAACTGTTTTTTCGCCTGCAAGAGCAGGCTACCCGAGCCGCAAGCGGGGTCGTAGATTTTGTTGACTTTCTCCTGCCCGTGCACCGCCAGCCGCGCAATCAGTTTGGATACGCTTTGCGGGGTGAAAAATTCGCCGCCGGATTTGCCTGCGTTAGCGGCGTAGTTGGAAATCAGGTATTCGTAGGCATCGCCGAAAAGGTCGATGTGGTGGTCTTCAAAACTGCCGAAATCAAGTTCCGCCACGCCTTTGAGGACGGCGGCAAGGCGTTTGTTTTTGTCGGCAACAGTGCTGCCGAGCCGGCTACTGGTGGTGTCGAAGTCATCAAACAGGCCTTTGATGTCTTGTTCGGACGGATAGCCGGAGGCGGAGCTTTCAATCGCAGTAAAAATTTCTTTCAGCTTGGTGTTGAGCTCTTCGTTTTGATGAGCTTCGGCGGCAATATTGCAAAAAAGCTGGCTGGGGTAGATGAAATAGCCTTTGACTTTGACGGCATCATCTTTGATTTCAGGCGTGATGATGCTGTCGGACATGGCGGTGTAATCAATACTGCTGTCGCCAGCCTGCATATAGTCGGTGAAGTTTTCGCTGATAAAGCGGTAGAAAAGTGTGCCGAGAACGTATTGTTTAAAGTCCCAGCCATCCACCGCACCGCGTACTTCATCGGCGATTTTCCAAATTTGGCGGTGTAGTTGAGCGCGTTGTTGTGTGGCGGACATTAGACGTTTCCTTATTGTTGTGAGAGGATAAGTTTGGCCGTCTGAAAAGTTGGGAACCAGCCTTTCAGACGGCCTCATATGTAATAAACGTATGGGTAACTATCAAGATGAATTTCAGTAATCATGGATTCAGTCATAAATCCAATCTGTGGATCTGAATTGCATCTTCTTGGGCTGAATTAAAACAGTCCAAATTTCCCTTACTTCATTGCTTTTAATCGGCCATGCAATTCCTGTACGCTGTACACGCCCAAGTGTTCGCGGCTTTTTGCGCCTTCGCTCATGGCTTCGCCGCCGGCGATGGTGGTGTATTGCGGTACGCGTTGGGTGAGGGAGGTGCGGCGGATACTGTGGCTGTCGGTAACAGATTGTACTGTGCTGCCGACGGTGTTGACCACCAGTGCGATTTCGCCATTTTTAATTGCGTCCACGATGTGTGGGCGGCCTTCCTGCACTTTGTTGACCGCTTGCACGATGATGCCGTGTTCTTTCAAGTATTCGGCGGTACCGCGAGTGGCGCAGACACCGTAGCCGAGTGCTTGGAAGTTTTGTGCGGTTTTGACGATGAGCGGTTTGTCTTCGTCGCGTACGGCGAGGAATACTTTACCGGTTGTGCTTAAGCGTTCGCCTGCGCCGAGTTGGGCTTTGAAGTAGGCTTCGCCGAAGCTTGCGCCTACGCCCATGACTTCGCCGGTAGAGCGCATTTCAGGGCCGAGAATGGTGTCCACACCCGGGAATTTGATGAATGGGAACACGGCTTCTTTAACGGCGTAGAAGTCTGGGATGACTTCTTTTTCTACGCCTTGCTCTTTCAGTGAAATGCCTGCCATCACGCGTGCGCCGACTTTGGCGAGCGGTACGCCGGTAGCTTTGGATACGAACGGTACGGTACGGCTGGCGCGTGGGTTCACTTCCAGTACGAAGACCACGCCGTCTTGTACGGCAAACTGTACGTTCATCAAGCCGACCACGCCCAGTGCGTATGCCATGGCTTTGGTTTGACGGCGGATTTCGTCTTGAATTTCTTCGTCCAATGAGTATGGAGGCAATGAACAGCCGGAGTCGCCGGAGTGGATACCTGCTTGTTCGACGTGTTGCATGATGCCGCCGATCACGACGTCTTGGCCGTCTGAAACGCAGTCTACGTCTACTTCGATGGCGTTGTTCAAGAAGAAGTCGAGCAATACAGGGCTGTCTTCGGAAACTTGTACGGCTTCGCGCATGTATTTTTGCAACTCTTCGGCTGAGTGAACAATCTGCATGGCGCGGCCGCCGAGTACGTAAGAAGGACGGACAACCAACGGATAACCGATTTCTTCGGCTTTAACGAGGGCTTCTTCTTCGTTGTGGGCGATGCGGTTAGGCGGTTGACGCAGGCCTAAGTCGTTCAATACTTTTTGGAAGCGTTCGCGGTCTTCGGCAGCGTCGATGCTGTCGGCAGATGTGCCGATGATGTTCACGCCGTTTGCCACCAAGGCATTGGCCAGTTTGAGCGGGGTTTGGCCGCCGTAATGAACAATCACGCCCCATGGGTTTTCGGTGCGGACGATTTCCAATACGTCTTCCAATGTCAGCGGCTCGAAGTACAGGCGGTCGCTGGTGTCGAAGTCGGTTGATACGGTTTCCGGGTTGCAGTTGACCATGATGGTTTCAAAACCGGATTCGCGCAGGGCGAGTGCGGCATGAACGCAACAGTAGTCAAATTCGATACCTTGGCCGATACGGTTTGGACCGCCGCCGAGAATCATTACTTTTTTACGGTCGGAAGGACGGGATTCGCATTCTTCTTCGTAAGTGGAGTAGAGATAGGCGGTTTCAGTGGCAAACTCGGCGGCGCAGGTGTCAACGCGTTTGTAAACCGGATGCAGGTTCAGCGCGTAGCGGTGTTCACGGACTTCTTTTTCGCTTACGTTCAATAATTGTGCCAAACGTTTGTCAGAGAAGCCTTTGCGTTTCAGACGGCGTAAAGCGGCATAATCCAAGTCTTGCAACTGGCCGTTTGAAACAGATTTTTCTTCTTTCACCAAGTCTTCGATTTGCGCCAAGAACCAAGGATCGATGGCGCAGATTTCGTGGATTTCTTCCAGTGTGAAGCCTGTGCGGAACGCGTCTGCTACAAAAAGCATACGCTCAGGGCCCGGGTTGGCCAGCTCGCGACGGATTTCCGCTTTGTCTTCGCTGCGCGGATTGAAGCCGCACAAGCCGGTTTCCAAGCCGCGCAGGGCTTTTTGGAAGCTTTCCTGAATGGTGCGGCCCATTGCCATTACTTCGCCCACAGATTTCATCTGCGTGGTCAGGCGGTCGTCTGCGGCAGGGAATTTTTCAAAGGCGAAACGCGGGATTTTGGTTACGACATAGTCGATGGAAGGCTCGAATGACGCGGGCGTACGGCCGCCGGTAATGTCGTTGCGCAACTCGTCCAGCGTAAAGCCGACAGCCAGTTTGGCCGCTACTTTGGCAATCGGGAAGCCCGTTGCTTTAGATGCCAACGCAGAAGAACGGCTTACGCGTGGGTTCATCTCAATGACAATCATCTCGCCGTTTTCAGGGTTCACCGCAAACTGAACGTTTGAGCCACCGGTATCCACGCCGATTTCGCGCAACACTGCCAACGAAGCATTACGCATGATTTGGTATTCTTTGTCGGTCAATGTTTGTGCAGGCGCAACAGTGATGGAGTCGCCGGTATGCACGCCCATCGGGTCGAAGTTTTCAATCGAGCAAATGATGATGCAGTTGTCGTTCTTATCGCGTACAACTTCCATCTCGTACTCTTTCCAGCCGAGAACAGACTGCTCAATCAGCAATTCATGCGTGGGCGACGCATCAAAACCACGTTCGCAAATTGCCAAAAATTCGTCTTTATTGTAGGCAATGCCGCCGCCCGAACCACCCATCGTGAAAGAAGGACGAATCAGGGTAGGGAAGCCGACCTGTTCTTGCGCTGCCAAAGCCTCGTTCATGGTGTGGCAGACAAAAGATTTCGGGCAAGACAAACCGATTTTTTCCATCGCTTCTTTAAAGCGGCCGCGGTCTTCCGCCTTGTCGATCGCGTCTTCCGTCGCGCCAATCAGCTCGACATTGTATTTCGCCAGCACGCCGTTGCGCGCCAAATCCAGCGCACAGTTCAGCGCGGTCTGACCGCCCATGGTAGGTAGAATCGCGTCAGGACGCTCTTTGGCGATAATTTTTTCTACCGTCTGCCACATAATCGGCTCGATGTAGGTAACATCGGCCATTTCAGGGTCGGTCATAATCGTGGCAGGGTTGGAGTTTACCAAAATGACTTTATAGCCTTCTTCACGCAAGGCTTTGCAGGCCTGTGCGCCCGAATAGTCAAATTCGCAGGCCTGACCGATAACGATAGGGCCGGCGCCGATGATAAGGATGGATTTTAGGTCGGTACGTTTAGGCATGATGTTTCCTGTTGGATTAAGTCTAAAGTTAATCTATTTTAACTGAAGGTAATGTTTTCAATGAATTGAGAAAGTTATGCCATTCTGCAACTTCCTCCTGTTTCTCAATAATTTTTTCAAATGGCAATAAATTCTCAAAGGTTAGGAAATTAACGCAAAATTTAATAGCAGTATCTATTTTATTTTTTAAATTTGGAATTTCTTTTACTTCCTTTGCCCAATATGCTAAGTCTTTGGATGATAATAAATCAATTTTATCTATTGGGAAATTTTCTATAAATTTTTTTAGTGTATCAGTAATTAGAAGTTTTAAATTATTCTGATCATACATTGCTTCTATACCAGAAACTGTAGCTATATTTTCTTCGATATATTTAATTCCGGTCCTACCTATATTTTCGTAGATAGCTTTTTCTTTTTCTGTCAGTTCTCTTTCAATTGTTATTTGATAAGTCCTATCTCTAGACATTTTTGAAATTTTTTTTCGAACAGTTTCCGGAATTCCTTTGCCATCTCTTAATTGACTAATATATCGATTAATATTTTTTGCAATTTTAAGTCGTGTCTCACACCATTCATTTAAGATGTTTAAATTGAAGGTATGTAATTCTTCTCGATTAGTGTAGTCTTTGATATCTTGAGTTAATTTCGATGACATAGTTTTAAAATCAACCCCAAAATATTTTTCACCACAATCTTTTCCAATATTTGTAATATGTCCATCAGTAGATACTACAATGTAACCATTTTGATGTTGAGTGTGGCAATTTTTCAATCCACATATAACTTTTCCATGTTCTCCACTATACTGGCCTATAATTTCTTTTAATTTGGTTTCTTCTGGATTTATCTCTCTTCTAAAACCAGCCATTTCTTCTAAGTCAGACCAGTTTTTTATGTAAACTAAGTTTCTATCTTTTTTTAAAGTAATCATGATAAGTCTTTAAGATGCAGTAATGTATATATAGAGTTGAATGATCTTTTATTGCTTTAAAAGTTATCTGAAAATTAGTTGACTCTTCTTGAGAGTAAGCCGTAGCCCGCATGTAGGGTGTGTGCGGTACGCACGCATGCGTTCTCTATTTTACCTACAATCCCAACCCACCGCGTGCGTGCCTTGCGGCACACACCCTACCGATGGGTTCAGAGGTCGTCTGAAAAAAACGCTCGCGGCGTTTGTTCCATCTGCCTTTCTATAAAAAGCTACCTGAAAAATTCCTGCCGTTGATATTTTGGTGACTCTTTTTCAGACGACCTTTTGCGTTTTTATGTTGCACAGGCCGTCTGAAAACTTCCTTAAAAACTAGTGATAAATGTAATCAAGCCCAAAATGATACCGGGGGCGTTTGCCAGCATGACGGGGTAGTCGCGTTTTTCTTTCAAAAAGCCGTAGGCAACCCATAATGTGCAGTTGATGGCGGCAACGAGGGGTTGCAGCGGCGAGCCGGGGTTGCCGGCAAGGTTGTTTTGGATTTGTGGGATGTAGGAAACGTACATACCGACGGCGGTCAGGGTGGCGACGACGGAAAGAATGCGCATTTGCTTTTCTGTCATGGTTTTTCCTTTCTGATTAGAAGGTTGGGTTTCAGACTGTGTAGATGTTGAGAGTGTGCCTGAATTTATATTTTTTGAGGTTTGGTTTTCAGACGGCCTGTTGTTGAGTTGAGTGTGGCCGTCTGAAAAAATCAGCTTTATTGTTTTGCTGCTTTGATATTGTCAATAAATTTGTCAAACAGATAACCGACATCTTGTGGACCTGGGCTGGCTTCGGGGTGGCCTTGGAAGCAGAACACAGGTTTATCTGTCAGTTCGATACCTTGCAAGGTGTTGTCGAACAAGGATTTGTGGGTAATGCGTGCATTGGCGGGCAGGGTGTCTGCATCGACGGCGAAACCGTGGTTTTGGCTGGTGATGACGACTTTGCCGCTGTCCAAATCTTGTACCGGGTGGTTGGCACCGTGATGGCTGAAGCGCATTTTCAGGGTTTTTGCGCCGATTGCGAGGCTGATCAGTTGGTGTCCTAAGCAAATGCCGAAAATCGGTTTGCCGCTTTCCATCAGTTTTTGTACGGCTTTGATGGCGTAGTCGCAAGGCTCGGGGTCGCCGGGGCCGTTGGACAGGAATACGCCGTCAGGATTGAGTGCCAATACTTCTTCCGCGCTGGTTTGTGCGGGAACAACGGTCAGGCGGCAGCCGCGTGAGGCGAGCATGCGCAGGATGTTGGTTTTGACGCCGAAATCGTAGGCGACGACGTGGTAAGGCTGTTCGGAAGGGGTAACGAAACCTTTGCCCAATTCCCATTCGCCTTCGGTCCATTCGTAAGTTTCTGTGCAGGAAACTTCTTTTGCCAAGTCTTTGCCGACCATGCTGCCGAATGCGGCAATCAGTTCTTGCGCTTTTTCAACGGTGGCATCTGCACCGGTCAAGATTGCACCGCCTTGCGAGCCTTTTTCACGCAACAGGGTGGTCAGGCGACGGGTATCGATGTCGGCGATGGCGACGGTTTTGTTGCGTACCAAATAGTCGTGCAGGCTTTCAGAGGCGCGGAAGTTGCTGTGTAAGAGCGGCAGGTCGCGGATAATCAAACCGGCGGCGTAAACGCTGCGGCTTTCTTCATCTTCGGCGTTGGTGCCGGTGTTGCCGATGTGTGGGTAGGTGAGGGTAACGATTTGTTTGCAGTAGGAAGGGTCGGTCAGGATTTCCTGATAGCCGGTCATGGAAGTGTTGAACACGACTTCGCCGGAAGTCGAACCTTCGTAACCGATTGATGTGCCGTGAAATACGCTGCCGTCAGCGAGAACGAGAAGAGCCGGAGTGGTCATGATGGAATCCTGTTTGCCTGATGATGGTCGGTTCGAAAAAAATGGGTCAGGCCGTCTGAAAAATAAAAATTGTTTACAAAAAAGACAGCCTTCGGAAATCTCGGCTAAAAAAAAACACGCTCCGCAGCTTTGATTTTGCTGTGTAACGTGCTTTTTCAGACATAGCGGTCTATGCCGTAGAAGCAGTGTATTTTAAGTCAAAGTAATAGGAATTTCAAGCGTAGAGCCAATAATCGATAATTTAAAAACGTTTTATCTTTACGGTACAGTCCCTTGCTTTTGTAATGCTTGATGAATAAGGTTGGAACTAAATATTCAGTCAGGCCGTCTGAAAACTGAGCAGGCAGATTGTTTCATTTTTGTTGTGTTTGAAATGCAGGTGTAGGGAAATTCAGCCGAATCAAACATGAAACAGGCTGTTTATGCTAGAATCGTAACCTTATAAAAAATAAAAACAACGTCATTTTTAGCTGAGATTATCCGATGAAAAAAGAACACATTATGCAAAACGCTCCATCAGGCCGCCATCGCCTCATTCATGCAAGTGTCGCTTCCGCTTTAGCGCTCATTAGTATTTCTGTTCAGGCAAATACGCAGCAATTTGCCCAAACTCCTTTTTACCTGCAAAACAAAACCGATGTCAGCGGCCAACCCAAAGTCAAACACAATATTATGTTTTTGATTGATGACTCGGGCAGTATGTTGGCTGATGCTAAGGGTGATTATCATGTTCGTGATGAGAATAAAAAAATCAATATTGCAAAATCGGCATTAAAGCAGGTTTTGGCGCAATATAAAGATCAGTTTAACTGGGGCTTGCAGACTTTACACAATAATCCTCGGTATTGGAAATGGGATGAGAAAAAAAGGCAAGAGAATAATGCTATTTACGCATATACAGAACTGCCTAGACCCGATGATACCAAAGGTGATATGAAGGATTCTGAAGGCTTTACGGATGGTTCTGCCGGTCGAAACTGGGAATATGTCAGTAAAAAAGTAGATGAAATGCTGGCTTATCAAGGTACGCCGACAACGCGCCGTTATTATGAAGTTGTCAAAAATTTCGTTATCCCAAATATTAAATACCGTTGTCAAAAATCTTATGTTGTTGTGGTATCTGATGGTGATGCCAATATGAGTTGTAGCAATCAGGGTGCCGGTGAGGATCCTCGCTTATCGCGCAATACCAGCTTCAACTACGATCGAGATTATTACTATTCAAACTACTACCGAGCCATCGAACATAGCGCGGATACGCCTGCATACCAATATTTCGAGCCGTCTGCAGCGAAGGCTTATGACGATAAATATGGAAAAGGTGAATTTTTCAACGATGGCCATGGCTTTAGTGGATACTTTGACCTGCCACTTTATCAATATGATGCCCATATCCCGGAGCATGAAAAAAAAGTGATGTGCCAATATACCGATTATAAATTCGGGTATAGCGATTATTATCGTAGGCGAATGTGGATAGGTAGCGGCGAAATCATTGTTCCTATTTGGGATAGAAACTATGGTAATGAGAAACGCGGTATGCGTTTCTTCAGTCAGACTTTGGCAGAAAAAGACATCAAAACAGAAAAAGATGGCAAAGATGCTGCAGGCAAGAGCTGGGATGGTGATCCAAGCGATCCTAAAGGCGTAGATTATAGCAAGCAATTGGTTCAGACTTTTACCGTGGGCTTTGGTGAGGGAGTTTCTAAAGTCGGGAGAGAATATCTGGAAAAGGGCGCCAGTCGCCCAGAATGGTATTTTAATGCCGCAAAACCTGAAAAGTTGCTCGATGCTTTCAAGACCATTGTCGACAATATTGAAAATGACAGCAAGAATACGAAATTTGAAGGAGTATCTTCAACTGCACCGGCAACGACCAGTACAGGTATTCCCAATATGGCGGCAACGGTTCATTTGAATACCGGCTCTTGGAGCAGTCAGTTGCGGTTTTATAAATTAAACCGTGATGGTACGCCTATCAATACGACCGAGTTTGTTCAGCCATCATTTAATAATCGCCTCACTTTGGTTAAGGACGGCAGTAAAACCTATTTCATCGATAGAGTTGATAATGAGGCTTCAAATGCCGATTTTGGCATTTCAGACGGCAGTGCGAAAGATAAGTTGGAATGGAAAAATGCATTGCTGAAATGGACTGGCCGAGCAGGTAGTAATGAAGCCATTAAAGCGGATGCAGCCATTAAAGCGGATGCAGAGACAAAAGGTTATAGTCAGTCTTATCGAATTCGTCCCACTGATCCAGCTGACGCAAGTAAAGATGAGCGCAATTTGGGCGATATTTTAGACGGTTCGGTTGCGGCTATTGGCGATAAGCGCGACAACCGTCAAGAGTTTTTGGTCGCCGCTGCCAATGACGGCATGGTACATATTTTCCGTAATGGTACGTCTAGCAATCCTTATGACTTGAAACTCAGCTATATTCCGGCAGGTATGGAGCGCGAGGATGATCAAGGTCAAGCAACAACTTTGGGCAAAGTTCTGAAAGATATTGCACGCGATGGTTACGGCTCTAGCACGCCACACCGCTATATGGTTAATGGTGGTTTTGTTCTCCGTCAAACGCCTGATAAGCAAACCTTTATGTTTGGTGCGATGGGGCAGGGTGGACGCGGTGCGTATGCGTTGAATATTGGTGCGGTAGCTAACAGTGATCGTAGTGGTTGGAATACGACTGTGCCTTTGTTTGAAACAAAAAAAGGCTCTGGCAATACGCTGGGTTATACCATTGGTTCGACACAAATTGGTCGTGTGTCTATCAAGCGTGATACTACTCCGGTCAAGCTGGAATCTAATGTGCGCTATGCGGGTTTCTTGGCCAGCGGCTATCGTACTGAAGATGTGAACAGTACCGACAATGAAACAGCTTTGTATATCTATGATATGACGGGTAAAGAAGCTGGTACGCAAGATACCGGTAAAAATGTTTCTGAAGCCGGCAAGCTCTTGGCTAAAATTCCTGCGCCGAATGGCAAAGGCGGCCTCTCTACCCCTACTTTGGTAGACACCGATTTTGACGGTATTGTCGATATTGCTTATGCCGGCGACCGTTACGGCAATATGTTCCGCTTTGACTTGAGTGGTGAAACTCCGTCCAAATGGTCTGCGCAAATGATTTTCCAAGGATCGGGTAATCAACCGATTACTTCTGCGCCTGCGGTATCACGCCGCAGTAAAGATAAGTATGTCGTCATTTTTGGTACGGGTAGCGAGATTTATCAGAATGAATTAGAAGGTACCAACGGTCAAATCAATGCCGTTTATGGTATTTACGACGATGTGTCTCCTGATGAATCTAAAAAAGCGGTTTTGGCGAAAAGTAGTGAGTTGGAACAGCAAACCAGAGAAAGTGACGGCGAACACATTTATGTCAGCGACAATAAGGTTGGCGAAGGCAAAAAAGGCTGGAGCCTTACTTTGGGTCCGAATGAACGTGTGACCGTCAAACCAACCATGATTTTGCGTACAGCCGTTGTGACCATCCGCAAGTATGAAACCAAAACAATTCATACTGATTCTTCCAGTACAGATGTTTGTTTGCCAGACAGTACATCCACGCAAACGACAGCGAAAACGATTATTCTGGGCGTAAATGCTGAAAACGGCGGCCGTTTGGGCTTGCGTGATGCGCGTATCTCCAGTAAGGATCGCACGTTTATCAAACGTGAAAATAATGGCCAGATTTATTACGCCAACGGTATGACTTTTGATGGCGTTATCAACTTTACTTATATGAATTCCAGCAAAGCCGACGATTCTCCGGTCACTGCCGATGGCGATAGCGGCGGCACGGGTACGGATAAGGAGCTGAACGCTACGCCGAGCGTGCCAAACAATAAATGTTTTGCAACCAAAGGCGATCGCAGTCTCTTGTCCAATCAATTGGACAGTCTGGAAGTTCAAGGCCGTACATGCGGACTGAAACGCATCAGCTGGCGTGAATTGTTCTTTTAATCTGTAAGGCTTAAGTATCGAGGCCGTCTGAATTGTTCAGACGGCCTTTTCTGTTGAGTAGTAGTAATTCAAAGATGTTGGATTGGTGGATAGAAAAGCTTGTTTGAAAGCAAAACAAGGTTTGATCAAATTGAGAACTTGGATAAAGCTAAACGACAGACTTAGGTTATTCTTTTTTTAAATTTCTACTATTTGGCTGAGAAGTTAAAAGGCCGTCTGAAGATATCTTTTCAGACGGCCTTTAATTTAAGGACAACGAGTTAAGGAGTACATATTAGATGCTGTTTTTAATGATTTTCCGCAGGGTGGACAGTTGTCGGCGGCTGACGGGCAACGGGGTCGGAATATCAAGAATTTTTGCGCCCCATGTGGATGCGGATTCGTCGTTTTCGTCATCGTCTAGTCGAATCAGGCTGTCGAGGGTGTGGCGGAAGACGAGGGCATTGCGGTGGATACGGATGACTTTGTCGCCCAGTAATTCTTCCCAGTAAACCAAGGTCTTCGGTAATTCGTAGCTGTGGCCGTCGCCAGTAAACAGATAGACGGTTTTGTGTTCCGCCATCAGGTAACGCGCCTGTTGCCATGGGATTTCGACCATGCGTTCGCGGTTGTAGACTTTGAAATGGGTGAAACTGTCTGCTTTTTCGCGGTTTTTCTCGATGATGCGGTCAAGCGCGGTTTGCAGGCGAGTCATTTTGATCGGTTTGAGCAGATAGTCTGCGGCAGCCAGCTCAAAGGCGCGCAGGGCGTGTTCTTCGTAGGCTGTGGTGAATACAATTTCCGGCTGGCGTTTGGCGGTACGCTTAATGCGTTCGACAAATTCGAGACCGTCGATTTCCGGCATGCCGATGTCGGCAAAGACGATGTCGACTTCGTGGACGCTCAGCCACTCCAATGCTGGCATGGCATGGTGAAAGACGTTGAGCAGTACGACATTGCACTCTTCCAATAATACACGTAAGCGTTCTGCTGCTAATACTTCGTCTTCTACAATAATGGCACTTGGCATAGCGGTATTCTTTTTGTTGTATCGTGGGAGATCTGCCGCGCTTTGTCATCCTCAATAACGCGTCAGCCGTATGTTGTTACAACCTTGAAATTATCAGTTTGTGACAATTTTAGGAAATTTTTGAAATATACATGATTTTTCGCTTCTTGGGCATGGTTTGGGATGAATCGGAAGATTACTTACATAATTTTATGAAATATTGTAATACCTAGAGTAATTTTGTTGTAATCGTGCTAATTCAGTCTGTGATAATGGACGATTTTGGGATTTTGTCCATTTGCCAGTGTGCCACCGCCCAATCGAGCAATTCTTGAGGATGGTTCACGGTAGGTGCATCGGGTAGGTTGAGGTAGGTTAGGACTTGGCGGAGAAGCTGTTCTTTTTGATTCAAATCCAAAGCCGGGGCAAGGGTTTGTTTCGACCATTTTTGCCCTTGGTTGTTGGTCAACAGGGGAAGGTGGGCGTAGGCCGGTGTGGGAACGCCGAGGCATTGTTGCAGATAGATTTGGCGCGGTGTGGAGACGAGCAAGTCCTGACCGCGGACAATATGCGTTATGCCCTGATCGGCATCGTCGGCAACCACGGCAAGCTGATATGCCCAATAGCCGTCGGCACGAAGCAGGACGAAATCGCCGATGTCGTGTGCCAGATTTTGTACGTAATGTCCGACAATGCCGTCTGAAAAACCGATCACGCGATCGGGCACTTGAATACGCCATGCCGGCGTTTTGTTTTGCGTGTCGGGCCTTTGCTGAGGATTGCGGCAACGGCCGTTATACACAAATCCGTCTGCGCCATGTGTTGCCGCCGCCTGCCAGTCTTTGCGGCTGCAATAGCAGGGATACACCAGCCCGGCCGCTTTGAGGCGGTCGAGGGTGTCTTGATATAGGTCGTAACGGCGGCTTTGATAGGCGACTTCGCCGTCCCACTCAAAACCGAAAGCTTCAAGCGTGCGCAAAATGTCGGCAGCGGCGCCGGGCATTTCGCGCGGGGGGTCAAGGTCTTCAATGCGGACCAGCCATTTGCCCTGATGATCGCGCGCATCGGCATAGGAGGCAACGGCGGTCAGTAGGGAGCCGATATGAAGCAGGCCGGTAGGGCTGGGGGCGAAACGTCCTATATACATGGCAGGGTGGTTTTGTAGGGCAGGGGAAGTATGCCTGCACGGTATTCAAATCGTGATAGAAAAGGGCGTGCCGTACACGCCCGAATTTGGGTTTCAGACGGCCTGAGACGTTTCAAAATGATTTAAGTTTCTCGGCCGTCCGTTCAATCCGCTTAAGCCAAGGGAGCAAGCAGTTTGGCAAAAGCGTCTTCAAATTGTTTCAAACCGTCTTCCTGCAAACGCGTTGCCAAAGTTTCGACATCAATGCCGAGTTTCGCGGTTTCGGCAAGCTGCGCTTGGGCTTCGTCCACACCTTCGGTCAAAGTGGCTTTGGCGGTGCCGTGGTCGATAAAGGCCTTGAGTGTGGCATCGGGAACGGTGTTGACGGTATGGGCGCCAATCAGGCTGTCAACGTACAAAGTGTCAGGATAGGCAGGGTTTTTCACGCCGGTAGATGCCCACAGAAGTTGTACGCGGTTGGCACCTTGTTCGGCAAGTGCGGCAAATTCGCTGCTGCCGAAGTATTGCGCCCAATCTTGATAGGCGGCTTTGGCCAGCGCAATGGCGACTTTGCCTTTGAGGTGGTCGGGCAGGGTGGCGTCCAATGCGGCATCGACACGGGAAATAAAGAAGCTGGCGACAACTTGGATATGGGAAACGTCGTGTCCTGCTTCCAAACGTTTGGCAATGCCGCGCGTGTAGGCCGCATAGGCTTTGAGGGTTTGGGCGCGGGAGAAGAGCAGGGTCAGGTTGACGCTGATGCCGTCTGAAACGAGGATTTTAAGCGCTTCGATGCCTTCGTCGGTTGCCGGTACTTTAATCATGACATTTTTACGGCCGATGGCGGCGTGCAGGCGGCGCGCTTCTTCAACCGTGCCTTGTGCGTCTTTGGATAATTCAGGCGAAACTTCGAGGCTGACGAAGCCGGTTTTGCCGCCGGTGGATTCATGTTCGGCAAGACATACGTCGCAAGCGGCTTGTACGTCGGCAACCGCCATGGTTTCGTAGCGTTGTTTCGGGGTCAGGTCTTGCTGTTTGAGCGCGGCTACTTCATCGGCGTACAGGGCATCTCCGGCAAAGGCTTTTTGGAAAATGGCAGGATTGGAAGTTACGCCACACACGCCTTGCTTCAGCATTTCTGCCAATTCGCCGCTTTGTACCAGCGAACGGGAGAGATTGTCCAACCAGATTTGTTGTCCTAATGCTTTAACGTCCGATAAAATAGTCATCTCTGATTCCTTTTACATAATAGGTTTGTTTGTGAAGTGGCGGTAATGCTACGCCGATTCGATGAATTTGAACAGTTTACAGCCGATTAATTTGGGCAAAACAAACCTAAATTCAAGCACGAAAGGTGGCTTTGATGGCGGAAAACACACTTTATCTCGACTGGGCGCGCGATGTATTAGATACGGAAGCCGAAGGTTTGCGTGAAATTGCAGCGGCTTTGGATCATGATTTTGTCCGTGCGGCAGAAGCGTTGTTGCACTGCAAGGGCAGGGTCGTCATTACCGGCATGGGCAAGTCCGGACACATCGGCCGCAAAATGGCGGCAACCATGGCTTCCACCGGTACGCCTGCGTTTTTCGTCCATCCTGCCGAAGCGGCGCACGGCGATTTGGGCATGATTGTGGACCACGATGTCGTGGTTGCCATTTCCAATTCCGGCGAAAGCGATGAAATTGCAGCGATTATTCCGGCATTGAAACGCAAAAACATCACGCTTATTTGTATCACTGCCCATCCGACTTCCACCATGGCGCGTCATGCCGATATCCATATTACCGCGGCGGTTTCTAAAGAAGCCTGTCCGCTCGGCCTCGCACCGACTTCCAGTACGACCGCCGTGATGGCGTTGGGGGATGCGCTGGCGGTGGTATTGCTGCAGGCGCGAGCGTTTACGCCGGATGATTTTGCTTTAAGCCATCCTGCCGGCAGCTTGGGCAAACGCCTGCTGTTGCGCGTGGCGGATATCATGCACAAAGAAGAAGCCCTGCCAGCCGTTTTGTTGGGCACGCCGTTGAAAGAGGCCATTGTCCGCATGAGTGAAAAAGGCTTGGGCATGCTGGCGGTAACCGATGCCGAAGGCCGTCTGAAAGGCGTATTTACCGATGGCGACTTGCGCCGTCTGTTTCAAGAACGCGACAGCTTTGCCGGTTTGAAAGTGGACGACATCATGCACGCTTCGCCGAAAACCATTTCCGCCGACCGCCTTGCCACCGAAGCTCTGAAAGCCATGCAAAGCGGCCATGTGAACGGTTTGCTGGTGGTAGAAGAAAACGGCGTATTGATTGGTGCGCTGAATATGCACGATTTATTGATGGCACGAATTGTCTGAAACGACGGCAAAAACGTTTTCAGACGGCCTTATGCTAGAATAGACCGTCTGAAATAAGGAAACCTTATGCAAAACCTCTCTTCCGACCTGCAACAACGTGCTTTAGGTATCAAACTGCTGATACTGGATGTGGACGGCGTTTTGACCGACGGCCGCATTTTTATCCGCGACAACGGCGAAGAAATCAAATCGTTCCACACTTTGGACGGACACGGTTTGAAAATGCTTCAGGCCAGTGGCGTGCAAACAGCGATTATTACCGGCCGCGATGCACCTTCCGTCGGTATCCGCGTGAAGCAGCTCGGTATCAACTATTACTTCAAAGGCATTCACGACAAACGTGCCGCCTACGCCCAATTACGCGAACAGGCCGGTGTGGAGGAGCATGAGTGCGCCTTTGTCGGCGACGATGTTGTCGATTTGCCCGTGATGGTGCGTTGCGGATTGGCGGTCGCCGTTCCTGAGGCGCATTGGTTTACTTTGCAATACGCCCATTATGTAACCCGACGATCCGGCGGCGCAGGTGCGGTGCGTGAAGTGTGCGATTTGATTATGCAGGCGCAAGGTACGCTTGAACCTGCTTTGAAAGAGTATGTACGATGAAAATCAGATGGCGTTACGGAATCGCCTTTCCGCTGGTGTTGGCCGTTTCACTCGGCGCACTGGCGGCGTGGCTCGGCCGCATCAGCGAAGTGCAGGTCGAAGAAGTCGTCCTCAATCCGAATGAGCCGCAATATTCGATGAAAGGCATCAACGGCAAACGTTTTGACCAAGAAGGCCGTCTGAAAGAAAACCTGAGCGCGGTCGATGCCGTCCAATATCCGAATAGCGCAGACGTGCATTTGGACAAACCACATCTTTCGTTTTACCGCGACGGCAGCCTGCTGTATGAAGTCGGCAGCGATAAGGCAGCGTACAATATTCAAAACAAAAAAGTCGTTTTTGAACAGAATGTTGTCTTAAATAAAGCGGCAGATGCCAAGCGTTTGGCCGGCATCGTCAAAACCGAACGTTTGAATGTTGATACCGAAGCGCAATACGCCCATACCGACAGCCCCGTTACTTTCCAATACGGACAGTCCGGCGGTCAGGCAAACGGCATGACTTATGACCACAAAACCGGTTTGCTGAATTTCCCTTCCAAAGTGAAAGCCACAATTTATGATACAAAAAATTTGTAAAACCTTAGCCCTTGTTGCCGTTTTTGCCGCCAGCCCGGCCTTTGCCCTGCAAAGCGACAGCAAGCAGCCGATTCAAATCGAAGCTGACCAAGGCTCGCTTGACCAAAACAACCAAAGCACTACCTTCTTCGGCAACGTCATCATCAAACAAGGCACGCTCAATATCCGTGCCGGCAGCGTGACCGTTTCGCGCAACGACAAAAGCGAGCAGTTGATGAAAGCCACCGGCTCGCCCGTCAAATTCAGCCAAGAGTTGGACGGCGGCAAAGGCGTGGTCAACGGCCAAGCCAATACTGTAACGTATTCTTCCGCAGCCAGTCTGGTTACCCTGACCGGCAATGCCAAAGTACAGCGCGGCGGCGATGTGGCCGAAGGTGCGGTCATTACCTACAACACCAAAACCGAGGTTTACACCATCAACGGCAGCGCCAAATCCGGTGTGAAATCCGCCGCGAAATCCGGCCGCGTCAGCGTGGTCATCCAGCCGTCCAGCACGCAGAAAAACAAATAAGAAAACACACAAAAAGGCCGTCTGAAAAAGGTTCAGACGGCCTGAGGTCAATATCGAAAGTCAACAGAATATGAGCGCAAACAACAGCCGTCTTGTGGTTCAAAACCTGCAAAAAAGTTTCAAAAAACGCCAAGTCGTCAAAAGCTTCTCCCTTGAAATCGAAAGCGGCGAAGTCATCGGCCTGCTCGGCCCCAACGGCGCGGGTAAGACCACTAGCTTTTACATGATAGTCGGCCTGATTGCCGCCGATGCAGGCAGTGTGATGCTGGACGGCCAAGAGTTGTGCCACCTGCCCATTCACGAACGCGCCCGCCTCGGCGTCGGCTACCTGCCGCAGGAGGCCTCGATTTTCCGCAAAATGACCGTGGAACAAAATATCCGCGCCATTTTGGAAATCAGCATGAAGGACAAAAGCCGCATCGATGCTGAACTTGAAAAACTGTTGGCAGATTTGAATATCGAGCGCCTGCGCAACAACCCTGCGCCGTCCTTGTCTGGTGGCGAACGCCGCCGTGTCGAAATCGCGCGCGTGTTGGCCATGCAGCCGCGTTTCATTTTGTTGGACGAACCTTTTGCCGGCGTTGACCCGATTGCCGTCATCGATATTCAGAAAATCATCGAGTTCCTCAAATCACGCGGTATCGGCGTATTGATTACCGACCACAACGTGCGCGAAACCCTCAGCATCTGCGACCGTGCCTACATCATCAGCGACGGTACGGTATTGGCTTCAGGCAAGCCGGATGATTTGGTCAACAATGAACAAGTCCGTTCGGTTTACTTGGGTGAAAATTTCAAATATTGAGTTTAGGCCGTCTGAAAAGGTGTATCTGTGTTGAAACGAATTTTTTTGTCTTCCTTTGCCGTTTTGGCAGCTACTGCCGTGCATGCAATGCCAGAACTGCCATTGCAGAATATGGGTGTGCGCCAAGGCGTGATAGATAAAAATGGCAAGCCGATAACCGGTATCGTAACGGCGACAGCTATCGTGGATAAAGAGGGTAAGCTGGGAAAAAGCCTCCATTGGGAAGTGGATGCGCTGGAATTGTTGAAACTTGCTCAAGAAGTAGGTTTGCCAAAACAAGTCGAGCCTTATAAAGAGTGTACTTATAATCAGAAAACCCAACAAACGGATTGTAAGACACTGGAAAGCCTTAAAAAATTCAGATTCTTTTATACTGTGCCAAATGGATTCAAAGAAGAGATAAAGACGAAACCTGTCCAAGTTGCTCCCCCACCTTATCCACAGCTTTCTACAGAGAATGGCGAGGAAGGGACTGTGGTATTAAATGTCTTTATCAATATAGATGGCAAAGCATTTGTATGGATACAAAAGAGTAGTGGGTCCCCGCGTTTAGATGCGGCAGGACGAAAAGCAGTTTTGAAGACAAAATTTCAACCTGCTACCTATCGCGGGAAGCCTGTTACCATGGTTTTTGTTCTGCCTATTACGTTTGCTTTACCGTTAGAAACCATCTCTACTGTTGAATAATTCATTTATCGGTTGATAAAAGAATAATATATTGAAATAATCATCCAATATATAAACAATATATTTGATACTTTCAGACGGCCCGTCAGATACAGGCCGTCTGAAATCCATAAAGCACATTTACTATCAAACATTATGTCTTCACTCGTCCTTAAACTCAAACAGACCCAGCAGCTCAACCAGCGGCTGCAGCAGTCTTTGCGCATCTTGCAGATGTCAGGTCTTGAGCTTGAGCGCGAAGTGGAAGACTGGTTGTCAGACAATCCTCTGCTTGAGCGTCCGGAAACCGATGAGTTTGCCGATAGCGGGCTCAACCGTGCGGTAACCATGCCGCGCGCAGGTCAGCAGTTGAGTGGCGACGATGCCGAAGATATTTGGAGCAACATCGCCGAAGAAGAGGATTTCAAACACTATCTGCATGCCCAAGTGTGCGAGCATCCGCTTTCGCAAGTGGAAGCAGCCTATGTTCACGTCTTGATTGATTTTTTGGACGAACAAGGCTACCTCACCGACAGTCTCGAAGAAATCATCGACCACACGCCGTTAGAATGGATGCTGGACGAAGAGGCCCTGCAAAACGCGCTGGATGTATTGCAAACCTTTGAGCCGCCCGGCGTGGCGGCGGCCGACTTGACCGAGTCGCTCATGCTGCAGCTGATGCGTTTGCCGGCTTCTCCGGCTAGACAAATGGCCGCGCATTTGGTGCAAAGTTCGCTTCAAGAGTTAGGCAAAAACCGCAAACAAAACGTTCTGCGTTTCCGCAAACTCTATCCAGATACCGATAGCGAAACCATAGAAGCTGCGCTCGATATGATTGCCGAGCTCAATCCCTATCCGGCCTACGGCTTCGCCTCTGCCACGCCCACGCCTTATATTCAGCCTGACGTTTGGGTCAAAGAGGGCAAGGATGGCTGGGAAGTCATCAGCAACGAGGCGGCTTGGCCGAAGCTGCAGCTCAATCAGGAGTATTGCGACCTGATGAAGGCGGCGGAAGAGGGGGCACCGGAGTGGAAGGAAAAAATCAACGAAGCCAAGCAGCGCATTGATTCTTTGGAGCTGCGTAAAAGTACGGTCCTCCGCCTTGCCGAGTATATCGTCAAAAATCAGGAAGATTTTTTTATCTTCGGAGAAATCGGCCTGTCGCCCATGCTGATGAAAGATGCCGCCGCCGAATTGGGTTTGGCGGAAAGCACCATTTCGCGCGCCGCCAACCAGAAATATTTGTCTTGCCCGCGCGGCCTGTTTGCGTTACGCTATTTCTTCACACAGGCAGTTAATGCCGATGATGATGGCGAAGGGTTCAGCCAAGGCGCAATCAAAGCCGTATTGAGCCAGCTGATTGAAAGTGAAGACAGCAGCAAACCCTATTCGGACGAGACCCTCGTCAAATTATTAAAACAACGCGGCATTGAAATCGCCAGACGTACAGTTGCAAAATATAGAGAATCATTAGACATACCACCGGCACACAAACGAAAATTTACCGAGTAGATATATTCCGATCCGTTTTGACGGACTAATCAACCGAAGGAGCTGTATCATGAATCTGAAAATCACCGGTCTGAATTTTGATGTTACCGAAGCCATCAAAAACTACGTTTCCGACAAGTTGGCACGAATCAGTCGCCACGCCGACAACATCATTTCCGTGACCATCACGCTCTCGGTGGAAAAAGTCAGCCAGAAAGCCGAAGCCGATGTCCATCTGGCAGGTAAAGATTTGCACGTTGAAGCGATTGAACAGGATATGTACGCCGCGATTGATGTTTTGATGGACAAGCTCGACCGCGCTGTTTTGAAACATAAAGAAAAAAGCGGCGATGTCCGTAGTACTGTCAAACCTGCTGCCGAATAAAGCTTTTGTATGATAAGGCCGTCTGAACATTCAGACGGCCTTTTGTTTTACTAGAAGTTTTAGACTGGCAATCTAGTTACTCTCTTTTTCG
The DNA here is from genome assembly GCF_003044935.1 of Neisseria subflava. Taxonomy (NCBI): domain Bacteria; kingdom Pseudomonadati; phylum Pseudomonadota; class Betaproteobacteria; order Neisseriales; family Neisseriaceae; genus Neisseria; species Neisseria subflava. The sequence goes on along the minus strand of NZ_POXP01000002.1, from coordinate 78,115 downwards.
CCATTCCACGGTGCCACTTTAAACAGCAGCAACATGCCCGGTATGCCCAAAGCGAAACACAGCCAGTAGAAATTGAAGTAACCCATCGCTTCAATCAGATAGCCTGCCGAAGCATTGATAAATGTACGTGGAACGGCTGACAGGCTGGTAAAGAGGGCTAATTGTGTGGCCGTAAATGCAGGATTGGTTTCACGAGCCATATAGGCAACAAACGCCGCTGTACCCAGACCTACGCCTGCTGCTTCTGCACCAATTACAGCTGCAAGCATCATTTGCTCTGTCAGTGTGATGGTTTCAAACTTGCCAAAATTTGCCAACCAGGCAAAGCCTAGAATAGTAACCCATTGCGCCACGCCGAAAATCCACAAAGCTCTATTGATACCGAGCTTTATCATCCAAATACCGCCTACAATACCGGCAATGACAGCAGGCCATAAACCGGCATTTTTGGCAATGAGGCCGATGTCGGTTTTGCTGAATCCCATGTCCAGATAAAAAGGTGTAGCCAAAGAAGTGGCCATGCTGTCGCCCAGTTTGTAGAGAAAGATAAACAGCAATACCAATATGGCCTGTTTGATTCCTTTGCGGGAGAAGAACTCACTGAAAGGGTCAGAGACTGTTTGGGCAAATGTACGCGACACAGATGGTGGAATGTCAGGCTCTTTAGCTAAAAACAGGGTCATCAGCAGACCGGGCAGCATAAATAGTGCAGTAATGATGAATACGTTGTGCCAAGGCATCAAGTCGGCCAAAATCAAGCTGAGCGAACCAGGTACCAAAGCGGCAATACGGTAGGCATTGACGTGGATAGAGTTGCCTAAGCCTAATTCTTCATCTGACAAAATTTCGCGGCGAAATGCATCCAATACAATATCTTGACTGGCAGAGAAAAAGGCGACCACCAACGATAAGCCCATAATTACATATAAATGCTGAGCAGGATTTAGGAAGGCGTAAATGAGCAAGGTCAGCAGTAAACCAATTTGCGTAACCAGCATCCAACCGCGTCGCCGTCCTAAAAAAGGTAATCTGACCAAATCAATGACGGGAGACCAGATAAATTTCCAAGTGAAAGGCAGCCCGATAAGTGCCATCAGGCCGATGGTTTTCAAATCAACATGTTCGCTGCGCAACCATGCCGGAATCAGGTTGATCAGAAAATAAAGCGGCAACCCCGAAGTGAAGCCTGTAAAGATACAAATCAGCATTTTGCGCGAAAAAATCTTGCGCCAAGTGCTGGGTTGGGGTGCGGTTGTCATAGTGGAATCAATAAAAAAGAAAAGGGATATTGTAGCAAAGATGGGGGATATGGCGAATGAACTTCTGCTATCTTTATTGAATAATAAAAGGCCGTCTGAAACTTTAACAAATTAAGTTTCAGACGGCCTTTTGTTGGAACAAGTTGATCAGGTTTTGAAATGTCCGTAAGACAGGCAGAGATGTTTGTTTTACGGATATTTTCATTTTCAGACGGCCTTCGATGCTGCGTTGCAGTTGCGGTAGAAGGCAATCAGACCGTTGGTGGAGCTGTCGTGTGCCGGCGTGCCGCGTTCGAGTTCGGGTTCGATGGTTTTGGCCAGCTCTTTACCGTATTCCACGCCCCATTGGTCGAAGGGGTTGATACGCCAAATCACGCCCTGAACGAAGGTGCGATGTTCGTAGGCGGCCATCAGCATGCCGAGGTTGAAAGGCGTCAGGCTGTCGATGAGCAGGCTGTTACTCGGACGGTTGCCGGGGAATTCTTTTTGCGGCGCAAGGCGGTCGCGTTCGTCTTGGGGCAGGGCGGCCAATTCGATTTGCACTTCGTCTAAGGTCTTGCCTTTCATCAGCGCTTCGGCTTGGGCGAAAGCATTGGCAACGGTAAAGCGGTGTTGACGGTGGTTGCCGTAGATTGTGGTCATGGGGACGATGAAATCAACGGGAATCAGACGCGTGCCTTGGTGCAGAAGCTGGAAGTAGGCATGTTGGCAGTTGACGCCTTCATCACCAAAGACAATGCCGCCGGTGGTGCAGGAAACGGGTTGGCCGTCTGAAGTACGCTGTTTGCCGAGGCTTTCCATATCGAGCTGGTTGAGCCACGGGGTAAAGAGGCGCATGTTGTGGCTGTATGGGACAACGGTTTGGCCGTCTGAATGTTGGAAGTTGTTGTACCAAACGTTGATGAGCGCCATCAGGACGGGAATGTTGTGGCGGAATGGCGTTTCGAAGAAATGGGTATCCATCGCGTGTGCGCCGGCCAGCATTTTGCGGAACGCTTTTTCGCCGACGGCAACCATCAGCGGCAGGCCGATGGGCGACCAGACGGAATAGCGGCCGCCGACCCAGTCGGACATGGCGAAAACTTTGTCGGGGGAGATGCCGAAGTTTTGGGCTGCGGCCACATCGGCGGAAATGGCGCAGAAGTGGCGGTAGATGCCGGAATCAGGCAAACCTGCATCGCGGTACCAAGTACGCGCAGCGTAGGCATTGAGCAGGGTTTCCGGTGTGCGGAACGATTTGCTGGCAATGCTGAATACGGTGGTTTCGGGGTTGAGGCCGAGAAGGGTTTGGGTCAGGTCGGCATCATCGGAGTTGCTGACAAAGTGGACGCGGATGTTTTGCCAATAAGGTTGCAGCGCCTGTGTGGCCATACGCGGGCCTAAATCGGAGCCGCCGATACCGATGTGAACCAAATCGGTAATGGGTTTGCCGGTAATGCCTGCGTGGGTGCCGTCTAAAAGTTGGCGTGCGAATTCGAGGGTGCGGTTGAGTTCGTGATGAACTTTGGACACGATGTTTTCGCCGTCGACGTAAACAGGTTTGGCATTGGCAGGCAGGCGCAGGGCAGTGTGGAGGACGGCGCGGTGCTCGCTGGTGTTGATTTTTTCACCGCTGCTCATGGCCTGCATATATTGTGGCAAATCGGCTGCTTCGGCCAGTTGACACAATAAATCCAGGGTGTTTTCATCTAGACGGTTTTTGCTGTAATCAAATAACAAGCCGTGCAGAATTTCGTGCATATTGTTGAAACGTTCGGCATCTGCGGCGAAGCGTTCGCGCAGGGTAACGTGTTGAGTATCGGCATGATGGGCTTCCAAGGCTTGCCATGCATCTGAGTATGCGGACATCTCGTTTCCTTAGTATGTAACGGTAAACAAGCAGGGTATCTATTTTCTGCTTTTTGTAGTTGTTTGTAGTTTAACAAATTTGGACAACTTTTGGGAGATGGTAGGGTCGGTTTTATTTAAGAAATGTATGCAAAATGCAATAGAAACGGTTGATTATCATCAAGTTTCTGTAAAAAAGGGGGTATGACACCGATGTCTGCTGTGTTATCCTATGTAACATTATTGAAATCCTGTCGGGGCGGGTTCGTAAGATGGCTACAATTTATGATGTCGCTGCTTATGCCGGGGTATCTCCCAAGACGGTCAGCCGAGTGATTAACGGCGATGCGCCGGTCAGTGATAAAACCCGTTTCAAAGTAGAAACAGCGATTGCTGCTTTGGGCTATATCCCGTCTTCTGCGGCGCGGATTATGCGGTCACACCGTTCCGGATTGGTCGGTTTGATTACCGGCGCTATTTCGCGGACAGGCGAGAATACGGGCGGACACGGTATACCGGATATGTTCTTGATTAAGGGCATTCAGCAGCAGATTCGCGCACAAGGCAAGATTTTGATGATTGCCGACATCGACAACAAGCCGGGGCAGCCCGGTCAGATGGAGCCGCTGATCCGTACCTTTATGGAGCATCGTGCTGAGGGGATTTTATATGTGGCAGGTTTCCATCAGGAAGTATTGCTGCCGGAAGTGCCCAACCGTTGCCCGATGGTGTTGGTCAACTGTTTTGATTTGGCAGGTACGCCGTCGGTTTTGCCGGACGACGAAGCAGGGCAGTATGGCTTGGTGCGCCGGATTATCCAAAGCGGGCACAAACGGATTGCTTATGTAACTTTGCAGCCGGGCGTGGAAGCGACGAGATTGAGATTGGCCGGATACCGCCGTGCTTTGGCTGATGCGGATATTGTCTTCGATCCTGATTTGGTGCAAACTGGTTATCCTGACTTCAGCAATGACAGCGGATCTTTGATTTCGGCTATTTTGAAACTGTTGTCTTTGCCGCTTCCGCCGACGGTAATTTGCTGTGGTAACGATGAAATGGCAGTACGCGTGTACGGGATTTTGAGGACGCGCGGCGTGCGGGTTCCCGAGCAAGTTTCGGTTGCCGGCTATGATAATCACAGCGCGATTGCGGAGACGCTGTTTCCGCCGTTGACCAGCACCGAGCTGCCGTATCTGCGTATGGGTGCGATGGCGGCGGATTTGCTGTTTCGACATATTGAACACCCGGCCGGTGCGGTTCAGCCAGTCAAGGTCGTTGGGGAAACCATCTGGCGTCAGTCTGTGATTAATAAATAGTTTCAGACGGCCTGAAAATAATAAGCTTTAAACAACACAAACACACATCAAAATAAGATTCATGTAAACGGTCAAAATAAAGGCCGTCTGAAAACGGAGTTGCTTCAGTAAAAAGGGCAGCCCAAATACAATAAAAGCGTCATACCGCTGAAATTGGAGTTTGTTGTTTCCATAGTTTATTACCCAGGAGTAGCCTTCCTATGAAAATCTCCCCACAAGTGGCGATGACACTTCGCCAGATTATGCTGATGAACTTCGGTTTCTTCGGTATTCAATATAGCTTCGGGTTGCAGCAAACTGCGATTAATCCGATTTTCAGCTTTCTTCATGCCGACCCGAGCCAGTTGCCGATTTTGAATATGGCAGGTCCGATTACCGGTTTGCTGGTGCAGCCGATGATTGGTGCGATGAGTGACCGCACTTGGGTGCCGGGATTAGGTCGCCGCCGCCCGTATTTCTTGATTGGCGCCATCGGTTGCAGCCTCTGTCTCTTTATCTATCCGCACGTTACCGCATTATGGGTGGCTGTATTGCTGCTGTGGCTCTTGGACATCAGCAACAACACGGCAATGGAACCTTTCCGTGCCTTTATTGCCGATACCGTTCCTGAACACCAGCAATCCACCGGTTTCTTGATGCAGTCCGTGTTTACCGGTTTGGGTATTACCCTGGCCAACGTTTCCCTCTACATCTTCCAACAAATCGGCTGGTTGCAACAAACCTCCGAAGCGGGCATTCCGTATTGGGTATTCGGTTCGTTTTATATTGGTGCGGTCTGCTCCATCGGTTCGGTTTTGGTTACCGTTTTATCAACGGCCGAACGCGAGCCCAGCCCTGAAGAAATGGCGGCCATTAAAGCCCAGCCGAGCGGTCCGGCCCATGCTGTTAAAGATATTGTCGTTGCCGTGCGCGAAATGCCGACTGCCCTGTGGCAACTGGCCTTGGTGTATCTCTTCCAATGGTACGCGCTCTTCATCTACTGGCAATATATTTCCCACAGTATCGTCCAATCCGTCTGGGATTCGACCGTTGAAAATACCGAAGCGTATAGCCAAGCGGTTGCATGGACCGGCCTGGTAAACGGTTTTTACAACGTGGTAACCTTTATCTCCGCTTTCGGCCTGATGTGGATGGCGCGCAAATACGCCGCCAAATATGTTCACGCCTTTGCCGTAACCCTTGCCGCGCTGGCATTGCTTACCATTCCGCACATCGGTAATAAATACCTGATGTTTGCGCCGATGATTGGTTTCGGTGTCGGTTGGGCAAGTATGATGGGCGTGCCGTTTATGATTGTGGTCGGCTCTATCCCTAAAGAACGTTACGGCGTGTACATGGGTATTGTGAACATGATGATTGTGATTCCAATGCTGATTGAAACCGTATCTTTCGGCTGGGTGTACAGAACTTTCTTGGGTTCAAACCCTGCCAACGCGATGACTTTTGCCGGTGTTTCCCTGGCCATTGCCGCAGCGGTGACCTTAACCATTAAAACTGCGGCCAAACCGGCTACTGCAGAATAACGAAGTTTTGATTTAAAACCAAAATGAAAAGGCCGTCTGAAACATGAAATGGTTTCAGACGGCCTTTTTGGCAGAAACGGATTCCATTTGCTGACCTGATTCGGCAAGCCTTATTGTCGTTGCACTACCGTTCATCACTCAAATTGGCTATGACTACCGATTTTGCTTTACAATATCCTCCTTTAATTTATTTCGTTTTACCATCCTGATGACAGAACACATTTCCGCTCCAAGCCCATCTCCTATCGGCGAAGACTACCTGCTGTTAGGTCAATACGCCGAACGCGCCTATCTCGAATACGCCATGAGCGTGGTCAAAGGCCGCGCGCTGCCTGAAGTTTCAGACGGCCAAAAGCCTGTACAACGGCGTATTTTGTTTGCCATGCGCGATATGGGTTTGACGGCGGGGGCGAAGCCGGTGAAATCGGCGCGCGTGGTCGGCGAAATTTTGGGTAAATACCACCCGCACGGCGACAGTTCCGCCTATGAAGCGATGGTGCGAATGGCGCAGGATTTTACCTTGCGCTATCCCTTAATCGACGGCATCGGCAACTTCGGTTCGCGCGACGGCGACGGAGCGGCGGCGATGCGTTACACCGAAGCGCGACTGACGCCGATTGCGGAATTGCTGTTGTCCGAAATCAATCAGGGGACGGTAGATTTTGTGCCGAACTACGACGGCGCGTTTGACGAGCCGCTGCACCTGCCCGCCCGTTTGCCTATGGTGTTGCTCAACGGCGCGTCGGGCATTGCGGTGGGCATGGCGACCGAAATTCCGTCGCACAATTTGAACGAAGTCACGCAGGCGGCGATTGCGCTGTTAAAAAAACCGTCGCTGGAAACCGCCGACCTGATGCAATATATCCCTGCGCCCGACTTTGCCGGCGGCGGTCAAATCATTACGCCGGCGGATGAATTGCGCCGGATTTACGAAACCGGTAAAGGCAGTGTGCGCGTGCGTGCACGTTACGAAATTGAGAAGCTGGCGCGCGGGCAATGGCGCGTGATTGTGACCGAGCTGCCGCCGAACGCCAACTCCGCCAAAATCCTTGCCGAAATTGAAGAGCAGACCAACCCGAAACCGAAAGCGGGTAAAAAGCAGCTGAACCAAGACCAGCTCAACACCAAAAAGCTGATGCTGGATTTAATCGACCGCGTGCGCGACGAGTCAGATGGCGAACATCCCGTGCGACTGGTGTTCGAGCCGAAATCCAGCCGCATCGATACGGATACCTTCATCAACACGCTGATGGCGCAAACTTCGCTGGAAGGCAATGTGTCCATGAACTTGGTGATGATGGGTTTGGACAACCGCCCTGCGCAGAAAAATCTGAAAACGATTTTGCAGGAATGGCTGGATTTCCGCGTCGTGACCGTAACACGCCGTCTGAAATTCCGTTTGAACCAAGTGGAAAAACGGCTGCACATCCTTGAAGGCCGTCTGAAAGTCTTTCTGCACATTGACGAAGTGATTAAAGTCATCCGCGAGTCAGACGACCCGAAAACCGATTTGATGGCAGCGTTCGGGCTGACCGAAATCCAAGCCGAAGACATTTTGGAAATCCGCCTGCGCCAGTTGGCGCGTTTGGAAGGTTTCAAACTCGAAAAAGAATTGAACGAGTTGCGCGAAGAACAAGGACGTCTGAATATCCTTTTGGGCGACGAAAACGAAAAACGCAAGCTGATTATCAAAGAGATGCAGGCGGACATGAAGCAGTTCGGCGACGCACGCCGCACACTGGTGGAAGAGGCTGGACGCGCCGTGTTGACTCAAACCACCGCCGACGAACCCATCACGCTGATTTTGTCGGAAAAAGGCTGGATACGCAGCCGCGCCGGACACAACCTTGATTTGAGCCAAACCGCGTTCAAAGAAGGCGACCGCCTCAAACAAACCCTCGAAGGCCGCACTGTTTTACCCGTCGTCATCCTGGATTCATTGGGCAGAACCTACACGCTCGATGCCGCCGAAATCCCCGGCGGACGCGGCGACGGCGTGCCGGTTTCATCCTTAATCGAGCTGCAAAACGGTGCAAAACCCGTCGCCATGCTCACCGGTCAGCCCGAACAGCATTACTTGCTTTCAGGCAGCGGCGGCTACGGTTTTATCACCAAGTTGGCCGATATGGTCGGGCGAGTGAAAGCGGGTAAAGTGGTCATGACCGTGGACAGCGACGAAACCGTCCTGCCGCCAGTTGCCGTCTATGCTTCTTCGCTGATCAATCCCGACTGCAAAGTCGTACTGGCCAGCAGCGACCACCGTCTCTTGGCGTTTTCCATCGGCGAACTCAAAGTCATGCCTAAAGGCCGCGGTTTGCAGCTGATGTCGTTGGCTGAGGGTGCATCTTTGGAACACATTATGGTGACGACCTCTCCTGAGTTTACCGTTGTATCGGTCGGCCGACGCGGCGCCGAGCATCAGGAAAAACTGCGGATTGCCGATATTGACGGTAAACGCGGTAAAAAAGGCAAGGTATTGGAAATATCAGGCCGTCTGAAAAGTTTGTCCTGAAACAAGAACAAATATATTCAAATAAATTAAATTTACTACGACATTGCATGAAAATAAAAAAGGTTCACTTATGAACAGAGCCAATCTTCAAGAGCTGGGTAATCTGAGGGAGCGAATTCCCGGCGTCATCAACATTGCCCGAATAGCCATCGTCTTACCGCTTTTGGTTTTGCACGCTTTCGGCAGCTACACAGGCGGCAACCTGATTGGCGTTTCGTTGCCGGACGTTGAGTTTTATATCTGGGTAACGCTGTATTTCTTCCTGATTATGCTTTCCGTGTTCCGTCCGGGCTGGCAGTGGCAGTCTTTGGATTTGCCCAATGCCAGTGCCGTGGTCGACATCACCATGATGATGGTTTTGGTGTATATCTCCGGCGGTACGGCTTCCGGTTTCGGGATTTTGGTTTTGCCGTTTGTGGCCACGTCGTGTCTACTCAGTTATGGCCACTATCCTATGCTGTATGCAGGCTATACGGCAATGTTGTTTATTTTGAACCTGTTTTTAGACGGCAGTATGCGTTTCGATTCGTTTAATTGGGACGCGAAATCAATGGCGAATTCTTTAATGCTGATCGGCGCCAGCTATCTGGTGGCGATGCTGACCTCGTTTGCCGCCCGTTATCTCGAACAGGCCACAGAGTCCGCCAGCCGCCATCAACTGGCCTACCGCCGTATCAGCGGTTTGAACCATTTGGTTTTGAACCGAGTACAGGAAGCGGTTGTGGTGATTGATGCGACCCAACGCGTGTGGCTGTTTAACAAACAGGCAAAAATCTATTTTCCCAGCCTGATTATCGATCAGCAGGAAATCGTGTTCGGCGAACTGGTGGCCCGCTGGCAGCGCCAACCCGACAAACCTTTTGAAACCGATATCCATATTTTCCAACACGCCATGCACGTCCGAGCCGTTCCGCTGATTCAGGAGCAAACCGAGCTGCTGATGCTGTACGTCCGCTCATTGCGTGAAGTGGCTGCAGAGGCCATGTCCACCAAGCTGACTTCGCTCGGACAGTTGACTGCCAACCTTGCCCACGAAATCCGTAACCCGATGTCCGCCATCCGTCATGCCAGCGATTTGTTGCAAGAGGGCGATGAGGCAGATCCGCTCAAGGCCAAGCTCTACAACATCATCGACAGCAATATCCAACGTATCGACAAGATGTTGGAAGACGTATCCCTGCTTAACAAACGAGACAACATCAGCCGCCAGCCGATTAATCTGATGAAATTCTGGTTGGAGTTTAAGCAGGAATTTACCTTGAATAATCCCGATGCCATCGGCTGTCTGCGCATGAATATGGACGGCAACAACCTGACCGTATTGGTCGACTCCATGCACTTGCAGCAAGTGATGTGGAACTTGTGCAACAACGCTTGGCGACACAGCCGTCAGGACGAAAACGCCATTACCGTTCTTATCCGCTCTAGCGGCAGGATGCATATTTCCATCGTCGTGGCGGACAACGGCAAAGGCGTGCCGCCGGATGTACGAAATCATTTGTTTGAGCCGTTTTACACCACCGAAAAACAAGGCACCGGCTTGGGACTTTACGTCGCACGCGAGTTGGCACACGCCAATATGGGGCAGCTGCATTATCACCCTGAAATGAACGGGTTTGAATTGATTTTACCGAAGGAGCAAGCGCAGGATGAATAAATTGCAAGAGCCGGTTTTGGTTGTCGATGACGAGGCAGACATCCGCGACCTGATGGAAATGACCCTGATGAAAATGGGTCTGCGTGTCGATACTGCGGCTGGTGTTGAAGAGGCTAAAGACAAGCTGGACAACAACGATTATTCGCTGGTGTTGACCGATATGCGTATGCCTGACGGCTCCGGCCTCGAGGTGGTTCAATACATCGACGAATTGATGCTCGACACGCCCGTCGCCGTGATTACGGCTTTCGGCAATGCCGACCAAGCCGTTGAAGCCTTGAAAGCGGGGGCGTTTGATTATCTGCAAAAACCGATTACGCTGTCGCAGTTGCGTTCATTGGTTAAATCGGCAGTATCGGTTTCCGATAATACTGCCGAACCCACGCCGTCTGAAAAAGTCAAATTGCAGCCTGCGCCTGTTTCTGCTGCCCTGTATAAACCTGAACCTCAGCCGGCCAAGCCTGTTGTTACGCCTCCTAAGAGCGTACAGAGTGAATTTAACCGGCCTTTGACTGTTCCGGAAGGGCTCAATTCCTTAAAAGAGCGTTTTTCGGCCGGCAGCATCAATCCTGCTCTGCAACAAGATGCACCTATATTGGAAGGCGAGGACGATATGCCGCGCCTGTTGGGTACTTCGCCGCAAATGGTCGAAGTACGCCACCTGATTCGCAGATTGGCCCACAGCCTTGTTCCCGTTTATATCTCCGGCGAGTCCGGTACGGGTAAAGAGCAGGCGGCGCGCACGATTCACGAGCTGTCCGACCGCGCCGACAAACCGTTTATTGCCGTCAACTGCGGAGCCATTCCTGAAAACCTGATGGAAAGCGAGTTTTTCGGCTACAAAAAAGGCAGTTTTACCGGCGCAGATCAAGACCGTCTCGGCTTTTTCCAACACGCTGACGGCGGCACTTTGTTCCTTGACGAAGTTGCCGATTTGCCGCTTGCCATGCAGGTCAAACTCCTGCGCGCCATTCAAGAAAAAGCCGTGCGCCGTATCGGCGATGCGCGGGAAACCTTTGTGGATGTGCGCATTATTTGTGCAACCCACAAAAACCTCGAAGCCTTGGTTGAAAGCGGTGCATTCCGTCAGGACTTGTATTACCGCCTCAACGTTGTCACCCTGCACATGCCGCCTTTACGTGAAATGCGCGAAGACTTGGGCGCGCTGATTCTGTATCTGCTGTATAAACACCGTCACGGCAATCAAACCTACAAACTCAGCCCGAAAGCCCAAGAAGCCCTGTTGCATTACAGCTACCCCGGCAACTTCCGCGAGTTGGAAAATATCCTCGAACGCGCCGTTGCATTGACGGTCGGTCAAGTGATACAAGTGGACGACTTGCAGATTCAAAACGCCCCACAGGTTAAGGCTGAACGCAGCGGCTTCTCCTTTGACGATATTGCCGAACCTGACGCGCGTGAAACTACGCTCAATCACAGCCCCATTCCACCGTTTGATCCGCGTACCATGCAGATACAGGATTACCTTGACCAAGTGGAACGCAGTATCATCGAGCAGGCCTTGCAGCAAACCCGTTACAACCGTACCCAAGCCGCCAAGCTTTTGGGCATCAGCTTCCGCTCTATGCGCTACCGCATGGAACGCTTGGACATCAATTAAAACGTTCAGACGGCCCAAGTTTTCAAGGCCGTCTGAAACATAAGCCTTATGTACAAGATTTATTTTGACGAAACCGCATCTGCCGAACTTCGCAGCCTTGCTGCACCTTTCAGGCTGACCGTTATTGATCGGCAGCCTGAAGAAGGCAGTTTCCTTATTGCTTACGAAAGCGGCATCAGTTTGTGCCGCGCCGGTGAAAAAGGCCGTGTTCGCGTTGATTTTGATGGCGGTGCCGCCCATTATCGGCGAACTAAAGGCGGAGGCGAGTTGATTGCCAAAGCCGTCAACCATACTGTACAACCGACTGTCTGGGACGCTACCGGCGGACTGGGGCGCGACAGTTTTGTGCTTGCCTCGTTGGGTTTGAAGGTACACACTTTTGAACAAAATCCTGCCGTTGCCTGTCTACTTTCAGACGGCCTCAACAGGGCGGGGCAAAGTGAAGAGACACGGGAGATTGCCCAACGCATTACTTTGCATTTCGGCAATGCCGTTGATTTAATGCAGAAATTGGCCGCGCAAAAAGGCAGACCCGATGTGGTGTACCTCGACCCGATGTACCCGGAACGCCGCAAAACCGCCGCCGTGAAAAAAGAAATGGCCTATTTCCACGACTTGGTCGGCGCGGCACAAGACGAAGCCGAGTTGTTGGACGCAGCGTTGAATACCGCCAAAAAGCGCATTGTCGTCAAACGCCCGCGCTTGGGCGAATTTCTTGACGGGCGCAAACCTGCTTATCAATACACAGGCAAAAGCACGCGTTTTGACGTTTACCTTCCGACAAGGCCGTCTGAAGACTAGAAGCAAATTTGCAACATATCAAAAGAAACCGCCGACGTTATCAGCGCGGCGGCAAAGTGTGCTATAAATACCTTTTCCCAAACTTCATTGGAGCAAACAATCATGAAATTAGTATTCATCCGTCACGGACAAAGCGAATGGAACGCGAAAAACCTTTTCACCGGCTGGCGCGACGTCAAGCTGAGCGAGCAAGGTTTGGCAGAAGCCACAGCAGCAGGTAAAAAGCTGAAAGAAAAAGGCTATGAATTCGACATCGCCTTTACCTCCGTTCTGACCCGTGCCATCAAAACCTGTAACATTGTTTTGGAAGAATCCGACCAACTGTTTGTTCCACAAATCAAATCATGGCGTTTGAACGAGCGCCACTACGGTCAGCTGCAAGGTATGGATAAAAAACAAACCGCAGAAAAATACGGCGACGAGCAAGTCCACATTTGGCGCCGCAGCTACGACACCCTGCCTCCTCTGCTTGATCCTAAAGACCCTCACTCCGCCCACAACGACCGCCGCTATGCCAACCTGCCTAGCGATGTTATTCCTGATGGTGAAAACCTCAAAGTTACCCTCGAGCGCGTCCTGCCTTTCTGGGAAGACCAAATCGCTCCGGCCATCTTGAGCGGCAAACGTGTATTGGTTGCGGCACACGGCAACTCCCTGCGTGCGTTGGCTAAACACATCGAAGGCATTTCCGACGAAGACATCATGGGCTTGGAAATCCCAACAGGTCAGCCGTTGGTGTACAAATTGGATGAAAACCTGAAAGTGATTGAAAAATTCTACCTGTAAGGTAAAGGAAAAAAAGGATGTGTTGGACACGTCCTTTTTTTATATTTGTCTATATCGAGGCCGTCTGAAGGCAGTTGATGGCGGGCGACATGAAAAAAGGACGCGTAAAGCGTCCTTTATGGAGATTAAACCCTGTATTACTGGTTTTTCTCGATGATTTCTTTGAGGTGAGGCATAGGGCTGTAACCACTTTGGCTGCGGCCGTTAGGAAAGACCAGGGTCGGCGTGCCGTTGAAGCCGAATTGTTCGCCCAATGAAGTGGTTTCCGCAACAGGGTTTTCGCAGTTTGCTTTGCCACTTGGGAGTTTGCCTTTGCGCATCCAGTCGATCCATGCCTGAGTCGGATTAGGCTGACACCATAACAGCTCGGCTTTGCGCGCGGCATCAGGGTGCAGGCTTGGAATCGGCATCATGAAGGTATAAATCGTGATGTCGGTCATTTTTTCAAATTCATGCTCCAAGCGTTTGCAGTACGGGCAGTCCGGATCAGAGAAAACAGCGACTTTCAGTTTGCCGTTGCCGCGTACTTCTTTGATGGCTTTGTCCAAAGGCAGGGAAGCGAAGTCGATTTTGTTCAAATCGGCGGCGCGTTCTTCAGTCATGCTTTGGCGCGTATTGACGTTGATGAGGTCGCCAACAAGCATATAGTCGCCTTTGGCATCGGTATAGATGATTTGTTTGCCGCTGACGACAACTTCATAAATGCCTTTAATCGGTGTTTCACTGACGCTCAAAACTTTCAAATCTTGGGCGGCATAGACTTTTTCCAGACGTGCTTTCAAAGAAGCGGCAACGGATTTGTCGGCAGGCGCTTCCGCTTTGGCAGCCTGTGCAGGCGCCGCGTTGGCGTTGGATACGGCAGGTTGACCGCATGCCAACAAAGGAAGGACGGCAAACGGTGTTAAGATTTTGATTAACTTGGTTTTCATGCGAGAGACTTGCGTGTGTTAAAAGTAAGGTATTGTATCAAACCTCTGTCATGCCTGCATTGTATTGAGGCTCAATTTATCGTCTGAAAATAGCTTTCGGCTGTTAAAATACGAAAAAATGATTTGATTGTTTGTATGTTCTACCACCGTATTGCCGTAAACGTGCCGCTTTCAGACGGCCTTTTGACTTATTCCTATTCCAAGCCGCTTCCTCCGGGAACGCGGGTACTCGTGCCTTTCCGCAATAAAACCGTTGTTGGGATTGTGTGGGAAACGGATATTGCGCCCGATATGGATACGGCGCGGATTTTGAGCGTTCAGACGGCCTTTGTGGAAGAAAAGCCGTTGCCTCAAGGCTGGCGTGATTTGTTGGCGTTTACGTCGCGTTATTACCACTATCCGACCGGGCAGGCAGTATTTACCGCATTGCCGCAGGGTTTGAAGGAAACGCGCGCGGTGGAAATGCCGCAGCCGCCGTTGTTTTACGCTTTGAACGAAGCGGGTAGGGCGCAAACGCCGCCGTCGTCTCGGTTCAACAAAAAAGCGGCTTTGTGGAGCGCGCTGCTGTCGGGCGGGATGACGATGGTGGCGTTGAAGCAGGTGAATGCGCAGGCGGCGAAGTTAATCGAAGATTGGGCGAAGCAGGGTTGGATTGAAACGATGGAAGCGGCAAAGTCCGTTTTAGAGTCGTGCCATGGGCAGGCTTCGCACTCTGAATTTGTGTTGAATGCCGACCAGCAGAAGGCTTCCGATGAAATTCAGACGGCCTTTGGTAAATTTCAGCCGTTTCTGCTGTACGGCATCACCGGCAGCGGCAAGACTGAGGTGTATTTCGATGCGATGGCGAAAGTGTTGGCGCAGGGGCGGCAGGTGTTGTTTCTGTTGCCAGAAATCAATCTCACGCCGCAGCTTTTGAAGCGGGTGGAAAACCGTTTTGCCGACGTGCCGACCGCCGTGTTGCACAGCCAGATGGCGGCAGGCAGGCGCACGCAGGATTATCTGCGTGCCATGTTGGGGCAGGCGAAGCTGGTGATCGGCACGCGGCTGGCGGTGTTCACACCTTTGCCTGATATCGGGCTGATTGTGGTCGATGAGGAACACGACGGCTCGTTCAAACAGGACAACGAATTGCGCTACCATGCCCGTGATTTGGCGGTGTGGCGGGCGAAGCAGAGCGGCTGTCCCATCATATTGGGCAGCGCCACGCCTAGCCTAGAGAGCTGGCACAAGGCGCAAAGCGGCGCGTACTGCCTGCTGCAACTGACCGAGCGCGCCCATGCTTCCGCGCAACTGCCGCAAGTGGATATCCTCAACGTAGGCCGTCTGAAACTCGACAACGGCTTCTCGCCGCAAGCCTTGCAGCTTTTGAAACAGAACTTTGAAGCAGGAGGTATGTCGCTAGTGTACCTCAACCGGCGCGGTTTTGCGCCCGCGCTGTTTTGCGGCGACTGCGGTCATACCTTCGGCTGTCCAAACTGTTCCGCCAAAATGGTGCTGCACCAACGCGCCCGCCAACTGCGCTGCCACCACTGCGACCACCGCGAACCCATTCCGTCCAAATGCCCCGACTGCGGCAACCAAGACCTGACCGCCGTCGGACACGGCACGCAGCGCGTCGAAGAAACACTGCGCACCTTCCTGCCCAAGGCCGCCGTCGTCCGCGTCGATAGGGACAGTACGGCGCACAAAAACGACTGGGCGGATTTGTACCGCCGCATCGCCGACAACGAAATCGACATTCTGATCGGCACGCAGATGCTTGCCAAAGGCCATGATTTTGCGCGGCTCAACCTCGTTATCGTGTTGAACGCCGACGGCAGCCTGTACAGCGCAGACTTTCGCGCGCCGGAAAGGCTGTTCGCCGAGCTGATGCAGGTGTCCGGCAGGGCGGGGCGCGCCGACAAACCCGGCAAGGTGTTGATACAGACCCAACTGCCCGAACATCCCGTCTTCGCCGCCGTTAAAGCGCAGGACTACGCCGTGTTTGCCGAAAACGAATTGAAAGAGCGGCAAATGTTCGCCATGCCGCCTTTCGGTTTTCAGACGGCCGTCCGTGCCGATGCGCCGCGCGTTGCCGATGCGATGGAATTTCTCAACGCCGCCAAAGAAACCCTGGCCCCGCTTTTGCCCGAAAGCGTCTCTCAGTTCGGCGCCGCACCCATGCTGATGGTCCGCCTCGCCGAACGCGAACGCGCGCAAATCTTCCTCGAATCCCCGTCCCGACAGGATTTGCACCGCGCCGTGAGTTTATGGGTGCAAGTGTTGCAGCAAAACCGCGATGGTAAAATCAGATGGTCAGTGGACGTTGATGTGCAAGAGGCTTGATTGAAATGATTCAATCAATAAGGAAATAAAAGGCCGTCTGAAAATCTGTTTTTCAGACGGCCTTGAGTTTTGAAATCAGGTTAGAAGAATTTTGCAGCGATATAGCCGAGTGCAAGCAGACTCAAAACGGCGAATACGATAGCCATTGTAAGCAGAAATTGTGTTTTCTTCCTTGCTGCAAGTGCGGCCAGCTCAGGATTTTGGCCTAACTCTTCGCGTAGTTGGGATTCCAATTCAGCACGGATTTTCTTGCGCAGCTTTTTCTCTTCCTGCTCGCGTTCATATTTGAGCTTGTGGGCAATTTCGGTTTGTTTTTTATGCTCGAAAGAGATTTTTTCCTGCCATTCAATGCGCTTGCGCTGGATGGCCAGCTCATTTTTTTCTGTCAAATCAAAGTGGCAGGTTTTACATTCCTGTGCGTCGAGTTCGTCGATAATCGTCATGCAGACTGGGCATTGGATAGGGTCGGGAGTGTTGACTGCCAACACGGGTTCTTCTTCGACTGCTTCCAACTCCATAGCCTGACGGACGATTACGTCCAAACCCAAATAGCTGAAGTAATGCTGCGCATTTTCGCGCTCGTCTTGGGTACATTTTTCGGCCACAATGGCTTGCGGACGCTCGGCCAAGGCTTGAATCAGGCTCTCGACTTCGTTTTCATACAGGCAGGCATGGATGCGCTCCTTATCCGTGTTCGGCGGATAGGAAACATATACGTCGAAAAATTTTTCTTGTTTGCTCATTGATATCCCATGAATATTTCGACTGCGTCAACCAAATGGGTTGGGCCTGAGGTTTTGTTATTGTGTTTGAGCTGTTTTGGCTTGCGATGCAGGCAAAAACAGAGGCCGCAGTCTTAGGCAGACCGGATAGGAGGTGCCTTTGTGTCGTTAATCGGCTGGACAATGATTTTTTATTTATATGGCAATATGCATGTCCAATGTTATGTCTATTGTAGAGTAAATATTCACGCCCGATATTATTATTATAAGATAAATCCAATATTGTTTAAAATAAATTCACACAAAAGGCCGTCTGAAGATACAGACGGCCTGTTTTTCATGAAGAAACGGATTATTTATACGGAGAAGGACGAGCCGCAACCGCAAGTCGTTTCGGCATTCGGATTGCGGATGACGAATTGAGAACCTTGCAGGCTTTCGGTGTAGTCGATTTCTGCACCAACCAGATATTGGTAGCTCATCGGGTCGACCAAGAACGTCAGGCCGTTTTTCTGGATTTCGAAATCGTCGTCGTTTTTGATTTCATCAAAGGTAAAACCATATTGGAAGCCGGAGCAACCGCCGCCGTTGACAAATACGCGCAATTTCAAATCGGGATTGTTCTCTTCGGCGATCAGGTCGGCAACTTTGGTGCAGCAGCTGTCAGTAAAGATAATAGGGCTTTCGTCTGACATGATGTGATTCCTTTTATATGAATATTTTTACTATTGTCGCGCAAACCGTTAGTCAAGGCAAGTTTGTGCAGACAGGGTCTGCCAGCTTACATGGAGGGCATGGCAGAAATTTCAAGCACCAGTATGTCAGATTTAGATGCTTCTGCCAAACCATTCTACACGGCCGATGATGGCAACGTCGTCGGTCGGGTTTTTCAAGTCGATTTCAAAAGTAGGGTAGGCTTCGTTGGCGGAAATGACGTTGACGATGCCGCCGGGTATCAGTTGCAGGCGTTTGACTAAAAGGTTTTCGTTGAGGCGCAAAACATAGAGGCCGTCGCGCGGCGTGGTTTGGCCGTGGTTGATGAGGATGGTGTCGCCATCATTAAGCACGCCTTCCATCGAGTCGCCTTTGACTGAGATAACGGAAAGGTTTTTGATGTCGCGCGTCACATAATTTTCTATCCAATAGCGTCGGAACGCCATGGCGAACATGGGCTGTTCATCGCCGACGAGCTGGCCGTGTCCGGCCGCTGCTTGGATGTCGTAACGCGGTACGAAGACAAATTCGTCTATATCGACAGGGTTGCCCAGTGTGTCGGTTGCCGTGGCTTTTGGGGCTTCGGAATCGGGGAAGGGAGAACCTTCGCCTGTCAAAAGCCAGTCTATGCTACAGCCTTTAAGTTGTTTGATTTTTTTTAGCGTTTCCGATTTCGGCAGGCCGCCTTCGTTCCAGATACGGCTGAATCCGGCGATGGTCATATCGATGTCGGCGGCAATTTTGGCTTGGCGGGCTTCATCTTTCCATAAGAAAGCCAGGCGGTCTTTAAAGGTATCCATGTTTATGCCTTTATGGAGGTATGTTTTTTATATGGTTTGGACGATTTGAGTGTATTTTACCTTAGTTTTTATAAAATTGTAAGAAAAAAATTACTCAATCTAAGAAAAAGTATTGCATATTTTATTTTTTCTTAGTATTATTCGTTTTGTCTTAGATAAATCGATATTTCTAGTTTTATATTTGATTTTTCTTAGTTTAGTTTTATTTGGTTTAGTTTTTCTGATTTAAACCTGCTATATGATTATGATGAGAGGTGTGAAATGACTCGTTCGCGTAAAAATATTTTTTGGGTGCTGCTGGCGTTGGTGCTGGGTTTTTTTGCCCTGCCTTTCGGATCTTCGGAAGCGCATGAAGCGGACGGTAATTTGACGGCTTCGGAATGCGAACGCTTGGGCAGCTTGAGTTTGGATCAGATGGACGGCAGGCTGCTGGCTTTTGCGAAAGAATGCGATATGGTGGAGGCTACCCACGATTGGGAGCAACAGTACGGCAACTTGAATGAAGAAGAAATGCTTGCCGGCGTGGTGTATGAGTGATGTTTGTGAATGAATCGATAAAGGCCGTCTGAACGATCAAAGTTTCAGACGGCCTTGTGTTTTTAATAAGGATGGCTGGCTTAAGGCATTAATGGTGCATTAGTCAGGCCGGTGGTTTCGGGCAGGCCGAACATAATGTTCATATTCTGCACGGCTTGGCCGGCTGCGCCTTTAACCAAGTTGTCGATGACGGAAAGAACAATCCACACATCGTCTTGTTCGGGCGCTCTTTGAACACTGATACGGCAAAGGTTGGCGCCGCGCACGCTGCGGGTTTCAGGTGTCGAACCTGAAGGCAAAATATCGACAAAAGGACTGTCGCGGTAGTATTCGCGCAGCAAAGCTTCAGGATCGGTATGTTCTTGCAGGTGCAGATACAGGGTGGCGTGCATACCGCGTATCATCGGAACAAGGTGTGGCACGAAAATCAGGCCGTCTGAAACATGGTCTTGCAGTCCGGACAGGGTTTGTCGGATTTCAGGCAGATGGCGGTGGCCGCCGACGCCGTAGGCTTTGAAGTTATCGCCAGCTTCGCACAACAGGGCGTGGGTGCTGGCTTTGCGGCCTGCACCGGAAACACCGGATTTACAGTCGGCAATCAGAGGCGCGTTGGCTTTCAGACGGCCAGCCTGAAGTAGTGGCAATAAGGGCAGGGAAACGCAGGTAGGGTAGCAGCCCGGATTGGCCACCAACATGGCTTTGGAGATGTCGTCTTTGTAAAGTTCGCACAAGCCGTACACCGCTTGGGAAACAAGTTGCGGCGCGGTATGGGTCATTTTGTACCATTTTTCCCATGTGGGGATGTCGCGGATGCGGAAGTCGGCAGACAGGTCAATCACGCGTACGCCTTTTTCGACAAGGGACGGTGCTTCTTTCATGGCTACGCCGTTGGGCGTGGCAAAGAACACGAGGTCGCAACGGTTAAGCCCGGCATCTTCAGGCGTTTGGAATGCAATGTCGTAAATGCCGCGCAGACTGGGGAAGTAGTCGGCAACCGCAATACCGGCTTCGCTTCGGCTGGTGACGGCAGTGACTTCTGCGTTGGGGTGGCTGCTGAGCAGGCGCAACAATTCGACGCCTGTATATCCGGTTGCACCGACAATACCAATTTTAATTTTTGTGGTCATGGTGTGGCTCCTTTGTAGGGGTAACAATGCGTTTGATTATATAGTAATTAATTGCAGTCGGTCAGCGGTGCTTGTGCCAAGCTTTGCAATAGACAGTTAAACAGGCCGTCTGAAATATGGGATTAACGACATCATGGAGAGGATTTCAGACGGCCTGAGCGTTTGGAAAACGCAGTTTGCGGTTCGATTTGTTTGTTGATTTGTGGTGGGTGTTTCGTCTTTATCCTATTCATACAAACATAAAATAAAAACGCAAAAAAATGCCCCCGGGTTGGAGAACCGGAGGCAAGTATCCAAGGAGTAGCTCTCATCAATAAGAACTAGTTACTTGGTACTATATCTCTTGTTAGGATTGAAAGCAAGAGTTTTGCACATTTTAACATTTAAATAATTTTTTCATTCAAATTCAGTGAGCTATCAAACAGGGCTTTAATCTTGGGTTGGTGGCTGATGCCGATGACCAAAGTATCGGGCAAATGTTGCTTGAGGGTCTGCATTAACATCAGGGCTGATTCATCATCGAGATGGTTGGTGGCTTCATCTAGGAACAGGATTTGCGGTTTGTGCAGCAGTGCGCGTGCAAGGCTGAGGCGTTGCTGTTCGCCGCCGGAAAGGATGCCGTGCCATTCGTATGAAGTGTCCAAATCGGTCATCAACGTGTGCAACCTACCCGTGGGGCTGCTTAAGCCGACTTGTTCCAAAACGGTTTGAATCAAATGGTCGTCTTGGCAGGCCGCATAGGGATAGCTGACAGTTTGACGCAATGTGTCCGCAGGCAGGTAAGGGCGTTGCGGGAAGAACAGGCGGTTGCCTTCGAGGGAAAAACTGCCGTGATAATACGGCCATAAACCGGCAAGCACGCGAAGCAGCGTGGATTTGCCGATGCCGCTTCGACCTTCAAGCAATACCCATTCCGGAGAACGGGCTTGGAGGTGAATATCAGTAAGCAGGGGGCTGCCGGTTTGGGTGTGGACGGTGAGGTTTTGCAGGACGACTTTGCCGCTATGATGCGGCAAATCTGTTTGGTGTGACTGAAGGGAGGGGCTTTTTTGTTCTGCTTGTTCCAAGGCCGTCTGAAAACCGGAAAGCCGTTCGATGACTGCTGCCCATTCAATCAGGCGGCGGTATGCATCGGTAAACCAGCCGAAACTGTCTTGAACGCGGGCAAACGATGTGCGCGTCTGCATCATGTCGCCGAAGGTCATGGTTTTGGCGAGGTACATGGGCAGGGTGGCGAGGATGGGGATGAAGATGCTGATGCGCACATAGGTCGCCCAGAAGGTTTCTTGGCGGAATTCGCAGTTGGTCAGCCGTCGCCAGTTGTCGCGGATGCGGAGGTAACGTTGTTTCAGACGGCCTGTTTCCGCTTCGCCGCCGTTGTAGAAGGCGATTTGTTCGGCATGGTCGCGTACACGTAAAAGGGCTGCGCGGTAGTCGGCTTCGCGGTGCTGGCGGTCGATGTTGAGGTTTTTCAGTTTGCGGCCGACAAGATGGGCGATGACGGTGCTGAAGATGGAATAAATCAGGGCAACCCAGACGAGGTAGCCGTGTATGGTGATGTTGTGTCCGCCGATGTTGAAGGTCTGCACGCCGGAGAGTGTCCACAATACGGCAACGAACGCACTGAATTTGGCAATATTATTGATGAAGGAGCGAAAGAGGCTGATGCTTTTGTCGGCAAGGAGGTAGATGTCTTCGGCGATACGTTGGTCGGGGTTGTCCGGTTCGCCTGTCAGGCGCAGGCGGTAGTGTTTGTGGCCTTCGAGCCAGTTTTTTTGAAATTGATCGGTCAGATGGGTGCGCCAACGGAAGATGAGGCGTTTTTGCAGCCAGTCGCCGCAGACGATGCAGCCGATAATCATCGCCATGTAGCCGAGGTATTCAACGATGAGCGTGGGCATGGATGCGCCGTCAAACGCGGCCAGCGCGTCGTAGAAGCGTTTGTCCCATGCGGCAATCCAAACGCTGATGGTGATGGAGAATAGGGTAAACCCTATCAAAACGGCGAGCATCAGCCATTGGAGGCGACCGTGTGCCCCTGACCAAAAAGGGCGGGCAAGGTAAAAGAATTTTTTGAGCGTATTCATGATGAATGCTTGTGAATGCGTGCGAATGGCCGTCTGAAAGTGAAATTGTACTTTCAGACGGCCTTTTTATCAGCAATAGTTGGTTTATGCTTTTAAAAAATGAGCGGTCAACCCGTGCTTGCTATGCTGCTATTTACATTTTCCATTTTAGGCTGAACACGGCATTGCGCGGTTCGCCGTAGAAGTTGCCGCTGTTGGCGGCACGGCTGTATTGGTTTTCGTAGTAGCGTTTGTCGGTCAGGTTGTTGATTGCCAGTCCCAGTTGCAGGTTTTTGCTCGGACGGTATTGGACGTTGGTATTCCAAATGGTGTAGCCGCCTTGCTTGATGGAGCCGTAGGAATTGGAGGTTTTGCTGCTGCTCTTCAAGCCAAGACCGACCGTCCATTTGCCGTCATCCACCGGCAGGACATAGCTGGTATAGAGGCGGAACATATGCTTCGGCGTATGGCTGCTGAAGTTGTAGCCTTTTCGGCGCGATTCAACATTGCCGGTAACGCTGCTGCGGTTGGTGCTGCGGTTGAAGGTGTAGCCTGCGTAAACTTGCCAACGGTCGGTCAGGCTGCCGGAGATTTCGGCGTCCAGGCCGCGGCTGCTTTGGTTGAGCGGTTCCCAGTAGGCGTGCGGTTTGGCATTGACGCGTTGATTGTTGTTGTCTTTATCGGTGCGGTAGAGGGCGACGGAGGTATTCAGACGGCCTTCGTTCCATTCGCCTTTCCAGCCGAGTTCGTAGTTGCGTCCCATAATCGGAGGCAGCAGGTTGTCGTTGTAGTCGCGGTTCATCGTTTGTTTGAAGATGGACGTATAGGCGGCGTAAACGCTTTGTTTAGGCGTGATGTCGTAAGTGATGCCGGCATAAGGAACGAAGCGGTTGCGTTTGAGCGAGTCTGATGAACCTGCTACCCCGTCTTTGAGGTCGCGATCCCAATAGAAGTCGCGTTTCCAGCTGGTATAGCGTCCGCCTGCGATGATGTGCAGTTTGTCGGTAGGATTGATGCGCGCGCCCAAACCGAAGGCATGGGTAGTATAACGGCCGTCGCCGCCACGGGCTTTGGCTGTGGCAGAATCCCAATCGGGTTTGGCTTTCTCGCTGCCGTTAAAGGCATCTGCGTCATAGGTACTGCTGTCATCAAACCAGCGGTTGCTTGAGTTCACGTTCTCTTTGGAATAGCTGTGCATGAAGAAGAGGTCGTGATTTTGGCCAAAAGCGAAGATGCGGCCGGTCAGGTTGTTTTGGAAAGTGAACTGGCGGTTGCCTGCATCGTAACGGTCGAAGCTGTATGTGGTTCCCAGGCCGTCTGTACCGATGCCGTTACCTGTGCCGCCCAGCGTGTAATATTCTTTTGAACTGGTGTTTTTACGCCAGTCCAACTTGCTGCTCAGTTTCCAGTTGTCGTTGAAATAATGTTCAAACTCGGCAAAGAGATTGTATTTTTTCAGGCGGGCTTCGTTCCAATCCGCACCAAGATAGCGGCTGCGTTTCCACTCTTTGCCGTCTGCACGCATAGGCAGGCCGTCAGGATCAGGTGTTTCAGTTTGGTTGAGATAGCTTGCGCCCCAGGTAAGTTTGCTGTTGTCGCCGATGTCTTTGTCCATCACGCCATACAGAAGGATGTCGCGGCCGCTGGATTGGTCTTTGAAAGTTTTGTTACTGCCAACCGAGCCGACAAAGCGTCCGCGCAGGCCGTGCTCTTGGCTTAAGGCACCGGATGCATCAAAGACGCTGTTTACTTTGCCCCATGAGTTTGCCATCAAATCGGCGGAAAGCTGGCGTTTTGCAGTCGGCTTTTTACGGACGGCGTTTACCGTGCCGCCGGGTTCGTTGTTTGCCTGTGTCAAACCTGCCGCACCGCGCACTACTTCAATGTGGTCGTACATTGCCATATCGGTTGCACTGGTCGGGTCGCCGGCCGGGCCGCTTAAGCCGAATCCGCCGGGTGAGCCGAGTTGCGTGGCAATGCCGTCTTCTTCAAACTGTTCGATAAAATAGCCGCGCGACATGAAATGCGTGCGTCCGCCGCTTTTGAAAACATTGATGCCCGTAGCGTTTTGCAACGCACCTTCTAAGTCGGTGATGCCTTGGTCTTCAATTTGTTTTTTAGTAATGACGCTGACAGATTGGGGAATTTCCCGCGGAGAGAGGACCAGCCCCGTGGTTGAGCGCAGGGCGGATACTGTGTAGCTGTTTTGACTTTCAGTGCGCAAGCTTTTGTTTTTGCCGACAACGGTAACTTGTTCCACTTCAGCCTGTTGTACTTCTTCGGCAGCCTGCGCGGCTTGGGGCAATGCGGCAAGGCAGAGGGCAAGTGTGCTCAGTTTGAATAGTTTTTCAGAATGATGCATTTGATGAGGTCCTTGATAAAGAAAGATCTGTTTGTTTTTAAATATTGGCGGCAATATCTGTTTAAATTGAGCAGTTATTTTTTATAATCCGTTTTGTTTTAAAAATTAAATTTAAATCTCCGAATCATTTTATTTGATTCAATTTCGATTTTGCCAAACCATCGGGTCAAAAAAAGGTTGCCGCCGGAAAGGGAGCCGTTGGCAACGAATGGAGGTGGTAATGCAATGAAAGCTAGATACAAAGGGTAGTATCAAACTAGCTATAAATAACTATATCGAAACGGTGAAAAAAATCAACAGGAATTTTTTTCGGTTGAGAAAATTTTTTAGACTGTTTGCTTTATATCAAGATTTAAAAAAAGGTTTGATTGGAAAAGGCCGTCTGAAAACGGAAAGAATCGGTTTCAGACGGCCTTTGAATCAAGTGGGATTAGAACTTGTAATCGACTTTGAACATGACGTTGCGCGGTTGGCCATAAATATTGTTAATGCCCATTGTGCGAATACGGTGGTTTTCATAGTAGCGGCGGTTGCCCAAATTGCTGCCGATCAAACTGAGGTTGAGATTTTTGGTCGGTGTGTAATGAACATCGGCATTCCAAAGCAGGTAGCCGCCTTGGCCTACATTCCACAAACTGTTGGTTTTGCTTTGTACGGTCATGCCGCCGCCGATGGTCCATTTACGGTCGGTAAAGGGGAGGCGGTAGCTGGTGTACAGGCGGAACATATGTTTGGGCGTATGTTTGCTGAAGTTTGTGCCGATGGGGTAACGCGCCCCTTCACTTTCTTTATATTTGCTCATATTGAAAGCGTAGTTTGCCGATATTTTCCAATCTTCGGTGAGGTCGCCGGAGAGTTCGGCTTCAAAGCCGCGGCTTTGAACTTTGCCAATGGCCTGATATGCCCATTCGCCCATAGCGTTGCGTTTATCTAAATCATACGGACGGTTTTTTTGAATGATTTGGTAGAGGGCAAACGAGCTGTTGAGCCTGCCGTTGCCGAACCAGTCGGATTTGAAGCCGATTTCGGTATTGGTACCGGTAATCGGGTTCAGGAGGTTGTTGTCCATATCGCGGTTGGTCTGCGGTTTTTTGATTTGGGTGTAGTTGGCATAGATGCTGTGGTTTTTGTCGACATCGAATGTAATGCCCAAGTAAGGGACAAGGCTGGATTTTCGGTATTCGGACAGTTTGCCTGTTTTGCGGTTGTCGAAGTCGTATACCCAGTGTGTGTAACGCAATGCGCCCAAAATGTGGAGTTTGTGCCAAGGGGTAAAGAGAACGCCTGTCGATACGGCATGGTTGGTGATGGTACGTTCGGTATCGGTATAGTTGGCGTTGCCGCTTGTCCAATCGGTGCGCGCCACGCTCTTCCAGTAGTAATCGAAAATATTGTATTCGTTAGAGGTACGGGCTTTCCATAGGTTGTAGGAGCTGTTGTTTTCCCGTGAATAAGTGTAGTTGGCAAATGCCTGCTGTTCGTTGCCTAAGGCTTGGAATTTGCCGGATACGCCGGTTTGGAAGGCAAATTGTTTGCCGGTATTGTCGTATTTTTGGATGTTGTCGGTTGCACCGGTAAAAATACCGTTCTGTCCGATGCCAGCGAACCTGCCGCCTGTATTGGCTGCGGTGGCGAAGTTTTGGGCGGATGAAGAACGGTTGTAGTTGAGCTTGCTGCTCCATTTCCAATTGTCGTTGATTTGATGGTCGAATTCGGCAAAGACATTGCGTTTGTAAAAGCGGATTTGATTCCATTCCGCGCCCAGATAGGTATCTCTCGGAAGGTTAAGGTCAAAGCCATTGCCCATCGGTACGCCGTAAAAATCGGGTGTTTCTTCGGTGCGTTGGTACAGGCCGCCAAGTGTGGCTTTGCTGTTCTCGCCGATATCGGCCTCTAAAATCCCGTACAGCATTTGACCTTTGGTTGGGTTTTTGTCTTGGAAAGTTTTATTGCGTGTCAGGCTGGAAACCAAACGGCCGCGGACGCTGTGACTGCTGTTTAAACTGCCCGATACGTCGCCGATCAGGCTTGCTGCGCCGAAACGGTCGGCCATAAAACTTAAGGTTGCCTGCGTATTGGCGGTCGGACGTTTACGTACGGCATTGATTGTGCCGCCGGGTTCGCTGTTGGATTGGGTCAGGCCAGTCGGACCGCGGACAACTTCGATATGGTCGTAGATGGCCAGATTGCTCATGCTTTGAGGGTCGTTGTACGGGTTGCCGGACGAACCTGCAACGGTAGTGGATAAGCCGTCTTCTTCAATTTGATCGATGTAAAAGCCGCGCGACTGATAACGCCAACGGCCGGAATCGGGAATCACGTTGATGCCGGTTGTGGTTTTTAAGGCTTGTTCCATATTGGTCATGCCTTGGTTATCCAGCTGCGTTTTGGTAATCACGCTTACCGACTGCGGCGTTTCTTTCGGAGACAAGGCAAGCCCGGTGGTGGTGCGCATGGCAGAGGTGGTGTAAGAGTCGCGGTTTTCGGTGCGGGTGGAACGGTTTTTGCCGGTTACATTGACGGTTTGCAGCTCGGCAGTTTGTTCTGGCCGGGGTGTTGCAGTGTTTTCTGCTAAGGCTGCATAAGGCAGAGTGGCAATAATGAGTGCTAATGTTTTAAGGGCTGGGGCGTTCATGAACGTCTTTCTATAATTAAAATTTAATCGAACCAAAATAAGAATAATTATATTTTACGATAATTTTGTTGTTTTGTAATTTAAGAACAAGGTTTTGAGGTTTTTTAGCGGATTTATGTTGTTTCTATGGTTTTTGAAGGTGTTTTTGAAATTAAACTAGCTAAGGGAATCAAGCGACAGGCCGTCTGAAAATTTTCGGGGTGGTTCGGCTATAATGCTGTTTTGGTTTTTTACGGCCTTTGCAAAAATATGGTTTTGTTATTTTAAGCTGAATGTGTACCCGATATGTTTGCAAAGGTTTTGGGGTATGAGGAGAATGAGATGAAGAAATTTTTGGTGTTGCAACATGGAGATTTGGGCGCTTGCGACTGGTCGGCGTTTGGCGGTTTGGTGTCTGCGTCATCAGGGAAGTCGGTATTGCGTGTGCCGGTTGATGATGATTTTGAATTGACGGACGAGATGCGGGCTGCATTGATTGCGCAGCAGATAGATGGTGCGGTGTTGCCGGATGTGGCTTTTGCTGATTTGGGACTGATTGTCAGCGATATGGATTCGACGCTGATTACGATTGAGTGCGTGGATGAGATTGCGGCCGGTGTCGGACTAAAGGATGAGGTGGCCAAGATTACGGAGCAGTCGATGCGCGGCGAGCTGGACTTTGAGCAGTCTTTGCGTAAGCGTGTGGCTTTGCTGGCCGGTTTGGACGAGCGCGTGTTGGAAGAGGTGTACGAGAATGTGTTGCAGCTGTCGCCGGGCGCGGAATTTTTGTTGGAAGCGTGTAAACGGAATGATGTGAAGTTTATGCTGGTGTCGGGCGGATTTACGTTCTTTACGGAACGTCTGCAACGGCGTTTGGGCTTGGATTTCCATTTTGCGAATGTGTTGGAAGTGGAAAACGGCAAGCTGACAGGCCGTCTGAAAGGGCGTATTATCGATGCGCAGGCTAAGACGGATTTGTTGCGTGAATACCGTGAGCGTCTGGGTTTGGCTCCATGGCAGGTGGTGGCGATGGGAGATGGTGCGAACGATATTCCGATGATACGGGAGGCGGGATTCGGCATTGCTTATCGGGCGAAACCGAAAACTGAGGCGAATGCGGATGCGTGTGTGCGCTTTGGTGGTTTGGAGCGGATACGCGGTTGGTTTGCGTAAACCGATTGAGGATATTTGTCAGTCAGGCCGTCTGAACAATCGGGAAACCGGTTTTCAGACGGCCTGATGTTTTATAAGGCGATAAAACGGTAGCCTTCGGCATCGACTTCGAGAATGGAGGCGTAATTGTCGCGCCAGTCACCGAGTACGATGCGAGTGTAGCCGGCGTTGCGATGGATGTTTTCGCGGTGGGTATGGCCGTGGATGAGCAGGGGCGTGTGGAAGTGTTGGACGGTTTCGTGGGTAAAGGCCGGATTGACATCCATGATGTCGGCAGTTTTGTGCTGTTTGTCCTGTTTGCTCTGCTTGCGGATTTTGGTAGCGATGTTCAGTCGGAGTGTGAGTGGTAGGAGCAGGAACAGGCGTTGCAGCCATTTTTGATGGACGGTACGGCGGAATTTTTGATAAGAATGGTCGTCGGTGCAAAGGGTGTCGCCGTGACAGAGTAGGGTGGGTGTGCCGAACAGGTCGATCACGGCGTACTCGGGCAGTAAGGTCATGCCGGTATCGCGGGCGAAGGTTTTGCCGATGAGGAAGTCGCGGTTGCCATGGATGAAATAGCAGGTAATGCCGCGCTCGGTCAGGCTGCGGATGGTTTGTTTGATGGTTTGAACCAAAGGGCTGTTTTCGTCATCGCCGATCCAAAAATCGAAAAGGTCGCCAAGAATGTATACGGCTTGGGCATGAACGGCTTTTTCTTGGATAAATTTCTGGAAGAGTGCGGTCAGTTGAGGATGGGATTCGCTCAGGTGCAAATCGGCGATGAAGTAAATCGGCATGATGATGTGAGGCGTATGGGAAGGGTTTTATTATAACTTGGGTTGTCGCGTTTGGATTTTGGCTGGGTGTTTTTCGTTGTAATGCGGTGATTTTATTGTTTTGATTTGGTGTGATAAAGGCCGTTTGAAACATCTTTTCAGACGGCCTTTTGGTTTATTGGGCTTTGCCCTGATAAGTGATTTGTTTCAGCGTATCTTCTTGGTACAAGTCGCTGATGGGGACGGTATAGAAGAATTCGTTGCTACGGACAAAGCGGTTGACCAAGTCTTTGTCGAGATGGAGGACGTGGTGCCGCAGTTTGTTTAGGCCTTTGAATATCATGGTGCTCCAACGCATATAGCCGTCTGAATTAGGACGGATGTCGTTCATGGCGTCAAGGGCGAGAAGTTTGCGGTTTTGCTCTTCTTTATCCAAGGGATGGGAATAGATGCTTTGGAAGTAAAACGGTTGCTCGGAGGGCGGCGGCAGGCTGAGGGAAGAACCTACTTTGCCGATAGGAAAGTCGTCGCTCAGATAATGTATGGTGTGCAAAAACAGATTGCCACGGCGGTAATCGATTTTGCGCAGGGCTTCGATGGCGGCCAGCGCAGTATGTTGGTGATCGGGATGTGCATCAATATTTGGGGACGGTGTCACGATAATATCCGGCTGGAACGTTTCTATCAGATAGCCAAGGTTGTCCACCAAGCTGTTCCAAGTCGAGCCGGGCTTGAGGTGTTTCGCCAATGAGGAGGTATTGGCATGGCGGAAAATATCGACGTTGGTTGTATCGATTTTGGTCGATTTAATCTCTTTTTCCGGATTTTGGCGCATGGCGGTCAAAGTGCTGTCGAAGTAACCCAGTTGCAGGATGTTTTCAAACGGCACGCCGGCTAAAAGGGGAACGGTCAGGCTGTTCCAAACGCGCATCCGACCTTTTTGCAGATATTGGGCCTGAGTGTCGCAGTCGCACGTGCTATAAAGGTTGCCATAGTGGAAGCTGCCGCCTTCGCTGGCGGTTAAGGTGCAGATCATTGAATTGGCGGCGTGTTTTTCATACAAACCGTATGCGCTTAATTCGGCATCGTCAGCATGAGGCGCGAGAACAAGGATTTTTTTTCCGTCTAGGTTTTCACGCGGATAAACAGAGAGTTCGATTTCTTGATCGGACAAGGTTAGGTATTTGCCTTCCAAGCGGATGGTTTTGTCGCTGTCGGAGAAGGTGTCGCTCAGATTGATATAGCGCACGCCTTTTGCGCCATATTCGAAATATTGCTTCCATTTGCCCTTAGATGAAATGGTTTCAACAAAAGGCAATACCAGCAATCCTGCCCAAGTGGATTTGATACGGATTTTGGCAATAACGGTATCTTGCCCGCTGATAGTGGCAGGTAAAGTCAGGCTGCCACCCTTGAGGGTAGCATGCGCGGTAGAGGGGAGGGAGGGATAGTTATAGTCTTGGTGTGTGTTATAGGCAAACTGTTTTTTGTGAATAATTGAAGTAATAATAAACAACAAAATAAAAAAAGTCAGTATCAGCCCCGTCAGTATCAGAAACATTGTTTGGTTCCTTTATTGTTGTAACAGTCATGATAGTGCTTGTGGAGCTTATTTGTTTGTTTTTCTTACAAACGGTTGTTTTTTATACTCTAACGTCATTAAAGTGAACGTTTAAAATAAAACAGTTTATGAGTTGATTATATATAAACGACTAAAATACAGAAAGGCCGTCTGAAAAATTTGAAAGAAATTTCAAAAATTTCAGACGGCCTTGATATTTTAAAGGTTAAGCCGATAAATTACGCTTCTTTTGTTTCAACTGCTTTCTGACGCAGACGCAGGCTCAATTCGCGAAGTTGTTTGTCGTCGACCACATTAGGTGCATTGGTCAGCAGACATTGTGCACGTTGTGTTTTCGGGAAGGCAATCACGTCGCGGATAGATTCGGCACCGGTCATCAGGGTAATCAGACGGTCGAGGCCGAATGCAAGGCCGCCGTGAGGAGGCGCGCCGAATTTCAGGTTGTCCAAGAGGAAGCCGAATTTCTCTTGTTGCTCTTCAGGGCTGATTTTCAGCGCGGCAAACACTTTCTCTTGTACGTCTGCACGGTGGATACGGATAGAGCCGCCGCCGATTTCCCAGCCGTTCAATACCATGTCGTAGGCACGGGCCAGGCAGTTTGCAGGGTCGGAAACCATCAGGTCTTCATGACCTTCTTTAGGCGCGGTAAACGGATGGTGTACGGCAACGTAGCGGTCGGCTTCTTCATCGTATTCGAACATTGGGAAATCGACAATCCACAAAGGCTTCCATTCGTCTACGAAGTAGCCGTTGTCTTTGCCGTGTTCCAAGCCGACTTTAATGCGCAATGCGCCGATGGCTTCGTTCACGACTTTGGTTTTGTCTGCACCGAAGAAAATGATGTCGCCGTTTTGTGCGCCGGTACGTTCGATGATTTCTTTCAGGGCGTTTTCGGACAGGAATTTCACGATTGGAGATTGCAGGCCGCTGTCTTCGCCATTGGAAAGGTTGCTGACATCGTTTACTTTGATGTATGCCAGACCTTTCGCGCCGTAGATGCCGACAAATTTGGTGTATTCGTCAATTTCTTTGCGGCTGAATTTCGCGCCGTTAGGCACGCGCAGAGCGACTACGCGGCCGCCTTTCATGTCGGCGGCGCCACGGAAGACTTTGAATTCCTCCGTTTTCATCAAGTCGGTCAACTCGGTAAATTTCAAGTTGATGCGCATATCCGGTTTGTCAGAGCCGTAGTAGAACATGGCTTCAGAGTAAGGCATGCGTGGGAAGTCGCCCAAATCTACGTTCAAAGCATCTTTGAAGACTTGTTTGGCCATGCCTTCAGTGATGTCCATGATTTCATCCTCGTTCAAAAACGAGGTTTCCAAGTCGATTTGAGTGAATTCAGGTTGACGGTCGGCACGCAAATCTTCGTCACGGAAACATTTGGTGATTTGGTAGTAACGGTCGAAACCGGCAACCATCAACAGTTGTTTAAACAATTGTGGAGATTGCGGCAGAGCGAAGAATTCGCCTGGATGAACGCGGCTTGGTACGAGGTAGTCGCGCGCGCCTTCCGGGGTGGAGCGGGTCAGCATCGGCGTTTCAATGTCGATGAAGCCTTGCGCGTCCAAGTAGCGGCGAACGCCCATAGCGACTTGGTAACGCAGGCGCAGGTTGCGTTGCATGGTAGGACGGCGCAAGTCGATAACGCGGTTGGTCAGGCGAACGTTTTCGCTGATGTTTTCATCGTCGATTTGGAACGGAGGCGTAGCGGCAGCGTTCAAGACTTCGATTTCTTTGGCAAGGATTTCGATTTTGCCGGAAATCATTTTGTCGTTGGTTGTACCTTCAGGACGGTTGCGTACGCGGCCGGTAATGCTCAAAACGTATTCGTTGCGGGAAGAGTCGGCAGCGGCAAATGCTTCCGGAGTGTCAGGGTCGATAACGACTTGAACGATGCCTTCGCGGTCGCGCAGGTCGATAAAAATCACACCGCCGTGGTCACGTCGGCGGTGTACCCAGCCTTTGACGGTAACGGTTTGGTCTAAGTATTGCTCGCTGATAAGGCCGCAATAGTTGGTACGCATAAAATCACCTTTTTATATTGTTCAATTTGAAAAGAAGGAAAGGCCGTCTGAAAAAAAGAAGACCTTAATTGTTGTGTTCGGTATCACCGTCTTTAGACGGTTTTTGGGCAGGTAGGGCTTTAACCGGTAAGTCGTCCGGCATCACCATGCCCAGTGAAATTACATATTTCAATGCCTGATCCACACTCATGTCCAGCTCGCGAACGTCGCTTTTTTTAACCATGATGTAATAGCCGCCGGTCGGGTTGGGCGTGGTTGGGACGTAAACGGAAATATAGTCGTCATCTTGCGGCAGGCTGCCTTTGAGTTTGGCGGGGATATGGCCGGAAACAAAGGCTATCGTCCAAATGCCCGGTTGCGGAAAGGGAACCAGTACGGGGGTTTTGAACGAGCGGCTGCTGTCAGAGAGCAGGGATTCGGAAACTTTTTTAACGCTGGAGTAGATGGATTTGACGACGGGAATGCGTCCCAAAAGGCTGTCCCACGCGCCTAGAATCCGTCTGCCCAATACGTTGGCGGCAAATACTCCGGTAACGAACAAGACGACTGTGGCGGCAACAATGCCCAAACCGGGTATGTTGAATCCCCAGAAATGCTGGGGCTGCCAGCTTTCCGGCAATAGGCTGATCAGTCTGTCGGCGGCGGATATGATGTAGGTCATCGCCCAGATGGTTACAGCAATCGGCAACCAAACCAGTACGCCTGTAATCAGGTATTTCTTTAAAGCCTTGGCGATTTTTCCGCTTTCGGCTGCGGCTTCTGTCATCTTTGTTTCATTCCGGCAAGTTTTGCCCAAACTTTGCATTATACGCGTTTGGACGCTAGGAAACGAGTATTTTAAACGAATGGCTTGTTTTGTTTTATTGTTTCAGACGGCCGCCTTGATTGCAAAGGCCGTCTGAAACAATATGGGGTCATTTAGATGCCGTCCCAGTCGTTGAACATCAGGCCGAAGCCGATGCCGTTTTGTTTGTGGTTGTAGTCAATCAAGCTTTCGCCGTAGCCGTGGAAGCCGCGGACAACGCCTTTGAGTTTGCCTTTGATGGGGAAAGTATAGGCCGCTTCAACGGCGCCACGTCCGCTTTTCGGATTGTAACGCAGGACGGAATAAACATTTTGTTTGTCATTGAGGCGGTATTGGACTTTTAAGTCGCCATAACCCATGTATTTGTTG
This sequence comes from Neisseria subflava, assembly GCF_003044935.1. Taxonomy (NCBI): domain Bacteria; kingdom Pseudomonadati; phylum Pseudomonadota; class Betaproteobacteria; order Neisseriales; family Neisseriaceae; genus Neisseria; species Neisseria subflava. Next base: position 43,903 of record NZ_POXP01000002.1, on the reverse strand, counting down.
ATGTCCGGATTGTCATCGTCGTCTCCTTTTTGGTCGAAGGCGCGCATCCAAACCCTGGGAATGACGGTCAGCTTGCCCCATTCCATGCCTGCCATGGCGTAAACCCGGTTCCATGAGCGTGATTCGGGGCGGCTTTGACCGTTGGACTGGTGAACAAAACCTGCGCCGACCATACGCAGTTTGCCGCCAAAAGGCAGGTCTGCTTTAACGGGTTGGGTAATGAAGATTTCGGGCTCGTAGTCGGTGTTGCGGAACGGAGCGGATTTGCGGCCTTGGTTGAAGATTTGCCAGTCGGATTTTTGGGTGTAGCCAAACCATACGTCGGCACGGGTTTTGAATAAATCTTCGGCAATCTTGCTTTTGAAGGAAACCTGCATTTTAGTTTCGAGACGTTTTTGCTCGCTGAATTTTTCCTGTGTGGTTACGCCGCGGCTGGGGGATTCCGGGTAATAGTTGGGGCTGCTGTTGTACCAAACGGGCATGAGGTACATAGGGTTGTGCTCGCGTACGCTCAACAGGCCGCGTGTGTCGTTTTTATCCAAATCGTACATCAGGCTTAAAGGTGTGTAGCTGTCGGCAGTTTCGCTTAATACGTCGTCTGAAATATTCGGATGGGTAGGGTTGTCGAATACGATGGCCGCTTCTTTTTTCTCGATGCTCTTGCGCACGCTTTTTTCGAGGTCAACTGGTGTTTTGACGGTTTCGGTTTGCGCTTGCGGCAGTGGGGATTGAGGGGGAAGTTGCGCCGAGTAGATGTTGTCGTAACACGCCAAACGGGTGGCGTTGTCTTGAATGGTGGTGCAGTGTAGGGCGGTATCGGCGGCAGCCAGTGGGGCGGCGACAATGAATCCGATACTTAGGGAATGTTTCAACATCTTGTTCATGAGAGTTTCCGTTGTTTTTCAGACGGCCTGATGAAAGGGTAAATGGTTTTATTCAGTCGGTTTGGGCGGTGAATACGGCAATGCCCCTGAAAGGCAGGACCTCAGGGGCATCGTATCAGCTCGATTCATCCTGTTTTGATTGTCAGGATTTCCGGCATCTGCGTCAGTATTAAGCCAAAGCTTTTACTTTAGCAGACAGACGGCTTTTATGACGGGCTGCTTTGTTTTTGTGGAATACGCCTTTGTCAGCGATACGGTCGATGACTTTAACGGATTCTTGGTAAACTGCTTGAGCAGCAGCTTTGTCGCCGGTTTCAACTGCTTTCAACACTTTTTTCACAGCGGTACGGAATGCAGTACGCAGGCTGGCGTTGTGGGCGCGTTGTTTAACCGACTGGCGGGCACGTTTGCGGGCTTGTGCGCTGTTTGCCATATTGAATATCTCCTGAAAAATAAATTCTGTAAACGCGCAATTTTAAAGACAGATTTCCTTGTATGCAAGCTTTTTCTCTATAAACGCGCGCAAATCAGCCGTATTTTGCCCAAAAACGACAGCCGGTGCAACGCTTTTGGTAAAAAGATGGTGTTGCTTTGCCTTATTTCAATAAAAATCAGATGGATATTGCTTTGCGTTTGCTTACGTTTCCATTACAATAGCCTAACTCTGCGCCGGGGTGTTTATGGGGTGCAGGGTTTCTTATTTATTGACATTAACCACTCTTTCATCAGGAATCTGCCCGTATGAAAAAATCTGTATTAGCCGTATTGGCCGCATTGTCTTTGGCCGCGTGCGGCGGTGGCGAGAAAAAAGCCGAGCAACCTCAAGCAGGCAGCGCGCCTGCTGCCAATGCCGAAGCAGCCGCCACCGATACTTTGAATATCTACAACTGGTCAAACTACGTTGACGAAAGTACAGTCGAAGACTTCAAAAAAGCCAACAATTTGAAGCTGACTTACGATTTGTATGAAAACAATGAAACGCTGGAAGCCAAAATGCTGACCGGTAAATCCGGCTATGACTTGGTTGTGCCCGGTATTGCCTTCCTGCCGCGTCAAATTGAGGCGGGTGCATACCAAAAAATCAATAAGGACTTGATTCCGAACTACAAAAACATCGATCCTGAATTGCTGAAGATGTTGGAAACCGCCGATCTGGGCAATCAATACGCCGTTCCATACTTCTCAGGTGTGAATACGATTGCGATTACGGCGAAGGGCAAGGAGCTTTTGGGCGGAAAATTGCCTGAAAACGGCTGGGATTTGCTGTTCAAACCTGAATACACCAACAAGCTGAAATCTTGCGGCATCGCTTTGTGGGATACCCCGAGCGAAATGTTCCCAATCTTGTTGAATTACTTGGGTAAAGATCCTAAAGGCTCGAATCCTGAAGATTTGAAAGCGGCTGCAGAAGTTTTGAAAACCATCCGTCCTGACGTGAAACGTTTCAGCCCCTCCATCATTGACGAATTGGCGCGCGGCGACATCTGCTTGGCGGCAGGTAACGGCGGCGACTTGAACTTGGCCAAAGCGCGTTCCGAAGAAGTGAAGAACAATGTCGGCGTCGAAGTATTGACTCCGAAAGGCATGGGCTTCTGGATTGAATCTTGGTTGATTCCGGCCGATGCGAAAAACATCGTCAATGCCCACAAATACATCAACTACACGCTTGATCCAGAAGTGGCTGCGAAAAACGGTATTGCCGTAACCTTCGCCCCAGCCAGCAAACCTGCACGCGAAAAAATGCCTGCCGAGCTGGTGAACACACGTTCTATTTTCCCGAACGAGCAAGATATGAAAGACGGTTTCGTCATGCCTCAAATGAGCGCAGATGCGAAAAAACTGTCTGTCAACTTGTGGCAAAAAATCAAAGTCGGTTCAAATTAATTGTGAGCTGATTGTTTGAAGCAAAGCAAAGGCCGTCTGAAATTTTTCAGACGGCCTTTTTTTGATATCCCAATCTTTATCGTTTCAAAGCCAAAGTCAATACGCCTGCGGTTACCAAGCCTAAGCCTATCCATTCCTGCGTGCTTGGGCGTTCGTCTAAGAAAACGACGGCCATCAGGGCGACCAAGACCAGGCTAAATTTGTCGACGGGTGCGACTTGCGAGGCGTTGCCCAGTTGCAAGGCTTTGAAGTAGGCGAGCCAAGATGCGCCGGTAGCGAGGCCGGATAGGATGAGGAATGTCCAGTTGCGGCCGGTAAAGCCGTTCACGCCCTGCCATTTGCCGGTGTAGGTTAAAAACAGTACCAAAGCGGCGAGGATGACCAAGGTACGGATAAAGGTGGCGAAATCTGAATCTATACCCTGTAAACCCATTTTGGCGAAAATGGCGGTCAATGAGGCGAAGCCTGCCGATGCCAATGCCCAAAACAGCCATGCGTTGCTGCTCATGTTTTATTCCTTTGTTTTAAATTGTTGACAATATGAATCCGCTTGTTGATGAAATATCGAAATTTTCACTGCGGTTTGTCTTTGGAAAACGCTATAATAGAACGAATATTCTTTTTCTTCCAGCCGTCTTTATTATATTGTTTCAGACGGCCTTTCCCTCTCTCAATAAAGGAAAATCATGAGCTTCAAAACCGATGCTGAAATTGCCCAGTCTTCCACCATGCGCCCGATTGGTGAAATTGCCGCCAAGCTGGGTTTGAACGTTGACAACATCGAGCCCTATGGTCATTACAAAGCCAAAATCAATCCCGCCGAGGCATTCAAGCTGCCGCAAAAACAAGGCCGTCTGATTTTGGTGACCGCCATTAATCCGACTCCTGCGGGTGAGGGTAAAACCACTGTAACCATTGGTTTGGCGGACGCATTACGCCACATCGGCAAAGACTCGGTTATCGCCCTGCGCGAGCCTTCTTTGGGACCGGTGTTCGGTGTTAAAGGCGGCGCGGCAGGCGGCGGCTATGCCCAAGTGTTGCCGATGGAAGACATCAACCTGCACTTCACCGGCGACTTTCACGCCATCGGCGCGGCGAATAACTTGCTCGCTGCCATGCTTGATAACCATATCTACCAAGGCAACGAGTTGAACATCGATCCGAAACGCGTCCTGTGGCGTCGCGTGGTCGATATGAACGACCGTCAGTTGCGCAACATCATCGACGGCATGGGCAAACCTGTTGACGGCGTGATGCGTCCTGACGGTTTCGACATTACCGTTGCTTCCGAAGTGATGGCGGTATTCTGTCTTGCCAAAGACATCAGCGATTTGAAAGAGCGTTTGGGTAACATCCTTGTCGCTTACGCTAAAGACGGCAGCCCTGTTTACGCCAAAGATTTGAAAGCAAATGGCGCGATGGCGGCATTGCTCAAAGATGCGATTAAGCCTAACTTGGTACAAACCATCGAAGGCACGCCGGCCTTTGTACACGGCGGCCCATTCGCCAACATCGCCCACGGCTGTAACTCCGTTACCGCCACCCGACTGGCGAAACACCTTGCCGATTACGCAGTAACCGAAGCAGGCTTCGGTGCGGATTTGGGCGCGGAAAAATTCTGCGACATCAAATGCCGTCTAGCTGATTTGAGACCTGATGCGGCTGTTGTCGTCGCCACCGTCCGTGCTTTGAAATACAACGGCGGCGTAGAACGTGCCAACCTCGGCGAAGAAAACCTCGACGCTTTGGCAAAAGGTCTGCCTAATCTCTTGAAACATATTTCCAACCTGAAAAACGTATTCGGCCTGCCCGTCGTCGTCGCCATCAACCGCTTCGTGTCCGACTCCGATGCCGAGTTGGCCATGATTGAAAAAGCCTGCGCGGAACACGGCGTTGAAGTTTCCCTGACCGAAGTATGGGGCAAAGGCGGCGCGGGTGGTGCAGACTTGGCGCACAAAGTCGTCAACGCCATCGAAAACCAACCGAATAACTTCAAGTTTGCCTACGATGTTGAGTTGAGCATTAAAGACAAAATCCGTGCGATTGCCCAAAAAGTGTACGGCGCGGAAGATGTTGATTTCAGCGCGGAAGCGTCTGCCGAAATCGCTTCACTGGAAAAACTGGGTTTGGACAAAATGCCGATCTGCATGGCGAAAACCCAATATTCTTTGAGCGACAACGCCAAACTTTTGGGCTGCCCCGAAGGCTTCCGCATTACCGTGCGCGGTATCACTGTTTCCGCAGGCGCAGGTTTCATCGTTGCGTTGTGCGGCAATATGATGAAGATGCCGGGCCTGCCGAAAGTTCCGGCTGCCGAGAAAATTGATGTGGACGCAGAAGGCGTGATTCATGGCTTGTTCTGATTTAGATTGCTCTTGAAATAGACAAAGGCCGTCTGAAACTTAGGTTTCAGACGGCCTTTTATGATTTAAGTGAATTTCAACTGGCTTTTTAAGAAATTGAAGAACTTGTCTATCATGTCGAACATGGTATTGCGGTCTTCGCCAAACAATGAAATGCTGCGGTCTTTGCTGATTCTGTCATAGGCGGCAAAAATGGTTTTCAGCTCTTCAGTGGTCAAGCGCAGTTGCTTTTCGTACAAGATGCGGCTTAAGAGCGTTACTTCCGTCGCATTCAAATCAGGGAAGAGATGACTGATCCACAACTCCATGGTGTATTGGACGGATCTGTTGATTTTGTCTCTTTTTTTGCTTTCTTGAGTTGTGTGTATCCTGTATGACAACAAAGGCTCGGGCAGGTTGGCAAAGGTTTTGCCATGTAGGGCGCATTGCACCCACATATGGAAATCGGGTGCGGTTTCCGTCGCGGTGTAGTTTATTCCGAGGTTTTTAATGCTGTCGTGCCGCCACATGGTGGTGGGGTTGAACATGTTTTGGGCGGCAAAGGAGAGAAAGGCTTTAATGTCTTTGTCGAGCAGGGGGAGGTCGCTTAAAACGGGTTCTCTTCCGGTTTGGTCATCAAAAAAGATGGTGGCTTGGCTGCCGACAATATCGATTTCGGGATGGCTGTCTAAGAATTGAATCTGTTTTTCAAAACGATCCAAGGCGCAAATATCGTCCGCGTCCATTCGTGCCACATATTCGACTTCTACGTCTTTGAGCATATCCATGGCAAATTGGCAGGCAAACGGCTCGCCCCTGTTTTCCGGAAGGTGGAAAACCTGCAAACGTGAATCTTTGGCTGCGTAAGCCTCGAGGATTTCGCCGGTTTTGTCTGTTGAAGCATCGTTGATGGCGATGACGAAAAAGTCGCGGAATGTTTGATTCAATACCGAGTCCAAGCATTCGGGCAAATAAGCTTCGGCGCAATAGGCCGGCAAAATAACGGCGAGTTTCATGTTTGCTTTCGATGTGTTTTGATGTGTAGTCGGTGGAAGATTTTACTATAAATTTCCCAAAAGCTAAGGCCGTCTGAAACCTTATTGCCAAGTTTTCAGACGGCCTTAGTGTTAATCCGATCTACGGATTATTTAACGATTTGGTTCAATTCGCCTTTGGCGTATTTGGTTGCCATTTTTTCCAAAGAAATCGGTTTGATTTTGTCGGCTTGGCCTTCGCAACCGAATGCGAGGTAGCGGTCAAGACAGATTTGTTTCATGGCTTCGACGGTTTTGCTCAAGTATTTGCGCGGGTCGAATTCGGCTGGGTTTTCTGCCATGAAGCGGCGGATGGCGCCGGTAGAGGCGAGGCGCAAGTCGGTGTCGATGTTGACTTTGCGCACGCCGTGTTTGATGCCTTCGACGATTTCTTCAACCGGTACGCCGTAGGTTTCACCGATTTTGCCGCCGTGTTCGTTGATGACTTTCAGCCATTCTTGCGGAACGGAGCTGGAGCCGTGCATTACGATGTGGGTGTTGGGCAGGGCTTGGTGGATTTCTTTGATGCGGTCGATACGCAATACGTCGCCTGTGGGCGGACGGGTGAATTTGTATGCGCCGTGGCTGGTACCAACGGCAATAGCCAATGCGTCAACGCCGGTATCTTTAACGAAACGTACGGCATCTTCAACGCTGGTCAGCATTTGGTCGTGGGAAAGTTTGCCCACTGCGCCGACGCCGTCTTCTTCGCCGGCTTCGCCAGTTTCGAGGTTGCCCAATACGCCGATTTCGCCTTCAACGGACACGCCGCAAGCGTGGGAGAAGTTGACCACGGTACGGGTGGCGTTGACGTTGTATTCGTAAGAAGAAGGGGTTTTGCCATCTTCCATCAGCGAGCCGTCCATCATCACGGAGGAGAAGCCCAGTTGAATGGAGCGTTGGCATACATCAGGAGATGCGCCGTGGTCTTGGTGCATCACGACAGGGATATGCGGGAATTCTTCGACTGCGGCCAAAATCAGATGGCGCAGGAATGGGGCACCTGCGTATTTGCGTGCGCCTGCGGATGCTTGAACGATAACGGGGGCGTTGACTTGGTCGGCCGCCTCCATGATGGCGCGCATCTGTTCGAGGTTGTTAACGTTGAATGCGGGCAGACCGTAGCTGTTTTCGGCAGCATGGTCCAACAGTTGGCGCATGGATACGAGTGCCATGAGAAGCTCCTGAAGTAGTGAAGGGTAAATTTATCCGATAAATTATAATGTTTTTTGCTATGAAAAACTACAAGCTGCTACATTGTTTTTATATATTAACGAACAGGGTCTCGGTTTATAATGGCAGAGTATTGAAAACGGGTGTGTAAAATGGATAGGATTTCGGTGGCCGAGTGTGATAAGCCTTTGTTTCAGACGGACTTGATGGTGCAGGTGGGCGATGTGAACTATGGCGGCCATCTGGCGAACGATGCGGTGTTGCGTTTGTGCCATGAAGTGAGGATGCGTTGGCTGGCGAAGCTGGGTTGGAGTGAAATGGATGCCGGAGGGGCTGGCCTGATTATGGCGGATGCGGCGGTGCAGTATTTGGCGCAAGGTCATCATGGCGATGAGCTGTCGGTGGAAATGGGGGCGGCGGGTGTGGCCGGAGTGGGCTTTTCTTTGTTGTACCGTATCCGCAGGATTTCAGATGGCCTTGTGCTGGCGAAAGTGCAGACAGGTATGGTGTGTTTCGATTATGGCAAGCAGCGTGTCTGCCGTTTGCCTTCGGCATTGAAAACAGCATTGGAGGCCGTCTGAAATGGCGGAATCAAACAATTTTGCGCCCCATTTTGAACGCTATCTGAAAACCTTGCTGCAACAAGGCAAGTCGGAGCATACCGTTTCCGCTTATCGGCGCGATTTGAGTGAGTTGATGCGCCTGTTGCCCGATAATCTGGAAAACGGCCTGCCAACGCGCCGTGATTTTGTGGCGGTATTGAAAAAGCTGTCGCAAAAGGGCTTGAGCGAAAGTAGCTTGGCGCGGAAATTGTCGGTGTGGCGGCAGTATTGCAGTTGGCTGGTGCAGATAGAAGTCATGGAAAGCGACCCGACATTTAATATGAAAGCGCCGCACCTGCCCGAACGCCTGCCCAAAGCGCTGCCGCAAGAGCCTTTAAACCATATCCTTGACCATGCGCCGGTTGATGATGAGTTGGATGTACGCGATAAGGCCATGTTTGAATTGATGTATGGCAGCGGCTTGCGCCTGAGCGAGATACAAGGTTTGAATCTGGACGGTATCGTTTTGGACGAAGGTTGGGTCAGTGTGAATGGTAAAGGCGGCAAGCAACGGCAAGTGCCGTTGGTAGCTAAAAGCATTGCAGCATTGCATGATTATTTGGCAGTGCGTATTGCCAAAGAGGGCGAGCAGGCCTTGTTCACCAATAAGAACGGCGGCAGGCTGGGGCAACGTCAAATCCAAAAACGCCTGCAGGCGTGGGCAGTGCGCGTGGGCAGTGCCAGCCATATCTCACCGCACATGATGCGCCACAGCTATGCAACCCATCTTTTGCAGGCATCGGGCGATATCCGTGCTGTGCAGGAATTGTTGGGACACAGCAACCTTTCCGCTACGCAAGTTTATACAAAGCTGGATTTTGATCACTTAGCGCGCGTTTATGATGAGGCGCACCCAAGGGCGAAACGGAAAAAATGATTTTGTTTGAATCAGGCCGTCTGAAAGAATGTTTTCAGACGGCCTGATGTTTTATGGATAAAAAATACAGATTATTTGAAACCATTTGAATTTTTATCGGTCTGATGAGGTTTCGATATTGATTTAATGTGCGGATAGCATAAACGCCGGAAGAATAGGCTGTTTTGTCTTACCGCTTATCTTTTAAAACGACCTTTTGTTTGATAATATTAGTAATGAGAGCTAATATCATATTATGATATGCAGCCTTTAAAACAGCAGGTCTATAAACTTTCTCTATAAGCATTAATGCTTATTTTGACTGTAAAACGACTTGCAAACGGGAATTGTTGCTATTAACATAACGGAATTATGGATAAAAAACGAATTTTAACTCCAGCCGTCGTGACTTCCGTTGCGTTGATTCACGTCGGCTTGGTTGCACTTTTATGGCACGCGCACAAACCGCCTCCTGTCGAAATGGCGAATATTGAATTTGTCGATTTGGGCGATTTCGGCGGAGGCGACGGCAGCCCTGAGGGCGAAGGCGCACCTGCCGCACCCGAGCCAACCCCCGAACAACCGAAACCCAAGCCGAAACCCAAGCCGAAACCCAAACCTAAGCCTGTCGAGCCGCCCAAACCTGTTATCAAACCTGTGGTAACGAAAAAAGAAAAAGCGGATATCGTACAGCAAAAGGAAAAACCGAAACCTATCGAGAAACCTAAGCCCGAGCCTAAGCCGGAACCTAAACCTGAGCCGAAGCCCGAGCCAAAACCAGAGCCGAAGGCAGAACCTAAACCGTCTCCAAAAGCATCGGAATACTCAGGCAGCAAAACCGGGCCGAACACTGCTGAAAACGGTAAAGGCAACGGCGAAGGCAAAGCCTTGGGCGGAGAAGGAAAAGGCAACGGCGGCGGTACGAAAGGTACAGGCAGCGGCCGTGGCGAAGGCAGCGGATCCGGCAGCGGCGGTGCGAAAGGCGAACATGGCTCCGGTACCGGCGGTGGCGGAGGTGGTGGCAGCGGTACAGGTGCCGGCAGCAGTAAAGGCAATCCGGCAAAAGGAACCTGCCATATTCCGAGACCTCCGTATCCTTCACTGTCCACTGAAAATGGCGAAGAGGGCTTGGTTGTTTTGAAAGTCTTGGTTGGTCCCGGCGGTAAAGTGGATTCAATTAGTGTGAATAAATCAAGTGGTTATAGTCGTCTGGATAATGCAGCGCGTAAAGCCGTTAAAGATGGTAGCTGTCATGCAAGCGTTTGGACTGAATTTAAAGTACCTGTCAAATTCACGCTTGAATAAGTATCTAGGACTAAGCTGATTGATTGGAAAATATATGCTGTTGGGAAATATTTTTAAATGACCCGATAGAAATTTTAATTTTATTTTTAACTTGGAAAAATTATGGATTTAAGTTTAGTTTTCAAATCAGGTGATGTGGTACTGATTGGTGTATTTGTCCTGATGTTGTTGATGAGTGTGGTGACTTGGAGTGTCATTGTGATTCGCTGCATCAAATACCGCAAAGCGAAAAAAGGCAATGCTCAGGTAAAAGAGTTGATGTTGAATGCGTTTACGCTGGCCGATGCTGTACAGAAAGCCAAAGCGGTAGAAGCACCAATGAGCAATGTTGCCGATGAGTCTCTGCGCGCATACCAAAACTACCGTCAAACGACAAGCAAATCGCTGATTGACGAATTGCCTTTGAACGAATACTTGGTTGTTCACATCCGCAACAGCATGTCCCAAACCATGCGTCAGTTTGACTACGGCATGACCGCGTTGGCCTCCATCGGCGCAACCGCTCCGTTTATCGGCCTGTTGGGTACTGTTTGGGGTATTTACCATGCCCTGATCGGCATCAGCGAAAGCGGTCAAATGAGCATTGCTGCGGTAGCCGGTCCGATTGGTGAGGCTTTGGTATCGACTGCTGTCGGCCTGTTTGTGGCGATTCCGGCCGTATTGGCGTACAACTTCCTCAATCGCGGTACAAAAACCATCGCGCAAGATATGGACGCATTTGCACATGACCTGCATGTCCGCCTGCTGAACCAAAAGGATTAAACCATGGCTTTCGGATCAATGAATTCCGGCGATGATGCGCCGATGTCGGATATCAACGTTACGCCTTTGGTGGACGTGATGCTGGTGTTGCTGATTGTATTTATGATTACCATGCCGGTGCTGACCCACTCAATTCCTTTGGAGTTGCCGACTGCTTCGGAAAAAGCGGCGAAAGAGGATAAGCAGCAGCCTAAAGATCCTTTGCGTTTGAATATTGATGCCAACGGTGCTTATGTCGTTGGCGGCGATTCCGATACCAAAGTGGATTTGGCAACGGTAACTGCCAAGCTGAAAGAAGCCAAAGCGAAAAACGAAGATGTGATTGTGGCGATTGCGGCGGATAAAGCGGTTGAATACGATTACGTCAACCAAGCCCTGCAAGCAGCGCGCGAAGCCGGTATCAGCAAAATCGGTTTTGTAACGGAAACTAAAGCGCAATAATCTCTTTGAATAAGTAAAGGCCGTCTGAAATTTGAGTAAAGTTTCAGACGGCCTTTTGTTGTATTTGGTAACTATATGTCCAAGCTGTATAATTAGCGGATTAAATTGAATAATGACAATACAGGAACCACTATGACAGAAACCATCGAGCGCGACAGTATGCAATACGATGTCGTGATTGTCGGCGCAGGCCCGTCGGGTTTGTCTGCCGCCATCAAACTCAAGCAGCTTGCCGAAAAGAATGGACGTGAAATCAGCGTTTGCGTGGTGGAGAAGGGTTCGGAGGCCGGTGCGCACTCGCTTGCCGGTGCCATCATCGATCCGATTTCTTTGAATGAGCTGATTCCTGATTGGAAAGAAAAAGGCGCGCCGCTGACGCGTACAGTGACGAAGGACAGGGTTTTGTTCCTGACCGAGAAAAAAGCCTTCAACTTGCCGGTTACCCCGAATTTCGACAACCATGCGAACTATATTGCCAGCTTGGGCGAAGTCGTGCGCTGGCTGGCGGAGCAGGCGGAAAATTTGGGCGTGGAAATCTATCCGGGCTTTGCCGCCGCCGAAGTGCTGTATCACGAAGACGGTTCGGTCAAAGGCATTGCGACCGGCAATATGGGCATCGGCAAAGACGGCGAGCCAACCGACAGTTTCCAACCCGGCATGGAGCTTTGGGCGCAGCAAACCATATTTGCCGAAGGCTGCCGCGGTTCGCTTTCCAAACAAGTCATAGAACGCTTCAAACTCGACCAAAACAGTCAGCCGCAAACTTACGGCTTGGGCATCAAAGAGATTTGGGAAGTGCCGTCTGAAAAACATCAGCCAGGTTTGGTGATGCACAGCGCAGGCTGGCCGCTCGACAGCAAAACCTACGGCGGCTCGTTTATTTATCATTTTGACGACAACAAAGTCGCTGTCGGCTTTGTGGTCGGTTTGGATTATCAAAACCCGTATCTGTCGCCGTTTGAAGAGTTCCAACGTTTCAAAACCCATCCTGAAATCCGCAAAACCTTTGAAGGTGGCCGCCGTATCGCGTATGGCGCGCGTTCGCTGATTGAAGGCGGTTTGCAAAGCCTGCCGAAACTCTCGTTTAAAGGCGGCGTTTTGGTCGGCGATGCCGCAGGTTTCCTGAATATGCCACGCATCAAAGGCATCCATACGGCCATGAAATCCGCCATGCTTGCCGCAGAAGCAGTGTTCCCTATGTTGGAAAACCTCGAAGAAGTGGAAAGCTTCGACAGCGGCAAAGAGGCCACCGATTATCAGCAACGTTTTGAACAAAGCTGGCTGTATCAAGAGCTTTACGCCGCGCGCAATGTCCGTCCGTCATTCAAATGGGGCGTTTACCTCGGCTCAATCTATACCGGTATCGACCAAATGATTTTCAGAGGCAAAGCCCCTTGGACTTTGAAACATCACGGCAAAGACAACGAGCAGCTCAAAAAAGCCTCCGAATGCAAGCCGATTGATTATCCGAAGCCCGACGGTGTTTTGACCTTTGACCGTTTGAGTAGTGTTTTCCTTGCCAACCTTGCGCACGAAGAAAACCAGCCCGACCATTTGGTGCTGAAAAATCCGCAGGTCATGATAGACGTAAACTACAAAGAATACGCCTCGCCCGAAACGCGCTATTGTCCGGCCGGCGTATATGAGATCGTCGAAGAAAACGGCAGCCCGCGCCTGCAAATCAACGCCGCCAACTGCGTTCATTGCAAAACGTGCGACATCAAAGACCCGACGCAAAACATCACTTGGATTTGTCCTGAGGGTGCGAGCGGACCGAATTACGGCGGAATGTAATTTACTGTTTTGAAGTCAAAACCTAAAGGCCGTCTGAAAAGTTTCAGACGGCCTCTATCCTATTATTTCATCAATGGAAGCATTATGAACACACGCATTTGGCAGGCAGGCCGATTTGAAATCGCCTTGGACAAACCGAAAATCATGGGCATCGTCAATCTGACCCCCGATTCATTTTCCGATGGCGGCACCTATTCGCAAAATGTCCAAATAGCATTGGCACATGCCGAGCAGCTGCTGAAAGACGGTGCGGATATTCTCGATATCGGCGGCGAATCTACCCGCCCGGGTTCGGATGATGTTTCTCTCGAAGAAGAATGGTCCAGGGTGCAGCCGGTTTTGGCGGAGGTGGCCAAGTGGAATGTTCCCGTCAGCTTGGACACGCGCCGCACGGTGATTATGGAAAAAGCCTTGGCGCAAGGCGGCATCGATATTATCAACGATGTTGCCGCATTGAGTGATGAAGGTGCAGTCGCATTGCTGGCGCAACAGCCGAAGACAGGCGTGTGTCTCATGCACATGCAGGGTTTGCCCAAAACCATGCAGCTTAATCCGCAATATCAAGATGTCGTCGAAGAAGTTGTGCGTTATTTAAAAGCACGCGCGGCAGAATGCGTTCAAGCAGGTATTGCCCCTGAACGCATCACACTAGACCCCGGCTTCGGTTTCGGCAAAAACCTGCAACACAACATTACCCTGATAAAACATTTGCCTGAATTGATGGACGCAACCGGATTCCCACTTCTGATCGGCGTGTCGCGCAAACGTATGATTGGCGAACTGACAGGCGAACAAGATGCCGCCAAACGTGTACACGGCAGCGTTGCAGCCGCTTTGGCCACAGTGGCTAGAGGCGCGCAAATCATCCGTGTTCACGATGTCAAAGCAACATCGGACGCTTTGAAAGTTTGGGAAGCATTGGGCATATCGGCATAATACCCGAATAGAAAACCAACAGGCCGTCTGAAACATTTTTCGGCATTTTGAACAAGCAACAAGTTATGCTATAATCCGCGTCTACTCTTGACGGGTCTGTAGCTCAGGGGTTAGAGCAGGGGACTCATAATCCCTTGGTCGTGGGTTCGAAACCCACCGGACCCACCAAATATTAAAAATGCCCGAGGCTTTTGGCTTCGGGCATTTTTGTATTTATTGGTTTGTGAAGGGTTGGAATATAATGTCGAGTATAGCAATTCGGTTATGTCGTCCAATATGTTTTTTAGGGAAAATTCTTTTTAAAAAAGAAGGAGTAGTTTGGTGGAGTTATTGCCTTATTTTCTGTTTTTTTTAGTATTTGTGTATTTTATTGTAATTATCATTAATCTAGTAATGCTATATAAAATATCAAAATTAGAAGGGATGAATGCGGGTTTTTTTGAATATCTGTTTATTGCTAGAAGAATGCAATTTAATTTTTTCAAGGTGCTGTTTGGAGTGCAAAAAATCTCCAATAAATTTTATTTGAAAGTATTAAGAATAAATTTTACGGTTGCTATGATTATTCTTATTTTAGGTTTTTCTATTGTCTTATATTCGACATATTTAGTATAAAAATTAACCTATAGAATGAAAGTCAGCTATTTAAGTTGTAGAGTGTTTTGTAAACCAATGCCGTCTGAAAATCTTCATTTCAGACGGCATTTTTTATTATTTAAGTAATACCATTTCAGTATGACTGGATTGTTTTCAGACGGCCTGAAGATTTAGTCGGCCGTTCCGCGTATTTCGTTGATTGGGATGCGCGGTGTATAAAGTATGTCGTAAGTCGGCTTGTCCAGCAGATCTTGCAGTGAATATTGATCTAAATGATTGAAGAAGGCTTTGATGGCGCCGGTGATGATGCCGGTCAGTCGGCAGGATGGGGTGATGAGGCATTCGTTGTTATCGCCCATGCATTCAACGACCTGCATCGGCTCAAGATGGCGTACAACTGCACCGATATTGATGTTTTCAGGATTGTCTGCCAAGCGTAAACCGCCGCCTTTGCCGCGCACACTGACCAGAAAACCGCCTTTGACTAATGAGGTAACTACTTTCATCAAATGGCTTTTGGAAATATTGTAAGTCTCGGCAATGGTGCCGATATTGACGAGGGTGTCGTCGTTGATGGCGGTATAAACCAATACGCGCAATCCGTAATCGGTATGTTGGGTCAGATACATGGCTGGCTCTTTGAATATTTTTTCTTATATGTCAAAAGGGTAGTGTTTGGTAAAGGGTTGTTTGACTTTATGTGGGATTGGGTTTCATAATATCTGAAACATTTAAATTAATCCAGTTTGACAAACTGTTACCATTATAACGAACTTATGAAGCCCTTGAAACGCCATCCTGCCTTAATAGAACTTTCCCGCGAACATCATGGCTCGCTATCGTTGTGCGTCCGTCTTCTGCGTACGCCCGATCAAAGCCATCAGGCGGAGCTGGAGCCTCATTTTGTTGAGCTTGAGCCACATTTTTTGGAAGAGGAAACCATGTTTGCTCCGTATTGGGATAAAATTGACCCTGCGTTGCAGCAGCGTTTTGAAGGCGATCATGCCAAATTGCGTGCGATGATGGCGCATCCTGAATATATGAATGAATCATGGAATAAGGAGTTTGCTGTCACTTTGCGCGATCATGCGCGCTTTGAGGAGCGCGAGCTTTTCCCTGCGATTGAACCTTTTTTGCCTTTGCCTGAAAATGTGTAACAGGTAAAGGAGTCGATGGCCGTCTGAAAAGTTTCAGACGGCCTCTGTTGCTGTTTTATGATGATATAAAAATTGAAGGAACCACCATGACCGATTTGTTCAAACACCCGGTTTGGGCAATGGCCTTCCGCCCGTTTTATTCGTTGGCGGCTTTGTATGGCGCATTGTCTATACTGCTTTGGGGCTTCGGCTTTCAGGGTATGCCTGAGTTGCCGGGTTTCTATTGGCATGCCCATGAAATGATTTGGGGCTATGCCGGATTGGTTGTCATTGCATTCTTATTGACGGCCGTGGCGACTTGGACAGGCCAGCCGCCGACACGCGGTAAGGCGTTGGCCGGTTTGACCGCATTTTGGCTGTTGGCCCGCATTTGTATGTTTATTCCTGGTTGGGGGGTAACGGCAAGCGGCATATTCGGTACGATTTTTTTCTGGTATGGCGCGGTATGCATGGCTTTGCCGGTAATTCGTTCTCAAAACAAGCGCAACTATGTTGCCGTGTTCGCTATTTTTGTTTTGGGCGGCACCCATTTCGCCTTCCATCTGAAAGTGCAGCCGTTTGATGCCATTGCGCTGATGACCGGTTTGCAATCCGGTTTGATTATGGTGGCCGGATTTATCGGTTTGATCGGTATGCGGATTATCTCGTTCTTTACGTCCAAGCGCCTGAACGTGCCGCAAATTCCCAGCCCTCAATGGGTAGCGCACGCTTCACTTTGGCTGCCTATGCTGACCGCCATGCTGATGGCGCATAACATTTTGCCGGGACTGGCCGCGTTGTTTGCTCTGGCTGCCGGTGTGATTTTTACCGTGCAGGTGTACCGCTGGTGGTATAAAGCCGTGCTGAAAGAGCCTATGCTTTGGATTTTGTTTGCCGGCTATCTGTTTACCGGCTTGGGTTTGATTGCGGTCGGTCTTTCCTATTGGATTTCAAACTTCCTGAATTTGGGCGTGCACCTTATCGGCGTTGGCGGTATCGGCGTGCTGACTTTGGGCATGATGGCGCGAACTGCGCTTGGCCATACCGGCAACTCCATTTATCCACCGCCTAAAGTGGTTCCTGTTGCCTTTTGGTTGATGATAGCCGCAACGGTTGTCCGTGTTTTGGCAACCTTTGTGAGCGGTACGGCATACACGCACAGTATCCGTTGCTCCGCCGCTTTGTTTGCCGCCTCTTTGCTGTTGTACGCATGGAAATATATTCCTTGGTTGATCCGTCCGCGTTCGGATGGTCGTCCGGGTTAACGGTTTGGCAAAATGAGAAGGCCGTCTGAAAAGTTTCAGATGGCCTTTATTATTGATAATAAAAAAGCCTTTCAGAATATGAAAGGCTTTTATTGAAATTATGGCCTCGCCAACAGGAATCGAACCTGTATTTTACGCTTAGGAGGCATACGTTCTATCCGTTGAACTATGGCGAGGCGGTAAAGGAGGGGATTTTAAACCTTTCCGGCAAAAAAAGACAATAAGCCGGCGGCAATCAAAGGGCCAACCGGAATGCCGCCGACAAAGGCAACGCCGATGACCGTGCCGATTAATAATCCGGTTACCAAAACAGGCTGTTCGCTCATCAAGGGAACGCCGCGTCCGGCAAGCCAGGCAACCAAAATGCCGATAAGGACGGCGGCAATCATTTTAAAATTGATAAACTCGGACAGCGGCGGAATCTGGATTTTACCGGAAACCAGCGGGCTCAATACACCGATGGTCAGCAGGATGATGCCCAGATACAAACCGTGTTTTTCCACCAAGGGAAGATATTGCGACAAGGCCGTCTGCTGCATGAGCAGCAATACCGCTGCCGAAATCGTAATCGAGTTGTTGTTGCTGACGACGCCCAAAAAAATCAGCGTAACCAGAAACAAAGGGACAAAGCTGAAATTCATCGGATTAAGATACTCGGGCCAAAGATTCTTTTGCCAGTTGGATCATGGCTTCTTTGACTTCGCTGTCAGGCAACACGTTCAATGAAGCGATGGCTTTGTCGACGGCTTTTTTCGCCTCGGAAATCGAATACGGCAAAGCGTCGGAGTTGACGACATAGTCGTGGATTTTTTCAAAATAGTTGCGGTCGGCATTTTCCAAAGCATGGCGCACATCGTTGGCGGCCTGTTCGGAGCCGTTTCGCATCAGGTAAATCAATGGCAGGGTGGGTTTGCCTTCTGCCAAATCGTCGCCGACGTTTTTGCCAATTTCTTCGGTTTCGCCAGAATAGTCCAATACATCGTCAATGATTTGGAAAGCCGTGCCGACGTACATGCCGTAGTCTTTTAGGGCTTGCTCGTGTTCGGGGGAAGCCTTGCCCAAAATTGCGCCGACTTGTGCGGCCGCTTCAAATAGTTTTGCTGTTTTGTATTGGATAACTTGGACGTATTGCTCTTCGGTAATATCCGTATTGCCGATGTTCATCAGCTGCATGACTTCGCCTTCGGCGATGATGTTGGTCGCATCTGCCATCACTTCCAAGATACGCATGCTGCCCGAACCGACCATCAGTTGGAAGGCGCGTGTATAGAGGAAGTCGCCGACCAAAACAGCCGCCGCGTTGCCGAAGAGGTTGTTTGCGGTTTTACGGCCGCGGCGCAAATCGCTTTCATCGACGACATCGTCGTGCAGGAGGGTGGAGGTGTGGATGAATTCCACCATCGCTGCCAGCGAGTACAGTTTTTCATCGTCATGCCCGACTGCTTTGCCTGCCAAAATGGTAATAATCGGACGCAGGCGCTTACCGCCCGCGCTGATGATGTATGTGCCGATTTGCGAAATCAGCGCAACATCGGATTGAACAGCTTGGTTGATGACCGCATTAACTTTGGCAAGGTCATCGGGCAGGTGGCGTTGGAAGTAAGGCAGGTTTTCGAGCATAAAACATTCTCTGTTGATAAAACGGAGCGGTGGCTCCAATGAATCTGTTTAAACCCGTACATTCGGTCGGGGTAATAACGTTGCATAAAGATATCAGCAATCCAGCGCGTGATTATATCAGTTAAAAAGCATGCAACATATCTTTCAGACGGCATTTTCACTTGTAAATAAAATAAATTTTGACAAAACAGGCAAATAGAAATAGAATAGCTCGTTTCGCACATGGTGTGCGGAATGTTAACCTAATTCTCATGGAGTTGAGTATGTACGCGGTCGTAAAAACCGGCGGTAAACAATACAAAGTTTCCGTTGGCGAAAAATTGAAAGTAGAACAGATACCAGCCGAACTCGACAGCCAAATCGAACTGACTGAAGTTTTGATGATTGCTGACGGCGAATCTGTAAAAGTAGGCGCACCTTTTATCGAAGGCGCAAAAGTAACAGCTAAAGTCGTTGCTCATGGTCGTGGCGAGAAAGTACGCATTTTCAAAATGCGTCGTCGCAAACACTACCAAAAACGCCAAGGCCATCGCCAAAATTTCACCCAAATCGAAATCGTGGCAATCGCCTAATTTCAAGTAAGTTCAGGAGTATTACAAATGGCAAGTAAAAAAGCAGGCGGTAGCACCCGCAACGGTCGCGATTCAGAAGCCAAACGCTTGGGCGTTAAAGCCTACGGCAACGAGCTGATTCCGGCAGGCTCTATCATCGTTCGTCAACGTGGTACTAAATTCCACGCAGGTGACAACGTAGGCATGGGCAAAGACCACACTTTGTTTGCTAAAGTCGACGGTTACGTTGAATTCAAAACCAAAGGCGCGCTGAACCGTAAAACTGTCAGCATCCGTCCTTACACCGGTTCTGAAGAATAATCGTTTTACGATTGAAACCGCATTCCTTTTCGGAATGCGGTTTTTGTTTGTCAGACTGTTTTGTCTGTTTGATAAAATCCGTATGTCGTGAAGCTTGATTTATATTAAGGCCAAAGTAAAAACGTGCTTACAATCGATGGCCTTTGTTTTATTCTATCGACTCTTTCTATATAATCTATCAAATGCCTTTGATTTACCCTCATGTAGCTAAACACAGTAAACTTAAGGCCGTCTGAAAAAATCCGTATCAGTTGAATACAAGGAATTCCTCCCATGAGCTTACACAGTGATATTCTCGTCGTCGGCGCAGGCCCTGCCGGATTAAGTTTTGCCGCAGAGTTGGCCGGAAGTGGTTTGAACATAACCCTGATTGAAAGAAGTCCTTTAGAAGTGTTGCAAAATCCGCCGTATGACGGCCGTGAAATCGCATTGACGCACTTGTCGCGTGAAATCATGCAGCGATTGGGTATGTGGGATTTGATTCCAAAAGACGAAATTTATCCTTTGCGCGATGCCAAAGTGTTGAATGGCCATTCCGATTACCAGCTCCACTTCCCGCAACCTACTCAGGCGCGCGGCGAGCCTGCGGACTGCTTGGGCTATTTGATTTCCAATCACAATATCCGTAAAGCCGCTTATGAAGTCGTGTCCAAATTGGACAACGTCAAAATTCTGACCGGCACCAATGTTAAAGAAGTCAAAACTTCTGACGATGAGGCGCAAGTCATTTTGGAAAGCGGCGAAGTATTGACCGGCCGTCTGTTGTTGGCCGCCGATAGCCGCTTCTCGCAAACGCGCCGCCAATTGGGCATTTCTTCCGATATGCACGATTACAGCCGCACCATGTTTGTGTGCCGCATGAAGCATACTCTGTCCAACCTGCATACCGCATATGAATGCTTCCACTACGGCCGTACCATTGCGTTGCTGCCTTTGGAAGAACACTTGACCAATACAGTGATTACGGTGGATAGCGATAAAGCCGAAACAATTAAAAACATGTCGCCGGAAGAATTGGCAGCCAGCGTGAAAGAGCAACTCAAAGGCCGTTTGGGCGATATGGAATTGGTCAGCACCATTCACAATTATCCTTTGGTCGGTATGATTGCCCAACGTTTCTACGGCAAACGCAGTGCGTTGATCGGCGATGCCGCAGTCGGTATGCATCCGGTTACTGCGCACGGTTTCAACTTGGGTTTGGCAAGTGCTGATCTTTTGGCTAAATTGGTGCTTGAAGCCGAGCAACGCGGTCAGGATATTGGTGCGAAGAGCCTGCTGGAAAAATACAGCACCAAGCATATGCTCCACGCCCATCCGATTTACCACGGTACCAATATGCTGCTGAAACTCTTTACCAATGAAACTGCTCCGGCAAAACTGCTGCGCGGTTTGGTATTGCGTGCAAGCAATAACTTTCCGCCACTGAAAAAACTGATTACCAAACAATTGACCGGTTAATTGTTTAAAACATAAAAGGCCGTCTGAACGATTAAAGTTTCAGACGGCCTTGTTTTTTATCTACTGCTTATTCGGCTAAAACCGATTCGGGCATTTCTTGACAGACGTTTAAGGAAGTCAGTTTTTTGGTCAAGATGCTCAATACTATGCCGTAGGCAGGCAGGAAGAAGAGGGTGCAGATGGCAAGTTTGAACAGATAATCGACAAATGCGATGCCCTGCCAGTTTGCCGCCATAAATTCATCGTTGCTCGCATAAAAGGCAACGGCAAAAAATACCAGCGTGTCCAAAGCGTTGCCAACAACGGTGGAAGCTGTGGGGGCAATCCACCATGATTTCAGACGGCGTAATCTGTTGAACACGAAAATATCGAGGATTTGCCCGAGCGCATAGGCGGAAAAGCTGGCCAATGCGATACGGCCGACGAAGGTGTTAAATTCGGCTAAAGATGCCCAGCCTGTCCAGTTGCCGTCATGAAAGAGGACGGAGAAGACGTAAGAGAGCAGCAGGGCCGGGAGCATAACCCAAAAAATAATCCGTCTCGCCAACGGCGCGCCAAAAATGCGCACGGTCAGGTCGGTAGCGAGGAAGATAAAGGGAAAGGAAAATGCGCCCCAAGTGGTAAAGATACCGAAAATTTGAAAGGGGAACTGCACCAGATAGTTGCTGGCGGCAATAATAAAAATATGGAACAGCACCAGCCAGAAGAGCGCTTTCTTCTGCTGTGCGGCGGTAAATTCGTACATGGAAATCTTTCGGAAGTTTTTCAGACGGCATGAAGCCTTGCGAGACTGTGCAATAGAGAAAGTCTTACAATGAAAAGGGCGTTAGACCGTCTGAATAGGATTATTGTGCATCGTGCTCAAACAGGCGTTTGCGCGCCAAAGCTTCAAACTCTGTACCTGCTTTGCCGTAGTTGGCAAACGGATGAATGGCGATGCCGCCGCGCGGTGTGAATTCGCCGAATACTTCGATGTATTTCGGATCCATCAGGGCGATGAGGTCTTTCATGATGATGTTGACGCAGTCTTCATGGAAGTCGCCGTGGTTGCGGAAGCTGAAGAGATAGAGTTTCAGTGATTTGCTTTCCACCATTTTGATATGGGGGATGTAGCGGATGTAGATGGTGGCAAAGTCGGGCTGGCCGGTCATCGGGCAGAGGCTGGTGAACTCGGGGCAGACGAATTTGACGAAATAGTCGTTGTCGGGATGTTTGTTGTCGAACGCTTCCAAAATTTCAGGCGCGTATTCGCTCGGGTATTGGGTTTTCTGGTTGCCCAAAAGGGAGATGCCTTGCAGCTCTTCGTTGTTGCGGGACATGAGGTTTCCTTAGTTTTTTAATGTGGGAGGTTTTCGAACCACGGGGTGCGGATTGTAATATAAATTGAATGGCTTGTGCGGATTTTATAGCGATGAATCAGCAGGATAGGTTTCAGACGGCCTGTTTTGTATTTTATGAAACCTGTTTTCCGCTTTACAATAGCAGCCAATCAACAGGCCGTCTGAAAGTTTTGTATGTCTTTAGCCCAACCCAAACGTATTCTGATCATCAAATTGCGCCATCATGGCGATGTGCTTTTGAGCACGCCGGTAGTCGATGCGCTGAAAACCCGTTTCCCCGATTGCGAAATCGATATGCTGGTATACGCCGGTACGGAGCAGCTGATTGCCGATAATCCGCAGATTGCGCAGATTTTTACCATTGATCGAAATTGGAAGAAGCTGGGCGTATTCAAGCAGTTGGCGTGTGAGAAAAATCTTTTTTCAAAGCTGAAGGCGCGCGATTATGACTGGGCTTTCAACCTGTCCGACCAATGGCGCGCAGCGGTAATTGCCAAACTGTGCGCCCGTTGCAGCGTGGGTTTGGACTGCATCAAGCGCGACGGTTTTTGGTGGCGTTTTTGTCATGATTTTATCAACCATGAGCTGGATCCCAGCCATCATATCGTTGAAAACCAGTTGAATATCCTTGCGCCGCTTATCCAGCCGGAAGATGTGGCCGATGCGAAGGTACGCCTTTGGGTGGCGCAAGATGCAAGGGAAAGCATGCGGCAGAAATTGCGTGAGCAGGGTTGGAACGGCGAAGATTATGTGTTGATGCACCCGGGTGCGCGTTGGCATTTCAAATGTTGGGAAGACGGAAAAAACGCCGCCATCGTACAGCTTCTGCTCAACAGCGGACAGAATGTCGTATTGACCGCTTCCCCCGACAATGTCGAGCAATACATGCTTCAGGAAATTATAGGCCGTCTGAATATTCCGGAAGGCGGGAAAGTTTGGGTGTTGTCCGGATGCTTGAGCCTGCGTGAATTGGCGGCGGCCATTGAGGGAGCGAAGCTGTTTATCGGTGTCGATTCCGCACCGATGCACATCGCCGCCGCTTTGGATAAACCGCAAATCGCTTTGTTTGGGGCGTCATGGGTGGACAAATGGCGTCCGTATTCCGAACAGGCGGAAGTCATTTATGCCGGCGATTATGCCGAATTGCCGCATCCTGACAGTATCGACACCAACGATCCGACCCGTTTGTTAAAAGCGATTCCGTTGCAGGATGTGTGGGATAAAATTTCGGCCAAATTGGAGGCGTTGGAGGCTTAAAACCGCTTACCACGATCCGTTAAACGTTTTGGCTTTGCGCCAAAACGCCCATTTTGAACGGCGGCCAATTTCCAGCGTGCCGCCGTTTTCGCCGTCTGTGGCAATGCACACTGCTTTCAGACGGCCTGAAGCGAGAGCGTCCCATAAAGGCGCAAACCAACGGGTTTCCCAGCTTTCCAAAATATCTTTGTATGCCCAAACATCGCCTGTCTGTAAGGTGGAAACCAAGTCGTCCAAAAAGATAAGGCCGTCTGAAACCGTGTTGCCTGTTTCTTGAACCATCTCAAACCAAGCCTTCAAATCATACGGCGCATCGAGTTTGGGCGCATCCGAAAAACGCGCCCATGCGCTGTCTGAAGCGACGATATCCGCAGACTGTGTACCGTCTGCATCGTTCCACAGCCACAAACCGTTGATTTCCGGCAATCCTTGTTGTTCATGCGCTTGGTTAATCGGATGCGTGTGGAGAAACATTTGGATTTCCGTCTGCATGGCCAACCAAGACACCGCATCTTGGCCGTGCGCCTGACCGTCCATTTCCGGCTGCCCGCACACATCCAAAACACATTCCGCGCCCCAATCTTCTATTGTCGGCATACTGAGCAGCCACATGCTTTCGCAAAGCGGCTCGAATTGCCAATCTTTATCTTGATAAAACGCCGACAAATCCGCACATAACCGTTGCGCCTCTTCTTTTTGGATGCCGATAAACTCGCCGCTGATAATGTTGACATGGTGCATGCCCATCTGTTGCCAAACCGGAGAGGCAAAAGCGGCCGCGCGTTTTTGGCTTGTGTGGCGTAAACGTTGCACTTGGGCAATGAGGCTGCCGCTCCACAAATGGCGTCCGTAAAATTCAGACGGCCTGAGTGTTTCTTTGCGTAATGTGCCGTAACGCAAAAGACGGTTAAAAGCAGGTAAGGCAAGCTCAGGGACGGATTCGTCGGCAAAGCGGTTGAGCGAGGGGAGGGCGAGGGTCAGCTTCATAAGCGCAAATAGATAGGAAAACCGTTATTTTACGCGACAAATGATGCGTTTCGGAACCTTGCCCTCACGCCCTGAAAAAGAGCCGTTCAGACGGCCGGTTTGGAAAAAACGGGCTGTCATGTTAAAATGCGTGGCGTAAATTTCAGAAAAACAGGGTGTAAATCAACACAATAGCCCTGATAATAACGTCAATCTCAAATACGACCTCATTCATTCCGAATGAAAACCTGATTTTCAGATCGGAAAAAAGACTCAAAGTCCTTTATCCCCAAAACTGTTTAAACCAGCAGGCGGTCGCGGCAGGCCGGATGTGCCGGCATTCTGCAAACCTCAAAAACAGACCGCCCCATTAAGGATAACGCGTGATTAAAAACAAATATTCCACTCGATTCAAAGCAACCCTCTTAGCGTTTCTGCTGCCGGCTTCAGGCATCATGACTGCATACGCCATTACCGACCCTCAACCTGCACAAACCGATTTCAAAGTCGAGCGTATTTCCGAAGAGTTGCCTGCCGTTTATGTGGAAACCAATACCTATCAATCCAGCTATTGGGTGCAAGAAGCCGTCCAAGCCGGCGACTCTTTGGCAGACGTTTTGACGCGCATGGGTGTCAACCAAGAAGACATCAAGCAAATCATGGCGAAAAACAATGCCAACCTCGATATGAAAAACCTGCGGACCAA
The DNA here is from genome assembly GCF_003044935.1 of Neisseria subflava. Lineage (NCBI taxonomy): Bacteria > Pseudomonadati > Pseudomonadota > Betaproteobacteria > Neisseriales > Neisseriaceae > Neisseria > Neisseria subflava. The sequence goes on along the minus strand of NZ_POXP01000002.1, from coordinate 18,673 downwards.
CCAATCCGTCAACATCCGCATCGATTCTTCAGGCCAAGTAACCGATGTTCAATTCTTTACCGATGAAGAATTGGAACGCAACTTGGTGGCTTTGGAAAAAGTCAAAGGAAAATGGCGCATCTCTAATGCCGAAATTGACATGAAAACCATGCCAACCCTGCGCTCCGTACAAATCCGCACTTCCGCCATCGGCGATATGCTCCGTGCCGAAATACCTTCCGAAGTGTATATCCAGCTCAAAGAAATCTTTGCCGACTCGTTCAATATGAGCGATTTGAAAGAAGGCGATACCGTACGCCTTTTGTACAACAGCATGTATTTCCGCGGCCAGCAAATGGCGGTTGGCGATATTTTGGCGGCTGAAGTGGTTAAAGACGGTAAAACCTACCAAGCCTATTATTACAGTCAAGGTAAAGGCGACGAAGAAAGCGGCAGCTACTACGACCAAAACGGTAAGTCCCTGCAACAAAAAGAAGGCTTTAATACCGAGCCTGTTGCATACACGCGCATTTCTTCCCCATTCGGCTACCGTGTCCACCCGGTTTTGCATACCGTCCGTATGCACACCGGTATCGACTATGCCGCTCCGACCGGTACGCCGATTAAGGCCGCTGCCGACGGCGAAGTGATTTTCAAAGGTTGGAAAGGTGGTTACGGCAATACCGTTATGATTCGCCATGCCAACGGTGTGGAAACCCTGTACGGCCACATGAGCGCGTTCAGCCCTGCCGACGGTAGAGTCCGCGCCGGCGAAGTGATTGGTTTTGTGGGTACAACCGGCCGTTCTACCGGTCCGCACCTGCACTACGAAGCACGCGTCAACGGCCAGCCGGTCAACCCGACTACCGTCGCTCTGCCGACGCCGAAATTGACCCCGACCAATATGGCCGCGTTCCGCAAACAGCAAAAAGATGCCAGCACGATGTTGTCTACCATCCGCTCTTTGCCGGTTTCCGTAGCGCAGTTGGATTAATAAGATAAAGGCCGTCTGAATAAGGTTTCTTTCAGACGGCCTTTTCCATTAAAATCGATACCTCAACGCCCACGTTTACTCAGAGAAAGCTTATGTCTGCTCATCAGCCCATTATCCAATCCCTGCTTGATACCGACCTGTACAAATTCACCATGCTGCAAGTCGTGTTGCACCAATTCCCGCAAACCCACAGCCTCTACGAATTCCGCTGCCGCAACAAAGAGATGGTGTATCCGCTGGCCGATATTCAAGAAGACTTGGAACGCGAGCTCGACGCCCTGTGCCAGCTGCGCTTTACCCATGACGAACTCGACTATTTGCGCAGCCTGCGTTTTATCAAAAGCGATTTTGTCGATTATCTCGAACTTTTCCAACTCCAACGCCGCTTCGTCCGAGTCAGCCCCGACGACCAAGGCCGTCTGAATATCCGCATCGAAGGCCCGATGGTACAGGCGATGTTCTTCGAGATTTTCATTCTTGCCATCGTCAACGAACTCTATTTCCGCCGCTTGGAAACGCCTGCCGTCATCGAAGAGGGTGAGCGCCGTTTGCAGGCCAAAGCGCAACAGCTGAAAGAAATTGCGGCCACTCAAAATCCGAATGATCCGCCGTTCCTGATTTCCGATTTCGGTACGCGCCGCCGCTATACCCTTGCATGGCAGGAACACGTTATCCGTACCTTGCTGGAAGCCGCTCCTGATATCGTGCGCGGTACCAGCAACGTTTATCTGGCCAAAAAACTCGGCATCACACCCATCGGCACCATGGCGCACGAGTTCCTCCAAGCCTTCCAAGCCTTGGACGTACGTTTGCGCAATTTCCAAAAAGCCGCGCTGGAAAGCTGGGTACACGAATACCGCGGCGACCTCGGTATCGCCCTGACCGATGTGGTCGGCATGGATGCCTTCTTGCGCGATTTCGATCTTTACTTCGCCAAACTCTTCGACGGCCTGCGTCATGACAGCGGCGATCCTTATATTTGGGGCGACAAAGCCTACGAGCATTACAAAAAACTCAAAATCGACAGCCGCACCAAAATGCTGACCTTTTCAGACGGCCTCGATATTGAGCGTTCATGGGCGTTGCACCAATACTTCAAAGACCGTTTCAAAACCAGTTTCGGTATCGGTACCAATCTGACCAACGACTTGGGACACACACCTTTGAACATTGTCTTGAAGCTCGTCGAGTGTAACGGCCAATCCGTCGCCAAGCTCTCCGACTCCCCGGGCAAAACCATGACCACCAACAACACCTTCCTCGCTTACCTGCGCCAAGTGTTTGACGTACCGGATCCGGAAGAGAAAGCCTAAAAATAAAGGCCGTCTGAAATGTTCAGACGGCCTTCTTCATTAATCCATATCGCTTTCAGGTAATTCTGCCGAACCCATCCGGCGCAGGATGATATTGGTTTTGTTGTGCATCCGTTTGCTCTTAGGGTGGTCTGCGTAAAACAGCGGAGCCGGAACGCGTGCCGTGAGCTTGGCGGCTTGTTGGCGGGTGAGGGCGGAGGCAGGTTTCTTGTAGAAATACTGGGATGCCGCTTCCGCGCCGAATACGCCGTAGTGCCATTCAATTGAGTTTAAATACAGCTCAAAAATGCGGTCTTTGTCGGTAACAGCTTCCATCATCGCGGTAATCGCCGCTTCTTCGCCTTTGCGGATGTAGCTGCGGCTTTCGTTGAGAAACAGGTTTTTCGCCAGCTGTTGGCTGATGGTCGAACCGCCGGCTTTGACTTCGCCGCTTTGTTTATTGCGTTTCATGGCGTATTTGATGCCGTTCCAGTCAAAGCCACTGTGTTCGGCAAAGTTGGCGTCTTCGGAAGCAATCAGGGCTTTTTTGAGGTTGACGGAAATTTGGTCGTAAGGCACCCAGCGGTAATCCAGCTCGACATCGCGGCCTTCTTTTGCAAATTGGCTCATGCGCATGGACATGAAGGCAGTTTTGCTGGGCGCGACGGCGCGGTAGGTAATGATGTTGCCGTACACATAAGCGTTGAAGAAAATGAAGATGCCGATGGGCAGGGCAATCAGCCATTTGATGATGCGGAACATGGTTACAGGGCTTTCATGTATTCGATAACGGGGCGGATATCGGGCGTAAATCCGCGCCAAATATGGTAGGAGGCAGCAGCCTGACCGACCAGCATGCCCAGGCCGTCTGAAACTTCGGCCGCGCCGTTGCTTTGGGCAAAGTTCAAAAACGCCTGCGCCGCTTCGCCGTAAACCATATCGTAGGCAAGGCGGCAGTTGCGGAAAATTTCAGGGCTGACGGCAGGAAGCTGACCGCTCAAGCCGCCGGACGTGCCGTTGATAATGATATCGAAACCGCCGTTCAAATCCGCCATCGGGACGGCTTCAATGTCAAAAAGCCGCGCCAATTCCTCGGCTTTGGCGTGGGTACGGTTGGCAATGACGATACGGGCAGTGCGGTGTTCTTTCAAAACAGGAATCACGCCGCGCACCGCGCCGCCTGCGCCCAAAAGCAAAATGGTTTTGCCTTCGATGGCAATATTTTTGACCTGCGTGATGTCGTTGGCCAAACCGATACCGTCGGTATTGTCGCCGCGTATTCTGCCGTCTTCCAACCACACCAGCGTATTGACCGCGCCGGCAGCCAAAGCGCGTTCGGAATGTTCGTCTGCCAGCGCAAAAGCTTCCTGCTTGAACGGGACGGTCACATTCGCACCTTGCCCACCCTCGGCACGAAACGCCGCAACAGCCTCGGCAAAACCGTCGATTTCGGCGCAAATTCGCTCATATTCGATGGTCGCGCCTTCTTGCAGCGCAAACTGCTGATGAATTTGCGGCGATTTACTGTGTGCAACGGGATTGCCGAAAACGGCGTAACGGGGGAGGGTAGTCATGGTCGTGTTCCAAAAGACGGGACGGCTATTTTATAACGGCGGCGTACAGATGGAAACGATGTCGTCTGAAACGGTTGTCAGGTAGCATGATGGAATATTTGTTTCTTGAAAAAAAGTCGTTTTCTTTTTACAATTTAACTTTATTTTTTTACAATTTAACTTTATTTTCTTGACAAGAACGAAAGGGGCGGACATGAAAAAGATATTGTGCTTGGCAGTATTTGCATTAGGGTTGACAGCGCCGGCGGTGGCGGCGGATTTGGTGTTGGTAGGTATTAGTAGCAGTGACAATACTGCTGCCACATTTGGTGATGCAGACAGCCGTACGGACAATAGAGCATGGTTTGAAATACTGTTTGTCAAGCCGCAAAAGTATGGCAATGGAAAATTTTATAATATAAATAAAATGTTGGTAGAAATGGATTGCAGTGGTGGACGTCGTAGGGTTTTGACGGCAACGATGTATTCCGAATCGGGAAACTATATCGGTTCTTATACGCCATCCTATGCCGAATGGGAATATGTTATTCCCGGTACGCGTGGAGAGAGTATGTACAAATTTGTCTGCAACCGCTATCCTCGCTGACCGTTTTCAAACCAAACAACAGATGCCGTCTGAGCTGCTTTCAGACGGCATTTGTTTTGTCGGCATTCGGACAAAAGGGCGGGCATTCCGCGTGGGAACGGGCAAACCGAAGCATATTGTTGACAATCTTGCCGTCTGAAACTATATTTCATTGCGTAAAAACGGGTGCCCTGATGTATTTCAGACGGCCTTACCGTGATAGAATAACAAATTAAACCCAATCCCTCAGGAGCTGAAGATGTCCATCAAAGACGCTGTAAAACTGATTGAAGAAAGCGAAGCCCGCTTCGTAGATTTGCGCTTTACCGATACCAAAGGCAAGCAGCACCACTTTACCGTACCCGCCCGCATCGTCCTCGACGATCCCGAAGAATGGTTTGAAAACGGTCAGGCGTTTGACGGTTCGTCCATCGGCGGCTGGAAAGGCATTCAGGCTTCAGATATGCAGTTGCGTCCCGATGCATCTACAGCCTTCGTCGATCCTTTCTACGACGATACCACCGTTGTCTTTACCTGCGACGTTATCGATCCGGCCGACGGTCAAGGCTACGACCGCGACCCGCGCTCCATCGCACGCCGCGCCGAAGCCTATTTGAAATCTTCCGGTATCGGCGATACCGCCTACTTCGGCCCTGAGCCTGAATTCTTCGTTTTTGACGGCGTAGAATTTGAAACCGACATGCACAAAACCCGTTACGAAATCACGTCCGAAAGCGGTGCATGGTCAAGCGGCCTGCATTTGGACGGTCAAAACACCGGCCACCGCCCGGCCGTCAAAGGCGGCTACGCCCCTGTTGCACCGATTGACTGCGGCCAAGACCTGCGTTCTGCCATGGTCAATATTTTGGAAGAACTCGGCATCGAAGTGGAAGTGCACCACAGTGAAGTCGGTACCGGCAGCCAAATGGAAATCGGCACGCGTTTCGCCACCTTGGTCAAACGCGCCGACCAAACCCAAGACATGAAATATGTTATCCAAAACGTCGCCCACAACTTCGGCAAAACCGCCACTTTCATGCCCAAACCCATCATGGGCGACAACGGCAGCGGCATGCACGTCCACCAATCCATCTGGAAAGACGGTCAAAACCTGTTTGCCGGCGACGGCTACGCCGGTTTGAGCGATACCGCTCTCTACTACATTGGCGGCATCATCAAACACGCCAAAGCCCTGAACGCGATTACCAATCCGTCCACCAACTCCTACAAACGCCTCGTGCCGCATTTTGAAGCGCCGACCAAACTGGCCTACTCCGCCAAAAACCGTTCCGCTTCCATCCGCATTCCGTCCGTAAACAGCAGCAAGGCACGCCGCATTGAAGCGCGTTTCCCTGATCCGACCGCCAACCCATACTTGGCATTTTCCGCTTTGTTGATGGCCGGTTTGGACGGTATTCAAAACAAAATCCATCCGGGCGACCCTGCCGATAAAAACCTCTACGATCTGCCTCCGGAAGAAGATGCATTGGTGCCAACCGTTTGCGCCTCTTTGGAAGAAGCACTGGCCGCCCTCAAAGCCGACCACGAATTCCTCCTGCGCGGCGGAGTGTTCAGCAAAGATTGGATCGACAGCTACATCGCCTTCAAAGAAGAAGACGTACGCCGTATCCGCATGGCGCCGCACCCGCTGGAATTTGAAATGTATTACAGCCTGTAAAGCTGAAACATTTTAAATAGGAAATCAAAGGCCGTCTGAAACTGGATTTGAAGTTTCAGACGGCCTTTAGGCTTAAAATAGATAGGGCGATCGAATTGGGTATGATAGCGAGAAGCAATAAATCATGCTGTTGGAAAGCCTTTATGGAATCGGTTCTACGTGTTAAATTTCAGTATGACAGGCCTTTTATTAAAGATATCCGCCATTACTTTGTAGTGAACCGGTCTTCAAGCTGAATCCGCAAGGTAAAGGCATTACTTGGCGAGAGCTGAAAGAGTCTTTCGGTTCGGACAAAAAACAGGAAGATTAAAGCCTCAGGCCGTCTGAAAGGATATTTTGTGTTTTCAGACGGCGTGTTTGATAAGGAAAAACATGTTTGCAAATTTTGATTTAGGCGTATTTCTGCTGGCAGTATTGCCCGTGTTGTTGGCCATTACCGTGCGCGAAGTGGCACGCGGTTATACGGCGCGTTATTGGGGCGACCATACCGGCGAGCAGCTTGGGCGTTTGACGCTCAATCCGCTGCCGCACATCGACCCTGTCGGTACGATTGTCGTGCCGCTGGTGTGTCTGATGATAGGCAGTTTTCTGTTCGGCTGGGCGCGCCCCATGCCCATCGATTCGCGCAATTTCCGCGATCCGCGCCGCGCGTGGCGTTGGGTGTCGATTTCAGGCCCGATTGCCAATCTGATTTTGGCATTCTTCTGGGGCTTTGTCGTCGTACTTGCCGCGTATGTGCCTGAATCGTATCAAGCGCCGTTGGCGCAGATGGCCGGTTACGGTGTGATGGTGAACTCGATTTGGGTCGCATTCAGCCTGATTCCGATTTTGCCTTGGGACGGCGGTATTTTTATCGATACCTTCCTCAATGCCAAACAGTCCATGCAGTTCCGTAAAATCGAGCCATACGGCACATGGATTATCCTGATTCTGTTGTTTACCGGCCTGCTGGCCAAACTGATTTGGCCGATTATTGCTATGATTCAGGACGCAGTGGGGATGGTTGTCATGTTGTTTATTTGAATGTTGTGGCTGAAAAGGCCGTCTGAAACTCAGTTTCAGACGGCCTTTTTCATTGTGTAACATGTAAATACGATTGGAAAAGTTGCTTAAAAATTGTACAATTTCAGCCCTTTCAATTTGGCGCAAACATCATGCACATCGGCGGCTATTTCATTGACAATCCTATCGCACTTGCCCCCATGGCAGGCATTACGGACAAACCGTTCCGCCGGATTTGCCGCGAGTTTGGCGCAGGGTGGGCGGTATGCGAAATGCTGACCAGCGATCCGAGCTTGCGCCATACCAAAAAAACCTTGCGCCGTAGCGATTTTGAAGGCGAGGGCGGAGTGGTGGCCGTGCAGATTGCCGGCAGCGATCCGCAGCAGATGGCGGAAGCCGCGCGTTACAATGTCGGCTTGGGCGCGCAGGTCATTGATATAAACATGGGCTGTCCGGCCAAAAAAGTCTGCAATGTTCAGGCAGGCAGCGCATTGATGCAAAACGAGCCGTTGGTTGCCGAAATCTTGGCAGCCGTTGTCAACGCGGTGGACGTACCCGTTACCCTCAAAACCCGTTTGGGCTGGCATGACGAACATCAAAACTTGCCGACCATCGCCAAAATTGCCGAAGAATCAGGCATCGCAGCCCTTGCCATCCACGGACGTACACGCACGCAAATGTACAAAGGCGAAGCGCGTTACGAACTGATTGCCGAAACCAAAGGCCGTCTGAACATTCCCGTTTGGGTTAACGGCGATATTACTTCGCCGCAAAAAGCCGCCGCCGTCCTCAAACAAACCGCCGCCGACGGCATCATGATAGGGCGCGGCGCACAAGGCAGGCCGTGGCTTTTCCGTGATTTAAAACATTACGCCGAACACGGCGTTTTGCCGCCGGCCTTGAGCTTGGCAGAATGCAACGCCACCATTTTGAACCACATCCGCGCCATGCATGAATTTTATGGCGAAATTGCCGGCGTACGCATCGCCCGCAAACACATCGGCTGGTACATCGATGAAATGCCCGACGGAGAGCAAACACGCCGGGAAATCAACCGCTTGGATAGTGCTGCGGCACAATACGATACCATTGCCGCCTATCTTGAAATACTTTCAGAAAAAACCAACCGTTGGGTATGCCATTATCGGGAAGGCTGAAGAGTTTCAGACGGCCTCATCATTTAAAAACAAATCTAAAGAAAGACAATCACGATGAATCAAACGACGACTGACATTGCGCAATGTATTGAACAAAACTTACGACAATACTTCAAAGACTTGGATGGTACGGAACCTTGCGGCGTGTATGATATGGTATTGCATCAAGTGGAAAAGCCGATGCTTGCCTGCGTGATGGAGCAATGCGGCGGCAACCAGTCTAAAGCGGCGGTTATTTTGGGTTTGAACCGCAATACCCTGCGTAAAAAATTACAACAGCACGGTATGCTGTAATGCGGCAGGGCAATCCGTCCTGACGGTCGAAGGAGAAATAACAATGCAAAATCCGAATAAGTTAAATATCCATTTCATCTTGCACGAGGCATTTGAAGTGCCGGGAGCATATTTGAAATGGGCGCAATGGCGCGGACATAACATCAGTACAACCAAAGTGTACGAAAGGGAAACCCTGCCTGACAATGTGGATGATATAGATTTTTTGATTGTGATGGGCGGGCCGCAATCGCCTGATGAAGACAGGCAGGCATTCCCGTATTACGACCCCGAATCAGAGCTGTGCCTGATGCGTCAGGCGATGGTGGCGGATAAATATATTGTCGGCGTGTGTTTGGGTGCGCAGCTTTTATCCGTTGCCTACGGCGCGCGCCACACACGCAGCCCTGAGCGTGAAATCGGCATTTATCCGATTGAGCTGACGGCGGAAGGTTTGGCGGATGCCCATGTTTCCCTGTTGGGCAAAACCCTGAATACCGGCCATTGGCACGGTGATATGCCCGGTTTGACGGATAAGGCGGTTGTGTTGGCAACCAGCAAAGGCTGTCCGCGCCAGATTATCCGTTTTGCGCCCAAACATTATGCCTTCCAGGCCCATTTGGAGTTTGACCATGAAGCCGTCGGGCTGCTGATTGCGGTGGACGGACGCGAAAATGTGGCCGAACAAAGCCAAGCCCAAACTTATGTCCAGCATCCGGATAAAATCGAAGCGGCGGATTTCAGTGAAATGAATGCCAAACTCTTTGACTTTTTGGATTCGCTGACGCAGACAAAATAAAAAAGGCTAACTCTCCAGGCCGTCTGAATAATAAATATAGAGAAGAAACGATTAATCCTTTTTAAAAGGTCGGACCATGTTCTATCAAATACTTGCCCTGCTGATTTGGGGCAGCTCTTTTATCGCTGCCAAGTATTCTTACGAGATGATCGACCCTGCGCTGATGGTTGAGGCACGGTTGTTGATTGCCGCGTTGATGGTACTGCCGTCGTGCCGCCGTCATTTGGGTAGGATTCCGCGGAGCGAGTGGAAGCCGTTGTTGTGGATTTCCTTTGTCAACTACGTTGTCGTTTTGATGCTCCAGTTTATCGGTTTGAAATACACGTCTGCCGCCAGCGCGGTTACCATGGTGGGGTTGGAGCCTTTGCTGGTGGTTTTTGTCGGTCATTTCTTTTTCAACGACAAAGCGAAAATTTACCACTGGATTTGCGGTACGGCGGCGTTTGTCGGCGTGGGCATGATGGTAATGGGCGGCGCGGAAGAGGGCGGTACGATTGACTGGTTCGGCTGTCTGTTGATTTTGCTTGCGGGATTGGGTTTTGCAGGCGTGATACGTCCGAGCCAGCAGATGGTTGCCCGTATCGGTGCGCCTGCATTTACCGTGGCTTCCATGGCGGTGGCGGCGGTGTTGTGTCTGCCGTTTTCGCTGGTGTTGGCAGACAGTTATCAAATCAACTGGTCATGGGGCGGTACGCTGTCGATTTTATATATGGGGATCGGTTGCAGCTGGCTTGCCTATCTGTTGTGGAACAAAGGCATGAACAAAGTCCCTGCCAACGTATCCGGCCTACTGATTTCGCTTGAGCCGGTCATCGGCGTTATCATGGCGGTGTTAATTTTGGGCGAACATTTAAGCGCTATGTCTGCGATGGGCATTACCGTCGTTATTGCGTCCACTTTTGTCGCCGGTATGTTGGCGCGTGTCAGCAACAAACACAAAAAAGCCGTCTGAAAACGGTTTCAGACGGCCTGAAGTAAGCAGTATCTTTTTTCAATAAAACATTTTGGGAAAATTTCTATGAAACACATTATCTCCCTGCTTTTGCTTGCCTGCCCTATCTTGGCGTCGGCTGCACCCGATAACGATAAAGCCGCCGTACAAGCCGTCATTGCCAAGTATTACAACCGACCGCTTGCCGCGCACAAATGCCAGCTCGCCAAGCCGCCGAAAGACAGTGAGACAGTATCTGACAATATTATGTATTGCATGAAACCCGTTGCCGACCATGCCGTAACGCGCAACGGCAAAGCCACGCGCTATGTGTTGTACACAGGTTTTGCCTACGATATGCAACAAAAAGTAAAACAGGACGCGCATGCTTCTTCGGGTCTGGCGGAATTGTTTGTTTTGGAAAAAACAGACGGAAAGTGGGCAATCAAACAACATGGAAGCGATGAAATTGGCGCATGGGGGGATGTGCCGGAGAATAAGGATTGGCGGTTTGTCCAGATGGGTGAGCAGAACTGGGGCTACACTGTCGAGTCAGGTTATACCGGTCAGGGTGAAACGACAACCGGAGAAAATTTCCTGTTTACCGATAATAGCAACCGTGTCCGTAAAAGCTTAATTATCAACGGTAACGATAACGGCGCATATTTTGGCGATTGCGATGAATGGAAAGGGCATGAAAAACGAGACTGCAAAAACAGATATACCAGCCTGGAAGCCAAAATTGCTTTTGACAAAAGCCGTCCTGCCGTATCCGGCGTATGGGCGTTGACTGCAAAACTCAGCGGCGTATCAGGAAAGAAAAATTATAAAAATCAGAAATATATTTTCCCTTATAACGGCAAAACCCACGTTGCCCCCAAAAACTATCCCTTAGGCGGACAATAGTTTCCTTGAAAAACGCTTTTATCAAACCACTACTACCTCAAGTCAAATCCCGTGAAAGAAACGCATAAACTTTGGGTCGCCCTCATCATTACCGGCATTATCGGCGGCATGGTCGGCATTGTATTAACCGAAATCATGCATACAATTCAACATCTTGCCTATGGTTACGGTTCAGACGGCCTATACGTTTCATTCCGAGAGGGCGTATCGCAGGCAAGTCCAGAGCGACGTATCGGCGTGATGGCCTTTTGCGGCGTGGTGGTCGGCTTGGGGTGGTGGTTGCTCAAACGCTACGGCAGGCCGCAACCGAGCATTAAAGCCGTGGTTAAAAATCCGCTTGCCGGTTTTCCGTTTTTTGAAACCGTCAGCCATGCCCTGTTGCAAATCATTACCGTCGGGCTTGGCTCGCCGCTCGGTCGCGAAGTTGCGCCGCGCGAAATGACTGCTGCCTTTGCTTCAGTAGGCGTCAACCGTTTCGGGTTGAGCGAAGACGACGCAAGGCTGGTCATTGCTTGCGCCTCAGGTGCAGGTTTGGCGGCTGTGTATAACGTGCCGCTCGCCTCCACACTTTTTATCCTCGAAGCCATGCTTGGCTTGTGGACGCAGCAAGCCGTCGCCGCCGCATTGCTGACTTCCGTCATCGCCACCGCTGTCGCACGCATCGGCTTGGGCGACGTGCAGCAATATCATCCAACCAACCTTTCCATCAACACATCATTACTTTGGTTTTCCGCCATCATCGGACCGATACTGGGCGCAACCGCCGTCTTTTTCCAGCGCACCGCCCAAAAATTCCCCTTCATCAAGCGCGACAACATCAAAATCATTCCCTTGGCCGTCTGTATGTTTGCACTCATCGGCGCGATTGCCGTTTGGTTTCCCGAAATTTTGGGCAACGGCAAAGCAGGTAACCAACTGACCTTTGGCGGATTGACCGACTGGCAACACAGCCTTGAGCTGACCGCCGTCAAATGGCTGGTCGTCTTGATGGCGCTGGTGGCAGGTGCATACGGCGGCCTGATTACCCCGTCCATGATGCTCGGCAGTACCATCGCCTTTGCCGCCGCAGCCGCGTGGAACGGCGTTTTCCCAGAAATGTCCTCCGAAAGCGCGGCCGTTGTCGGCGCCGCCGTTTTCCTCGGTGTTTCCCTCAAAATGCCCTTGACAGCCATAGCCTTTATTTTGGAGCTAACCTACGCCCCCGTTGCCTTACTCATGCCATTATGTACAGGCATGGCAGGCGCAGTATGGGTGGCAAAGAAAATGGGATTTAAATAGGCAAAAGCAAAAGGCCGTCTGAAACCAAGTTTCAGACGGCCTTTTACAATAAAATTGTCAACAATATCTATAAAAACCTACTGCCAAAAAGGCAAAAATAGCGGATAATACCGCCCTGAAAATTCATCCCATATCGATTAAACCTTCAACAAAGGAAATCCAAATGTCTTCCATCAAACGCGCCCTGATCAGCCTATCCGACAAGACAGGCGCAGTCGAATTTGCACAAACCCTGACCAAGCTCGGTGTTGAAATCCTCTCTACCGGCGGTACAGCAAAGCTCTTGGCTGATGCAGGCGTCCCCGTTATCGAAGTTGCCGACTATACCGGCTTCCCCGAAATGCTCGACGGCCGCGTGAAAACCCTGCATCCGAAAATCCACGGCGGCATACTCGGACGTCGCGATTTGGACGAACACGTCGCCAAGATGGAAGAGCACGACATCGGCAACATCGATCTCGTGTGCGTCAACCTCTACCCCTTCGCCGCCACCATCGCCAAACCAAACTGCACACTGGAAGACGCGATTGAAAACATCGACATCGGCGGCCCGACCATGGTGCGTTCTGCCGCGAAAAACTGGAAACACGTCGCCATCGTTACCGATACCGCCGATTTTCCGGTCATCGCCGCCGAACTCGAAGCCAACAACGGCGCATTGAGCGACAAAACCCGTTTCAACCTCTCACGCAAAGCATTCAGCCATACCGCCCAATACGACGGCATGATTTCCAACTACCTGACTTCGCTTTCAGACGACGTCTTAAGCGGCCAGCCCCAAATCGGCGAATTCCCAAGCCAGTTCAACCAAAGCTGGATTAAAGTGCAAGACATGCGCTACGGCGAAAATCCGCACCAACGAGCCGCGTTCTACCGCGATATTTACCCCGCCGCAGGCAGCCTTTCCGCCTACAAACAGCTGCAAGGCAAAGAATTGTCTTACAACAACATCGCCGATGCAGATGCCGCATGGGAAGCCGTCAAATCCTTTGACGTGCCGGCCTGCGTGATCGTGAAACACGCCAATCCGTGCGGCGTTGCCGTTGCAGCCGATACCTTGACCGCCTACAAACTCGCCTACGCTACCGATACCACCAGCGCATTCGGCGGTATCATCGCCTTCAACCGCGAAGTGGACGGCGCAACCGTCAAACAAATTACCGACAACCAATTTATGGAAGTCCTCATGGCGCCGAAGTTTACCGCCGAAGCCCTCGAAATCGCCGCCGCCAAGAAAAACGTGCGCGTATTGGAAGTGCCGCTTGAAGCAGATGCCAACCGCTTTGAACTCAAACGCGTCGGCGGCGGACTGTTGGTACAAACCCCCGACATCCACCGCCTTAACCGCGCCGATTTGAAAGTCGTCTCCAAACGCCAACCGACCGAGCAAGAATGGAACGACCTGATGTTTGTCTGGAACGTCGCCAAATACGTCAAATCCAACGCCATCGTCTTCGGCAAAGGCGGCCAAACCTACGGCATCGGCGCAGGCCAAATGAGCCGCGTGGACAGCACCCGTATCGCCGCCCGTAAAGCGCAGGACGCAGGCTTAGACTTAAACGGCGCCTGTGCCGCTTCCGATGCCTTCTTCCCATTCCGCGACGGCGTAGATGTCATTGCCGAGCAGGGCATCAAAGCCATCATCCACCCCGCAGGCTCCATGCGCGACCAAGAAGTCTTTGACGCAGCGGACGAACACGGTATTGCGATGGTGGTAACGGGTATTCGCCATTTCCGCCACTAATAAGCTGATATAAAATAAAGGCCGTCTGAAAACAAAGTTTCAATATCATGAAACCCGTTTTCAGACGGCCTTTTCAATCATCAAACAATTTAGCGGCCTAACTACAAATCAGGACAAAGCAACCAAGCCCCAGCCCGTCCGATTCATGCAGCAACGCAACGCCACAAAAGTCTAAAACCAACCCACTCAGAGAAAAAACATGAAACACATCCTCCTCATCCTCACCCTCGCCACACTCACCGCCTGCGCCTCCAGCCATACCGGCGGCTACGGCTATGCCGGCAACAACGGCGCTTCCGCAGGTGTGACCCAAACATTCCGTTGGTAAGGCCGTCTGAAAAACAACACAGTTTTCTACAATAAAGAACAAACAAATCCCAAACGTAAAGGCAAGTTTTACACTTGCCTTTTTAACGCTGTCTATCGGCTTAATAGCGCATAAATTCGTATCATTTGTTCACTATTTATATGTTAGGAAACGTCAAAGGCCGTCTGAAAACAGGCGATATAAACCCGTTACACGTTTCAAACCGATCTTCGATACAAATCTCATTAATTCTCTAAATAAAAGCTGACATCTAAATCTATCACTAAAATAACTATCCTGTTAACATATTATTTAATAATCATTATTGTTTAAAAATTTCAATAAAAATCATATAGCTAGAAAAATCGTTTAAAAAAAGCAACAAGTAAATCTAACCAGCATGACCGTTGAGGGCGAAAAAATAACACTTTATCGGAAGAGTTGATTTGTAAAACCAAACGCATATAAAATTTGGACAAGGATTCCGAATGCATTGAAAGAAGCTGACAAAAAGTGACTTGTTAAGAAACAAGCTGACAAAAAACGGCACATCGTTTCCCAAACTTCACAAGCTTCCCAAAATGTATCAGCATAAAATCCCTTAAAACAGGAATTTAGCTGCCATTCGGCCGAGTGGAAACTTTTGGCACGGGAATTGCATACAAGAGATTACGACGTAAAACCGCATAAAGGGGAGACTCTGAAGTGCGGCATATGTATGGGCAAGCGGTTTATGGCCGAGCAAACGTCCCGAAAGAAATCAAACCCCTTACAGGAAAATCGATATGAATAAAGTCTTTAAAGTCATTTGGAACCACGCGACCCAGACATGGACCGCGGTTTCTGAAATCAGCCATGCACACGGCAAAAAATCCGCTTCTGACAAGCGTAAAGCCGTAGCTGCTGTAGTGGTTGCTGCAGGTGCCTTGATGGCTTCTGGTGCTGCTCAGGCAGGTGTGGATGTGGATAACAGTACAATTACTATTAAGTCTAATGATAAAAATCGGAAGACGGTAGAGCTAGGTTTCAACAATATCAATATTGGTACTGATGCAAATACTTATAGAAACGAAGGTAACAATGTAGTCTCTCATGACGCAATTGCTGTTGGTACTAATGCAACTGGTACTGGAGATAAGGCAGTAGCTATTGGTAAAGACGCAAATGCAACTAAAGAAAATGGTGTTGCAATTGGTTTTGGTGCAACTAATCAGTCTATTGATTCTGTTGCGATCGGTAGAGAGGCAACATCTAGCAAAGATATGGATGTAGCTATTGGTAAGCAAGCTCAAGCTACCGGTGGTGAGTCTCTTGCTTTTGGTTCTCAATCAAAAGCATCTGGTCCAGCTACTGTTGCCGTAGGTAAATCATCTAATGCTTCTGGTTCTTCTGCAGTTGCTGCTGGTTATGACTCTACTGCAGCTGGTGATAATGCTGTTGCTGTTGGTAACAAAGCCAGTGCAAGTCAGGTAAATGACATTGCTGTAGGTTTGCGTGCTTCTGCTACTGGTGGACGCTCAATTGCAACAGGTACTGCAGCGAAAGCAAGTGGTGCTTATTCTGTTGCAACAGGTTTTACAACTCAAGCTTTGGGTAGTAACTCTATTGCTCATGGTAGTGCCGCAGTTGCTAACCAAGCTGCTGACGTTGCTGTAGGTTTTGAAGCAAAAGCTGATGGTACCTCTACTGGTGCTGATGGTGATGGTGTTGTGGGTGCTAATAATGCCGGTTCAGCTATGGCAATCGGTACTAATGCTCAAGCAACCGGTATCGTAGCAACTGCTATCGGCCAACGTTCTCAAGCCCTGGCAAACGGCGCAGTAGCATTGGGTGGCGACGCTAAAGCTAAACAAGGTTCTGCCGTAGCAATCGGTCGCGGTTCTGTAGCCGACGGTATTTCTGCTTCTGCATTCGGTCCTGCTGCTCAAGCAACAGGTAAATACTCAGTAGCTTTGGGCGTACAAAGCCAAGCCACTTCACAACAAGCCATCGCATTGGGCCGTGGTGCTCAAGCCAATGGTGGTGAATATGCAACTGCTCTGGGTAACGGTGCTCAAGCAACAGCCAAAAACACTCTGGCTTTGGGTACAGAAGCTAAATCTACTATCGAAAACAGCGTAGCTCTGGGTAACGGCTCTACAACCAGCAACTTCGCACCTACTAACAGCGCTACTGTTCGCGGCTACACTTACGGTGGTTTCGCAGGCGCAACCAGCGGTTTGGGTAACGGCGCAGTATTGTCTGTAGGTTCTGAAGGTAAAGAACGTCAAATCCAAAACGTTGCTGCAGGTCGTATCTCTTCAACTTCTACCGATGCAATCAACGGCTCTCAATTGTACGCTGTTGCAAACCGCATCGAAAACCTGAATCCGTTTGTATTCTCAGGCCACAATGGCAGCGGTAGCTCACCAGATGTAGGTAGATACACATACGATCCTAAATCAAATGCCAATAACACCCTGAAACTGATCGCCGGTAACGGTTTGACAATGACCTCAAACGGCTCTAACGAATACACCCTGAGCGTAATTGGTGGTGGTTCTACTGGTGCTACCGGCGCACCTGGTGCTAAAGGCGAAAAAGGCGATACCGGTCCTGCTGGCCCTAAAGGCGATACCGGCGAAAAAGGTGATACTGGCGAAAAAGGCAGCGGCGTCACTGGTACAGTTGTAAATAACAACGACGGTACTCATACCATCACTATTATTGATGAAAGTGATGGCTCAGTAACTACTACCATCGTTAAAGACGGTAAAAACGGTAAAGATGGTAAAGACGGTGCTACTGGTGCAGCCGGCGCTAAAGGCGACAAAGGTGACACTGGTGCAGCCGGCGCTAAAGGCGACAAAGGTGATACTGGCGCAGCCGGCGCTAAAGGCGACAAAGGCGATAAAGGTGACACTGGTGCAGCCGGCGCTAAAGGCGAAAAAGGCGACAAAGGTGACACTGGTGCAGCCGGCGCTAAAGGCGACAAAGGTGACACTGGTGCAGCCGGTGCTAAAGGCGATAAAGGTGACACTGGTGCAGCCGGCGCTAAAGGCGACAAAGGTGACAAAGGTGACAAAGGTGACACTGGCGCAGCCGGTGCTAAAGGCGACAAAGGTGATACTGGTGCAGCCGGCGCTAAAGGCGATAAAGGCGACAAAGGTGATACTGGTGCAGCCGGCGCTAAAGGCGACACTGGCGCAGCTGGCGCTAAAGGCGAAAAAGGCGACAAAGGCGACAAAGGTGACACTGGTGCAGCCGGCGCTAAAGGCGACAAAGGTGATACTGGTGCAGCCGGTGCTAAAGGCGATAAAGGTGACACTGGTGCAGCCGGCGCTAAAGGCGACAAAGGTGACAAAGGTGACACTGGCGCAGCCGGTGCTAAAGGCGACAAAGGCGACAAAGGTGATACTGGTGCAGCCGGCGCTAAAGGCGATAAAGGTGACACTGGTGCAGCCGGCGCTAAAGGCGACAAAGGCGATAAAGGTGACACTGGCGAAGCCGGCGCTAAAGGCGACAAAGGCGATAAAGGTGACACTGGCGAAGCCGGCGCTAAAGGCGACAAAGGCGATAAAGGTGACACTGGCGCAGCCGGCGCTAAAGGCGACAAAGGTGATACTGGTGCAGCCGGCGCTAAAGGCGAAAAAGGCGACAAAGGTGACACTGGTGCAGCCGGCGCTAAAGGCGACAAAGGTGACACTGGTGCAGCCGGTGCTAAAGGCGATAAAGGTGACACTGGCGCAGCCGGCGCTAAAGGCGACAAAGGTGACACTGGCGCAGCCGGCGCTAAAGGCGACAAAGGTGACACTGGCGCAGCCGGCGCTAAAGGCGACAAAGGTGACACTGGCGCAGCCGGTGCTAAAGGCGATAAAGGTGACACTGGCGCAGCCGGCGCTAAAGGCGACAAAGGCGACAAAGGCGACAGCATCACAGGTGAAGTTGTAGATAATGGTGACGGTACCCATACCATCACTATTACTAATCTAGGTGATGGCTCAGTCACTACTACTATCGTTAAAGACGGTAAAAACGGTAAAGATGGTAAAGACGGCGCTACTGGCGCAGCCGGCGCTAAAGGCGACAAAGGTGACACTGGTGCAGCCGGTGCTAAAGGCGATAAAGGTGACACTGGTGCAGCCGGCGCTAAAGGCGACAAAGGCGACAGCATCACAGGTGAAGTTGTAGATAATGGTGACGGTACCCATACCA